>CAVQPP010000152.1:0-4740 GCA_963714445.1 uncultured Actinomycetota bacterium
GCGCTCGTCGGCGGGGTCAATGCCCTGCTGTCGCCGGCGGTCACGCTCGCCTTTCAGCGTGCCGGGGCGCTTGCGCCGGATGGCCGCTGCAAGGCGTTCGACGCGAGCGCGGACGGCATGGTGCGCGCGGAGGGCTGCGGCGTCATCGTGCTGCGCCGCGTCGTGGACGCCGAGCGAGACGGAAATCGGGTGCTCGCCGTGATTCGCGGCACCGCGGTCAACTCGGACGGTCGCTCAAACGGCCTGATCGCACCAAACGCCGAGGCGCAACGCGCACTGCTCACGCAGGTGTACGCGGAGGGCAGCCCGGTCGCGGCGACAGAGCTCGACTACGTGGAAACGCACGGTACCGGCACGGCCCTCGGCGACCCGGTCGAGGCCGGGGCACTCGGCGCGGTCCTCGGCGCGGGACGCGCGCCAGACCAGCCACTGCTCATCGGCTCCGTGAAGACCAACCTCGGCCACCTGGAGGCTGCGGCGGGTATCGCGGGGCTGGTAAAGACGGTGCTCGCGCTGCACCACGGGGCCGTGCCGAAGCAGCTGCACTTCTCCGCGCCGAGCCCGCACATCGACTTCGAGGCCAACGCGCTGCGCGTGGTCACCGAGGCCGAGCCGTGGCCACGGTATTCGGGTACTGCGACGGCGGGTGTGTCGGCGTTCGGATTCGGCGGGACGAACGCGCACGTCCTGGTGCAGGAGTACCGGCAGTCCACGTCGCCGGACGAGCCCGCGCCGACGCAGACGCACGCGGCTGACGCGAAGCCCGAACCAGCGCTGTTCGTGCTCGACGCTCCGTCAGAAGATCGCCTGCGCGAACAGGCCACGCACCTCGCCGACTGGCTTCGCGGCGAACCCGGCCGGTACACGAAGCCGGTTGACGCGGCGCACACGCTGCTCGGCCGGACCGGCAAGGGCCTCCGGCAAGCGGCAGTGGTAGCCCGCACGAGTGACCAGGCGGCCGAAGCGTTAACTCATCTGGCCGAAGGGAACCCACACCCGGCGACCGTCCTCGGCACGCCTCGCACCGGCGCAGTGGGCGCCGTCTGGGTGTTCTCCGGGTACGGCTCGCAGTGGCCTGGCATGGCTCGTCGCCTCCTCGATACCGAACCGGCGTTTGCCGCCGCGATCGACCGGCTCGAACCGCTGATGCGGATGCACGGCGACATCTCGCTGCACGCGCAACTCGAACCGGAAGCGCGGCTGGATTCGGCGCCGGTGGTGCTGCCGGCGCTCTTCGGCATCCAGGTCGCGCTCGCGGACCTGTGGCGCGCGCACGGATTGCGACCGGCCGCTGTCATCGGCCACTCGATGGGCGAGGTCGCGGCGGCCGTCGTCTCGGGCGCGATCGACGAAGAGACCGGCGTCCGCATCATGGTCGAACGCTCCCGCCTGCTCGACGGCCTGTCCGGCGGCGCGATGGCCGTGGTCGATCGCACCGCCGAGCAGATCGAGGCGCTGGCGAAGGATGGGCTGGCGAGCCTGAGCGTCGCCGTGCACTCCTCCCCCGAGCAGTGCGTAGTCGCGGGCATGGCGGAAGACGTCGAACGGCTCGTCGAGCTGGTCACGCAGGATGGCGGCAGCGCCCGATCCCTACGCGCGGCAGCCGCCGGGCATACGCCGCACGTCGATCCGCTGCTGGAGCCCTTCGGGCGGCGGCTCGGCGAGATCGTGCACAAGAGCCCTGAGTGCCGCGTGTACACGACGGTCCGCACGGATCCGCGCACTGAGGCGGTCTTCGGCACGGACTACTGGCTGCGTAACCTGCGCGATCCCGTGCGGTTCCAGCAGGCGATCACGGCCGCCGCGGAGGACGGCTACCGTGTCTTCGTCGAGGTCTCGCCGCATCCGACGCAGCTGTACCCGATGAACGAGACGCTTCGGGCAGCCGGCGTCACGGACGCGCTCGTCGTCCCCACCCTGCGCCGCGACACCGACGAGGCGGTCACCTTCCGGCTCTCGCTCGCGGCCCTGCTGATGCGCGGCGCGATCGACCCGGCCATCGCTCGCCGGACCCTGCACGCCGGTGCCCGCATCGTTGACCCGCCCTCGCCGCGGTGGCGGCACCGCCGATTCTGGGTGGACTTCGACCCGGCCGACCTCGCGACGAGGCAGACCGCTGATTCCGCTCCGTCCAACGCGCCGATGTCCGGCGGAACCGTGCGCGACCGTCTGCGCGCGATCGTCGCGCAGGTCATGGGGTACTCCGCGCAGAGCATCGGCGACGACACTCCGCTAACCGCACTCGGCCTCGACTCGCTGCACGCCGTGCGTATCCTGGCGATGATCGAGCGCGAATTCGGGATCGCCTTGCCACCGAAGTCCGTGCTGCGCAAGGGCACTATCGCCGACGTCGCCGAATTGCTGTCGGGCACGGGGCGGAACGCGGCCGAATCTGACGGACACGCGGTAGGCGGTGTCCTCCCCCGCGACGCTACTGAGCGTCTAATCGCGCAGGCGTGGAACGACGTCACCGGTGTCCCCGTCCGCGACGTGACCGCGCCGCTGAGCGTCCTGACGACGGATCAGCAGCTGATCGGCGAGTTCGTCCGCGTCCTCAGCGAACGCGTCGGCACGCCGCTTCCGCCGCTGAAGGACGCCGATAACGCACCGAGTGTCGGTGCGATCGCGGAAGTGCTCCGGCCCCTGCTCGAAGCACCGGTCGACGGCCCGGTTCGCGTGCTGCGCGCGGAAGGCTCCAGGCCGCCGCTGTACCTAATCCACCCGGCTGGCGGCACGTCGGCCGTCTACCGCAGCCTCGTCGAACGCCTCAGCGCCGACCAACCGTGCTTCGGCCTGGAACGGTTGCCTGACACGGAGTTCGTCGAGGTAACGGAGAAGGCCGCCGAGTACGTGCGCATCATCCGCGAGCGACATCCGGACGGTCCATGGGCGATCGGCGGCTGGTCGTTCGGCGGCGCCGTCGGCCAGGAGGTCGCGCGGCTGCTGTCCGAGCACGGGACCGTCAGCGCTCTGGTCCTTATCGACACTGTGCTGCCGCTGCCGAACCCCGGCCAGGAGATGCGCGAGTTGCTGCTCCAGCGTTATCGGGAGTTCGCCGCGTACATCGAGGACGCGTACGGACGCCGCCCGGACCTCCCCTACGACGAGATGGCGACGCTCGACGACGCCGGGCAGATCGCGAAGATCATCGAGGCGTTGAAGCAGACGGCTGACCTACCCGAGGCCGCGCTCGAGCATCAGCGTGACTCGTTCCTCGACCTACGCAGCGGTGAGCGGCACACGCCGCGCCCTTACGCAGGCCGCACGCTGCTTTATCGCGCAACCGAGGTCGCGCCGCACACCGTGCGGGACCGGCGCTACGAGCGTGAGGACGAGGCTCTCGGCTGGGACGAACTGTGCGCGGACCTGACGGTCAGTCCGCTGCCTGGAAATCACCTGTGCCTGCTCGACCCGCCAGTGGTCGACATCCTCGCCCGCCAACTCGACGCCGACCTGCGCGCCTGAGTCCGCGCCGGAGTAGGAGGAACCGCAGCCATGTCCGCCATATCGCGCCCAGCTTGGGCCCTGACGTCGGTCCTGACGCTGTCGCTGACGGCGTGGCTATCGGTGACGTCCGGCGCGGGGTCCGCCGACGCCGCTCCCCTTACCCCGCATCCGGCGGCATCGGCGACGACCAAGGCGCCGCAGCCTGCTGCGTCGCCTTCGCCATCCGCGAAGCCCACGCCTCCGCCGCTACCTCCGCCACCGCTCCCACCGAACGCGCTGACGACCCCGGCCCCCACGCCGTCACGTGCACCGACCTCCGTCACCCCGCCGACCGGCAAGGCGGACGACGGCACCTTCGTGCAGTCCGAGACTTGGCTCGACCCGCGGATGTTCGATCTCAAGATCGGCTCGACGTCCGTCGGCGCTGTCGTTCCGGCGCGCATCATCGTGCCCGCCAGCTGGAGCGCGAATTCCGATGGCGAGACGTGGCCGGTGCTCTACCTGCTGCACGGCGGCAATGACGACTACACGTCGTGGACCCGAGTGACCAACATCGAGTCCTTTGTCGCGAACAAGAACGTGATCGTGGCGATGCCAGAGAACGGACCGACCGGCATCCCGACCCGCTGGTGGAACGGCGGCGCGAACAAGCCCGACTACGAGACCTTCGACGCCGTCGAACTCGCGCAGATTCTGGAGCGCGACTACAACGCGAGCTCGACGCGCGCGGTCGCTGGCGTGTCCACCGGCGCGTATGGCGCGGTGATGATGGCCGCGCATTACCCGCAGACCTACACCGCCGCAGCGTCGTACAGCGGCGTGCTCAACACGACGTATCCCGGAATGCCCGCAGTGATGCGCGAACTCGTCTCCCGGGCCGGGATACAGCCTGACGCGCTGTGGGGCGACCCGCAGCACAACGCGCAGCTGTGGGCGCAAGACAACCCTTACGCGCAAGTCACGAACCTGCGTTGGACATCGCTGTTCATTTCCTGCAGCGACGGCGGCGGGCAGGTTCGCGACGTGATCGGGCAGACGTTGGAGCACGCGATCGAGCCGCAGAACCACGCGTTCGCAGATCGGCTGAACGTGCTCGGGATACCGGCACAGAACTATTTCACGACTAACAGCGCGCACAACTGGACGGCCTGGCGCGTGGCCTTCGGCGTCTCCTGGCCGATGCTCGCCGCCGCGCTCGGCCTGCCCTCCTGAACTCCCTGCCGTCCACAACGAGGAGAATCGCGTGACGACCACGAGCAGTGCAGCAAGAACGGAATGAAACGAGCGCACATA
>CAVQPP010000153.1:0-5495 GCA_963714445.1 uncultured Actinomycetota bacterium
CACTGGAGCGCAGCACGCCGTCCTCACCCGATTGTCCCACTGGATCGAACGTAGAGAGCATCCGGAGCGCGATGGGCGTCCTCCGCGCGAAAGTCTCCGGCGGCTGGCTCTGCAGACCGTCATCTTAATGGCAGACTTGAAGGTCTCAGCACTGTCGGAACGCCAGTTCACCGGAACGCACCCCGATCTACTATCGTTCCCGAAAGGCTTTGAGGAGCGTCTTAAAGGGCCACTACTGTTGGCACTGTTGGATGACGATCCGTCTCTAGTAAACGCGATCTCTTCCCTTCTTCGCCAGACTCTGCGAAGTGCCGCTCGGGAAATAGTGCTGAAGAAGCTCGACTCCTGGATGCAGACCGCGCAGGCAGATCCAGCATGCGCCACCGTCTTAGTCAACCTGCTGCCCAATCTCGTTGAAAACGGGTCCCACCGAGCCCGGCTGCTGGACCGCGTCCGCCGCCGCAGGCTCGCTTGGGCCGACGCCTTGCGGCCGGACATCGCAGAGCAACTAGCGGCGACGCTGGAACATACTCCCAATGGAAAAAGGAAATACGGATGAACGAGGGTGATGCACAGCGGCCTATCGGACGGGCAGGAACACCGGACGGGAACCTGGTTCAGCCCCCTTACTTCAACCCCCCAAGATCCACATCGGCGCGCACGACCGAGTACGAGACCATGTCCCGCCAGGCCCCGCCCCGGAAGCTCGCGCCGCGTATCACGCCCTCGCGGGTGAACCCGGCCTTCTCCAGCGCACGCTGCTCGGCGATGTTGGCGGTCTCGGTGCCCGCTTCGATCCGGTTGAACAGCGTGTGCGAGAACAGATACTCGACCAACAGCCGCTGCGCGCGCGTCCCGTAGCCCTTGCCGCGCTCCTTGGCGAGGATGCCGATGCCGATGTTCCACGTCGCGGAGTTCGGTCCGGTGATCACCCGATGCCAGCCGACGTCCCCGCAGAAGACGTCGCCCTGCGCCTCGAAGACGGCGCGCGAGTCCTCGGGCGTCGCGTCACGCACGATGGCGAGCTTGCCGCCGTCCACGGTGATGAAGCCCGCCTCGAACCGCCTGCGGATATGCCCCTGATTGTTGAAACCGGTGAAGCCGAACTCGGACGCGTCCACCGGATCGTCGTAGATTCGCTCCAGCAGGGGCAGGTCGGACTCGACCACAGGTCGCAGCCGTATTTCCTCACTCATGCCAGCACCCTACCGACCGGCTGACCTCCCCGCAGAAGTTAAATCGCCAGTCAGCGGCGACCGACGAAGAGAAGGGCGGCCAGCCATGCCGAAGCCCAACCGTTCCATCCCAAGCGCGACGGTGATCCCGGTGCTCACCTACCCCGACGTGCGCGCGGCGGTCGCCTGGCTCGAGGCGGCCTTCGGCTTCGCCGAGCGGGTCCGGATCGGCGAGGACCACCGCGCGCAGCTCGCGTTCGGCGACGGCGCGATGGTCGTCGCCGACGTGAGCAACGACCGCCAGCCACCCCGCCCGGGCGAGACGACGCATTCAGTCATCGTGCGCGTCGACGACGTCGATGCGCACTGCGAGCGGGCTCGCAGCCACGGCGCGCGCATCCTCTCGGAGCCGGAGGACTTCCAGTACGGCGAGCGCCAGTACGCCGTCGAAGATCTAGCCGGTCACCGGTGGACGTTCTCGCAGACGCTCACGGACGTCGCGCCGGAAGAGTGGGGCGGCACGGTCGTCACACACGATTGATCAGCGCACAAACGACGAAGCCTGGCGAGCTGGACGGGAATCCCTGAATCCGTCCAGCCCACCAGGCCGTGACCCCTATACCTGGCCGCTTATACCTAGCCGCTATACCTAATCGCTCAGCTTCAGCTGCTGTGCGAGATCTTCAGCGCGTAGAACTCGACCTGCGCTCCGACGCTGGAGCTGCTTCCCGAGCTCTGGTCGTAGTCGCCGGCCTTGAAGTACATGCCGTAGCCGTTGAACGAGGATGACGCGGTCCAGGTGCTGGTCTTGCCGTTGAGGTTGAGGCTGATCGTCTTGCCGCTCAGCCCGATCACGTAGCTGAACTGCTTGCCCAGCGGCACGTTGCCGACCAGGTACTTCACCTCGTTGCCGCCGGCCGGCGTCTGCTCGATCGCCATGTCGATGTCGCCGTTCTTGTAGTAGAACAGCTCGAGCAGCGGCTTGGTCGAACCGCCGGAACCCAGGTGGATCTGCCCGACGCACACGTGGTCGGGCACCTTGGTGACCTTGAGGGTCGCGCCGAGCGTGTGGTGGCCCGGCGCGAACCAGTTGGCCTGCGACCCGCTCGAGTTCATCTCCCGCAGCTCCGAGCGGGCGAAGTTGGAGTTCGGGGTGGTGACCCCGTTCTCCGGATCCCAGAACGCCATCGCCCCGTCGGCCTTGTCGGTGAAGAAGTACTTGTCCGTGAACCCCTTCGACCCCTCGAGCTGCTTCGGCGAGATCGTCGTGGGCGATCCCGACGAGCCGATCGGCAGCTGCAGCTCCCACGTAGACAGGTCGAAGTTGCCGCCCGGGGCGACGGACGGGTTGAGCCTCGGACTGGCGGCGCCGGTGGCCATCGCGTGAGGGGCGACGGTCGCGGCGACGACGGCGAGCGCCGTGGCCGCGGCCCCGGTCAGCCCGAGTCTCCAGGCCTTGCTGTGCGTCATTGCACGATCTCCTTAGATAGTTCAGCAGCAGAACCATCCGGCGGAACTGGCGGGTAAATCCACCGAACTGCGTACTCAGCGCAGTTGGCTGAGACGAGTGGATGTGTCGGTTTGGCGGTTAGCGGTCGATGCCCACCGGCTCGGCTTCACTGCCGGTACCGGTGCTTCCGCGGCCTAGACCGCTGTGGCGGAGGTCGAGTTCGATCTGCTCGAGACTGCGGGCCTTCGTCTCAGGAATCACAAACTTCGCCAGGAGTATGAGCACGAAGCTCACGCTGGCGAACACGTACATTGACCCGGCGATGCCGAGTTTGTGCGGGTCCGACATTGTCGGGAAGACCGCCGTGACGATGCCCGTCGCCGCCCACAGCACGACGGTCGCGAAGCCCGTCCCGGCGGCGCGGGCACGCAGCGGGAAGATCTCGGCGATCATCACCCAGACGACCGCGCCCCAGCCGAGCTCGTAACCGGCGAGGTAGAGGATCAGGAAGACCAGCGTCGTCGCGCCGAGCGTGTTCTTGTCGTGGACGTTCTGGATGCTGATACCCGCCGCGATGAGCGCGAGCGTCATGATGATCGCTCCGGTGACGAGCAGCGGCTTGCGTCCCCAGCGGTCGACGACCGCCAACTCCCACAGCGTGAAGGCGAGCTTCGCGACACCGAGGATGACGGCGCTCAGCAGCGCGGTCCGGGTGGCGAATCCGAGCGAGGTGAGCATCGTCGGGAAGTAGGCGTTGATCGCGTTCACGCCGCTGAACTGCTGCCCGATCGCCAGGATCAGCGCGACGATCAGCATCGGCCGAACCCACGGCTTGCCGAGGTCGCGCCAGCGTCCCTTCAGCTCGGAGTCGAGCCGGATCACCTCGCGGATCTTCCCGATCTCGGCTTCGGGGTCCTCGCCCTGATGCGTGCGCATGAGCACGGCCCGCGCGTCGTCCTCACGTCCCGCGTTGACCAGCCAGCGCGGCGACTCGGGCAGGAACCAGAGCCCCGCGAACAGGATCACCGCCGGGATCAGCGCACCGAGGAACATCGCGCGCCAGTTGTTGTGACTGGCCAGCGCGTAGTCGGTGAGGAACGCGATCAGGATGCCCGACACGATGAAGACCTGGTTCAGCGAGGAGAGCGCACCACGCTGCCTGGTCGGCGCCAGCTCACTGAGATATGCGGGCACGGACGCGGACGAACACCCGATGCCGATTCCGATGACGCCGCGCCCGATCATCATGACTTCCCAGTTCGGTGACGCCGCCGCGACGATGGTCCCGATGATGACGACGACCGAAGCGATCATGATGGCCCGGCGGCGTCCGAGCTTGTGCCCGACCCGTCCGGCGATCGCCGCGCCGATCATCGCCCCGACCGAGAGACTTGCGGTGATGACGCCCTTCTGCAGGGCGCTCAGATGCCAGAGCTTGGTGATCAGGACCAGGATCCCGGCGATGACCCCGAGGTCGTAGCCGAACAGGATCCCGCCGAGCGCGCCGAAGAAGTACAAGGTCGGCCGGTTGACCGAGCGTGACGCCGGTCGTGGAGCCGGCGCTGTCGCCGCCTGGGACATAGGTGGGTCGCCTCGTTTCGTGGCGTGTCAGAGGGCGTGGAAGGACTCAGTGTCAGGGACGGTGGCACGCCAGCCCAATGATGACAAGACATCCCGTGGTAACGATTCCACTACATGACTAAGTTCATGTACGTGAAACGCAATGAGTCACCACGCGCCACGCGCCACCGAGCGTTGACGGTCACTGTCGCTGCTACTACAGTCACCGCAAGTTCATACATGTGAAGCATGCATGCTGTCCAGAACAACTTCATATATATGAAACGAGTTTCATCGCGCCGCCCGGACCCGACTCAGCACGCCCCGACTCAGAACCCACAGTCAAAGGAGTCGTCGCCATTTTCACCAGGCATCGAAGAGGCCTCCCCCGCGTCGCAGCGGCGTTCCTGGCCACCGGCATCGCGATAACGGGGTCGGTCGTCTCGGCGTCAACCCCCGCGTCGGCGGCAACGTCACCGTCCATAACGTCGATACCTAAGACAGTCGTCCTCGACGGCGCACGTCTAGCGATAACGCGCGTCCTGACCCGGCTAGGCGTCCCCGCACTACGCAGCGAGGAATCCACGTTAACGTCGCTCGCGGACGGCTACCTCACTCAGGGCCCGTGGTCAGTGCTCGACAAGCCGCAGACACCACCGAGCGGCGACAAGCACGACTACCTAAGTGAGGCTCCGTATTGGTGGCCGACACAGCCCGAGACCGCCGCGAATCCGTGGGGCTGCCCGTACATCCAGAAGGACGGCGTACGAAACCCGGCCGTCGACACGATCACCGACCACGCCGAGCGCGGCAGCATGTTCAACGCCGTCTACTACCTGACGCTGGCCTGGTACTACACCGGCAACGCCGAGTACGCGCAGAAGGCGGCCGTCGACCTGCGCACGTGGTTCCTCGACCCCGCGACGCGGATGAACCCGAGCCTGAACTACACGCAGTTCATCCCGTGCTCGGTCCCCGGCCGCGGCATCGGCATCATCGACTTCTCCCAGCAGTTCACCGACCTGCTCGACGCGGTCGCGATCCTCAACACCGGCGCGCCCGGCTGGAGCCACGCCGACAACTCAGCGATGACCGACTGGGACACCCAGTTCCTCAGCTGGCTGATGACCAGCACCAACGGCGCCCAAGAAGCCGCGCAGAAGAACAACCACGGCTCATTCTTCGACATGCAGGAAGCGGCCCTCGCCCTCGCCACCGGCCAGACCGACCTGGCGAAGAAGATCGTCACGACCGCCGAGACGACGCGCCTGAACGTCCAGCTGGCCGCCGACGGCAGCCAGCCCCTCGAA
>CAVQPP010000154.1:0-3393 GCA_963714445.1 uncultured Actinomycetota bacterium
CACCTGGCCTGGCGCAGGAACTCGCGGATCTTCTCCAGCGCACCGGCGGCAGGTCTGGCGACGCCCCCCGGCCGGATGTACGCGTGATTTATCCGCAGGCCGGTGATCAGCTCCATCAGGTCGAGCACGTTCTCCCGCATGCGCAGGCCCTGCAGGAAGATCGTGGTCGCGGTCAGTTCCATTCGAATGGTCCGAGCCCGCCCAGGTGCGAGCCGATCCGGTCGAGTTCATCAGCACCCTGATGATCTGGGCCCGGTCCGGGATCCGGTCCTCGATGCCGAGCAGCCGCTCGACGGCCATGCAGAGCGACGGGGTCCGTGGACAGCGTCGTGCGGCAACTCGAACTGCGTGGACAGGCCGGTGCCGACGGTCGCGGAGAGGGTCGGGTTGAGGGATGCCATTGTCGGGGCCGACGACGCGGTTGCGGCGCAGGTCGCGTTGCTGGTTCCGTCAGTGCTTGCCAGGGCGGTGGGCGTTGCCGCGACGTAGACGGGGTGGCTCGTGGTGACGGCGACGTTGTTGGTGTCGGTGACCGTCACCGCTGCGGTGTAGACGCCGGCGGCGTAGGTGTGCTGGGCGGTGGACCCGGACTGCGGGCCGACGACCGTGCCGTCGCCGAAGTCGAACGTGTAGCTCGCGATGCCGTTCGCGCCGCCCAGGGATCCGGAAGCGTCGGCGGTCACTGCTAGCGGGGCGGTGGTTCCGGCGGACGGTGTGAGCGTCAGCGAGGGGATCGGCGCGGTGTTCGTGGTCGGTACGAGGGAGATGGTGTCGACGCCGAGCTCGTAACGGTCGCCGGTAGACGCGCTGTTGGTGCCGGTGGCCGTGAAGGTGAACGTGTGCACGCCCGCGCTCAGGGTCGCGGTACCGAAGTCGAACGGCGCGACGGTGACCGTGCTGTTGTAGCCGTCCATCGTGTTCGGCAGTTTCTGCTGCTGCGCGCCGGGGTCGACGGTGAGCGCGACCGTTCCGTAGTTGAAGGACCTGGTCATCGCGGGGACGACCTGATACGTCCCGGCGGCGGGCACGTAGTAGCTCAGCGAGAAGGTCGAGTTCACGGTGCTGCTGACGAACCACCACTGCGCGCCGTTGGACCAGTTGACGCCGCAGCAGTTGGTCTGGATGCTCGCGGTGCCGTTGCTCGTCCCGGGCCGCCAGATCGATTCGGCCTCAGTGCTCTGGGCCGAGCCGGGGACGGCGGGCGGGTTGAAGATCTGCGCGGTGTCGCCCTGGCCGCAGTACCACAGACTGAACTGGGTTCCCTCGGCGGTGGAGTAGTTCGGGTCGTCGGCGCACAGCCCGGACGCGGGGTTGTAAAGGGCCTGACCTGCCGGGAGTGCGCTGGTCGGGTTGGACAGCAGTTGCCAGGTCTGGTTGCCGGCCCGGGCCGGGTCGCAGTCGTGCAGGGTGATGTGCGCGCCGGCCATGTTCTGCGTCATCTGCGCGCCGGTGACGTTGCCGCTGCCGTCGTGGGCTTGGCCCCCGGTGTCGAGGCACTTGCCGGCGGCGGTGCTGGTGGGGGCGGCCAGGGCCGGGCTCACGGTGCCGTTGGGATTGAACGTCCAGACCTGCGGTCCGGTGCCGTTGCACACGAAGATGTCGACGATGGAGCTGTCGTTCGTGGTGTCGCCGTTCAGGTCGTCCATGCAGTATTGCGCGGCGCCGGAGTTGACGGCCCAGACCAGCGGTCCGCTGGCCCCGGGCGTCAGCGCCGCTCCGTTGAGCGAGGCGATCGCGTTGCCGCTGCCGGCCGCGTTGGCGGTGAATCCGGGCGAGGACAGCGGCGCCACCGCGCCAGCGCGGTAGGTGCCGGCCGGCGACAGGGTGAGTGAGGCTCCTGAGCCCGAGCCGAGGAACAGCTGGATCTGGCCGTGCGTGGTCACGCCATAGGCGTCGGGGGCGCCGTCGCCGTTGACGTCGCCTGCCGGGGCGACGGTCTGGAACGCCTTGAACTGACCTGCCCGGCCGATCATCGTGCGGGTCGTGGAGTCGCCCAGGCCGGTCGGGTCGCCGGGGCGGTTCGCGTAGCGCCACAGCGTGCCGTTGGTGTCGAGTGCCCACAGGTCGGGCTGCGCCTTGTTGCCGGCCGGACCGGGGTTGATCAGCTTCGCGGTGGCCCAGTTGATCGAGCCGTCAGACGTGCCGATCAGCTGCGGGGAACGCAGCTGGCCGATGCCGGCCGGGGAGAAGAGGAACAGCCGGGCCGCGCCGTTGTGCCCGTCGTCCTCGACCGTGATCAGATTCGTCTTGCAAGCGGTGGTCGGCGCGTTGACGTCACAGCCTCCTGCGACCGGGCCGAGTGCGACGATCTGCTTGACGTTGTTCCAGCTGGTGGGGTCGTAGCCGGGCGGGCACGGACCGGAACAGGCCGGGCGCGTGACAATACCCTGCTTGGTCTGGGTGAACGCGTCGACCGGCAGCGTCTGGCCGACCTTCGCGCCGTTGAAGTAGTAGTACAGGTGGCCGTTCTGCCAGGCGAACATGTCGTCCACCGGCTGCCCGCGCTCGGCCCCGAGGTGGGTGACCAGCGCGCCGTCCCAGTTCGTGGAGCCGAAATTGGCCGCCGGGGCCGCGGTGTCCGGGGCGGCCTCGACCCAGTTGTTCGCGGCCAGCGTCGGGTCGGTGTTGGCCGGGAGGGTTTTGAGGTGCTCGTGTCCGTCCGCGCCGCGCATCAGGGCCATGATGTCCGGGATGCCGTCACCGGTGACGTCCCCGAACACGGTCTTCTTGTAGGGGGCGGCCAGGAAGTAGTCGTACTCGCCGAACCAGGACACGTTGCCGGCCACGTCCACGGCGGTGACGTAGACGTAGTTCGTGCCGCCTTGCTGCGTGTCGGCCTTGATCGGGATGTTGGCGGGGACGGTGCCGGTGCTGCGGTTGACGGGCACGCGTCCGCACGCGTCCGCCGGGAAGCACGAGGACGAGCCGTCGGTACGCAAGCCGATGTTGACCGACGAGTTGTTGACCGCGTAGTCGAAGTGGTCGATCGGGGTGTGCGCGGCATTGGCCGAGACGGCGATGTTCCCGTCACCCGCACCGGCCAGCGGGTATGCGCCGCCCGGGTACGCAGAGGCCGGCGTGCCCCGTGCAGGCGAGTGCGCCTATCAAGCACAACTTCCTCCCATCTGCAAGCTCTCGCTCCTGCATCGCCCCGTCGGGCCATGGAAGAGGCAGTTACTTTGGCAAGAGTTCTTCGAGGTCTTGTTCACAAGTCTCAACCACGCCACGAGCATCCAGATGTGCTTACTCGCCCAATGGATGCCCGTGCTGACGTCCGCGCATTCTTGTCAGAACGCAGCAAGGTACTACATATGACTGGTCTGCCTCATGACACTACCCAGTCTGAATTGGAGAGCTGGTTCACCCAATTTGGCGGTCGCCCAATCGCTTTCT
>CAVQPP010000155.1:0-6120 GCA_963714445.1 uncultured Actinomycetota bacterium
AGGATGCTGGCTGAGGAGGTGCCACTAGACAAGCCGGTTTGGGACGTACATAACGACGCCAGTCGTGGATTGGAGGCTGGCGCACGATTCGGCGATCTGCGTCACGTCGGCCACGTCGCTCGCCGACGGCTCCAAGTCCGTGGACCAGCGCCATCCCTGGCCGAACTCCCGGCAAGTGTTCATCATTACTGCCTTTGCGAGCTGATTGGCGAAGTTGGTCCGAGGAAGTCAAGCCCGGCATGCAGCCGTGGAAACTCACCCGAATTCCGAGTCCGCCGCATGGCAACCTGGTTGTTTCCCCCCTATCCGGAGCGCAGCAGTGGATCCACCACCGTCCACACTAGTTCCGCCACGGCGGCGAGGAAGGCTAGCCCGGATGCTACGCACCGGAGGTCAGCCTGTACGCCAGTGGCATGGAGCGGAGCAACAGCCAGCCCCAGCCCCACTAGCAATGCAAGAAGGCCGATGTTGTACGCCCATCGTGTCAGTTGCGTTCGCCACAGCCCCTGCTCGTGATCACCGTCCGCTGCCGCCTTATCTGCTGGGTATCGGTTTCGCTGTGACCGATGTCCTGAGAAGGCGCGAGCGATCCTCCGGCCTGACAATTCAGAGAGGGAGATGCGTGCATGATACGCTAATTGGACAGCAGCAATGAGCACGATGGCAGCCACGGTAAGAGCAAGTATTGTCGCACCTGGCCACCTGAAGTTCGCGGCATCGTCGCTCACGACGACGACAGAGGTGGTGCTGAAGCCCGCCAGAAGCGGCAGGGTCGCGCTGCTCTATGCCGATCCACAGCTTAAGGCGCGCTGCAGGGGGCTTATCGTTCTTGCTCGCGCACATGTCCTTACCTTGGTCACGATGCCGCTTCCGCACGGCGATGACGGCCTGACTGTCCCCTCTGCCAGACGCGCCGCAGGCGTCCGTGGTGTACGTGGCTGCCAACATGACGCATCCACGTGACGAGGTGCTATCCGGCGCCGAGCCCGGCGGGGCGAAACAACATCCTGGTCAGAGGTCCTAACCGCGTTGCCGGGTCCTGGAACTACGCCGTCGGGGGGGAACTCCCCGATCAGCCCTGGCCGCGAATGTCTGCCGACCGGGTGGAACTCCAGTCGCCCGCCACCGCTCTAGACCGCCACGAGCCCGGCGCGCAGATCCGGCGTCTTCGCGTGATCGGCTCTCTCGTCGGACCGCTCTCGGCCCGCGCTGAATCGGCGATCGGTAGAAGGCTGGCGGTCGGCCATCGGGGAACCTAGCCACTCTCTGTGATGCCGTGGCGTTGGCTTGTTGACCGTCACTGGGCTGATTCTGATGGCCGCCAACACCCTTGGCTGAGACTCAGCCCAAGCCGAGTTGATCGTTCCGCACGCTGCGGAGGAACTCCTGCCATTGGGCCGCGGGAACGAAACACCGGACCGGTGCGGCGCTTCGAATCGCGGACTGCAACCGCAGAGGGCCGACAGCTACTTCGACGCAGTTGCCGTCGGCATTGCTGTAGTGCTCTTGCGCCAGGCAGCGGCCGGGATGGTGCTGGTGGTCATGGTGCGTGGTCCTTTGCGGCGTCGAGGATGAGGGTGCGGGAGTCGGGTTCGTCCAGGGCGGTGGCCGCGATGTCGGCGTAGGCGTCGTGGTAGCGGTGGATCTCGTTAGGCTTTTCCAAATACAGGGCACCGGTGAAGCCATCGACGTAGACCACGGGCGGCTCGGATTCCTGGCCGTCACTGTTGAGCGGGAAGCGCAGGATCACGAATGGGCCGGTAGCGCGCCGCGGTGCAGTCCGGCGCGGAACGGTACCACCCGGATGCTCACGTTGGGCAGCAGAGCGGCGTCTGCCAGCTGGCGCAACTGGCCCATCATGACACCTGGGCCGCCGACGGGACGGCGCAGCACGGCCTCGTTGAGCAGGACCCCGATGGTGAGTGGGGCAGTCATCCGGGTGAGTAGCGTCTGTCGGCCGAGACGGGCCTGCACGCGCCGGGTGATCTCCTCGGCTGCGGCGTCACGATGTCCAGCGCTGATGACGGCACGAGCATAGCCCTCGGTCTGCAGCAGGCCGGGCACCAGCTCGGATTCGTACCAGAACAGCTGGGACGCGGCTTCCTCCAGGCCCAGGTACAGGTTGAGCCATTCGGGGATGACGTCGTCGTAAGCGTGCCACCAGCCTTGAGCCTTGGTCTCCTTGGCCAGTTGCGACAGCCCGACTGTGACTTCGGCCGGGGCGCCGTAGACACGGCACATGGCTTCCACGTCCAGGCTGCGAAGCGCGGTCTGGCCGGTCTCGATTCGCCACAGCTTGGGTTCGGACCACTCCAGTGCCCGGGCGGCCAGCTTGGTCGTTAACTTCGCCTCGTTGCGCAGCGCGCGCAGGTGCCGTCCGAGCTGCCGACGGGGCACGGTGGAGCTGGTGGTGGTCTTCGCTTCCATCAGAGCGCCTTCCTTTCATATCGAGGGTAACCGACATCCATTCTGAAAGCATCAGCTGGTTACGGCGTGTTCGAAATAATCTGACCTAGCGATAATAGAAGGATATCTCTTGCGCTTTGTAAGCAAGAGTGTCATCACCAATAGTGAATTACCCGTTAGTAGATGCCTTCGCAAAGGGATAAGGGGGCGCGGTCGAGTCGCCGAGGAGCCAGGAGACAGTGGACTGGACAGCTTCGCCGTAGAAGCGCGAGGGCCGATCGGCAGCATGCCGATCTGCGCCCCGCTCGATGGCATCCTCGGCGTGAAGACGCTCGCGCTTCAGGGTTCTGGTCGTCGTCTCAACCTGGGTGTGACTGATCGGCGTCTCCGCGCGCTCGCCGCGGACCCAGGCGAGCGTCATTAGCACGCCGTCGAGGTAGTCAGCCTCCCGGCGAGCATCCTTCCGCTCACCGGGAACGGCGCCAGTGTCCAGGCTCCGCACGGCGGCGGCTCGCTGCGCGGGCCCGGCGAGCACGACGAGGTCAGCTATCTGCTCCCGGCTGCGGACAATGTCCCCGAAGCCACCGACTAGTTCTCCGGGATTTGTGCAGCGCACCGGGACGTGGTCGTCCATGCCGAGCAGCCACCGCAGGATGGTCGCGGCGGCGTCGGCCCGGCCTTCCCGGGTGCCGTGTGCGCGTCTTGGTCAGCTTCGGTGATCTCGGCTTCCATCTCGGCCCGGCTGGGCGGGGTCGCAGTTAGCCGGTCAGTCACCGGAGCCAATGCGGTTTCACCTAGCGCCCAGGCCCACGCTCGTGCGGATCGTGACGCGGCCGCCTCGGCCGGATTCACGAACCGCTGCAGGTAGCGCTCTCGTACAGCGCGGACATGACTCCACGGGCGGACGATCGCGGTGCCCTCGGGTGGCGCCGCGCCGTCGGCCTGGCCTGGATTCACGGCTTTCACCGTAACTTCGCTCACCAGCCTGCCTCCAGCTCCAACTCGTCTCGGTCCATCGAAGGTGCACGACGACTGGGGACCGGGTCCTGGCGGACGGCCGCGCGGCGTGCGGCAGCTTCCGCCAGGGCCTCGGCTTCCCGGCGTCGCATGAGGTCGTCGCCGGCCAGCTCGGCATCCCGATCAGCCCGGTGCTGGCGTTGGGCAAGAATTTCTTCGGTCCTTCGGGCTGCGGCCAATGCGGCCTGCAGGTCCACTCGGGCTGTGCTGGGCCGCTGGGCGGCCGGTCCGGGTGGGTGCTCGGTTCGGCCTGCACCTACATCCGGCTCCGGCTGGCCGGGCTCGTCAGCTGGGTGCAGCGGCGGCAACTCGGCGTCGGGGTAGCGCTGACGGAGTTCAGCGTCCGCGGTCAGAGCCCGCTGGCGGGTCAACTCGGTGGCGGCGTGCCAGCGACGCCGGGCTTCGGCCACTTCCATCAGAGCCTGGCGGCGGGCACCCACCTCTTGCGCCAGCGCACCGTAGCCTTCGGCCTCTTCACGAGCTTGGCTCCGCTCGGCCGCATCGGCCGCTGCGTCGGCTCGGTACCAGGCGCGGACGGCGTCAGCCCGGTATCTGTCTTCGGCCACGTGCGCGTTCCGCAATTCGTCTGCGACGTAGGGAGGCGCCCAAGCTGTCTCCCGGGCATAGGCGTCCCGACGCGACCACAGCTCCCCGTCGCTGGCCGCGGCCACCTCGCGGCGTTCATCCGACAGGTGCAGTGCGGTGTAGGCCGCGTGCCAGCTGGCGCGTTGCTCGGGCGAGGCGCGTTCCGGGGCGGGGCCGATCGCGTCGGTCTCGTGCGCGTAGCCGCGTTCCTCACGGTAGGCGGCGGCCAGCCCGGCGCGGCGGACCCAGTCCGCCCGCTCAACCGGGTCGGCAGGGACGTCCCCGAGGTAACGCAGCGCCCAGACCGGGCGGTCCAGCGCGATCCGGTTGCCGAGCAGGGACACGCGCTCGTCCATGGCCGCGGCCAGGTCGTGGGCGAATTGGCCGGCCTGCGGATCCGCAATAGCCGGGGTCCGGTCCGCATAGCTGCTGCTCGTTATAGGTTCGGGGGTGCCGATGATGTTCTCGATCCGGCCGTGCAGGACGGCCGCGATGCTCCGCGCGCCGTCAAAGTCCCGGATGGCGACCGCCTCGCGCAGCACGGTGTCCGCGTCGTGTCCGGCCAGCTCGGCGGTGCGCAGCAGCCGGGTCAGTGTTTCCCGCTCCGGGTCCTGCTGATACTGGAACCAGATCTCGCCGGGCACCAGCGACTGGAGGGTTGTCTCGTAGAGGCGGGTGGCGTGCGTGCGGGTCACGTCCGTCCAGATCGGTGCCAGGGTGGCCAGGCTCGCGGCCCGCTCCAGTTCCTGCCGCATCGTCGCGGTGGCGGTCTGTTCGCCCTGCTCCCGTTCCAAGATTCCAGCGAGGACGGCGAGCCGGTGGGCTGGTTGCGGTGCATCCTCGGCTGCTCCTGGGTCTTCGATGCCTGGAGAGGGGCGGGGTTCGGGCGCCAGGTCAGCGGCGCGGGCTCGTTCGGTGACGACGTAGGCGGTGTTGCGCTCGCGGCCGCGGCTCATGCCCACGTAGAGGGACTTCCCGGCCGGCCGTTTCGTCCACAAGCAGGTGTGCTGTGTCGACCGTCCGGCCCTCCGCGACATGCACGTTCCCGGCATAGGCGAGGTCGGCGTGCTGCTCCCAGGTAGTCCTCAGGTAGCTCGAACGGCATCCGACCAGGCCATTTCGCGGGTGAGCGGGTCGGGGCCAGTCATCCGCCGGACGATCGCGACCCGGGCTTCCCCGATCTCGTCCCAGCCGTCGATGCGCAGCACATCCCGGTTGGCCAAGCCCGGCCGGCCTCCCCGGCAAGGATGCGGTCGTTCTGGCGGGCCGCGATGAGATCGCCGACGCCAGCGACGTTGCCGTCCCGCAACTCGACCAGATCATCCACAGCGACGAGGCCGAGCGCGGCCAGCTCGTCCCGGGCCCGCCGGCCCAGCTCGGCCGCCTGGGCGTTCGTGGTGACCAAGAGCGCGGATCACTTGCCGCTGAGATGGTCCGCGAGCCAGCGCTGGTAGGCGGTCTCCGTCATCTGCTCGCGGGTGCCGTCTAGGATACGGCCACGCTGGTCGTCTTCGGCCAGGACGTCGGCGTCGCCGGCCCGCAGCCGGGG
Organism: uncultured Actinomycetota bacterium; assembly: GCA_963714445.1. GTDB lineage: Bacteria > Actinomycetota > Actinomycetes > Streptomycetales > Catenulisporaceae > Actinocrinis. The sequence goes on from CAVQPP010000155.1 coordinate 5,558, forward strand.
CGAAGCTTCCCGCTCCCACTCCTGCTCGAACCGCTGCACGGTGGTGAGCTGGTCGTACCCGTGTTCCTCGGGAGCATCCGCATCACACCCCGGCTTGCGGCGCGGACGACTGTTCGGTGTCGCCGGTCAGCAGGATCTTCGCGCCGAACCGGGTGGCGATGTCCTCGACCGCGGCAAGATCCTCGGTGGACACCATGGACGCTTCGTCGATCACCAGCAGGTCACCCCGCCGCACCGGCAGGTGCCCGCGGGTTTGGTCGCTGCCGCGGATCCGGCCCAGGAAGCGCGCGAAGTTGTAGCTCTCGGTGAGACCTTCGGCGGCCAAGACGTGCGAGGCATTCGTGGAGGTGGTGAGCCCGATCACCCGGCCCGTCCCACCGCGCGCCAGGCCTGCGGCGAGTGCGGCGACCACGCGCGTCTTCCCGGTGCCGGCCGCGCCGACCAGGATGTGGATGGCCCGGCCGGAGGTCAGGATTCCGTACGCGGCCTGCGCCTGGTAGTCGGTCGGACCGGCGCGGCTGAGCGGGGTGGTTGCGCCGCCCGGCGCAGTACCGGCGTTGTCC
>CAVQPP010000156.1:0-121339 GCA_963714445.1 uncultured Actinomycetota bacterium
CAGCCTCATCTCCCTGGATGTCGCTGACACCATATTTCGCGACCACTTCCGGTTCGCTGCGGAGGGAATCGCCTTGCCAATGCTTGGTTCGAATACTCCACGGACATCGGCGTACGCGGCAGAACGTGCTGGATCCCTCCTCAAAACAGCTCAACGCGCACCGGAATACGCAGATCTGAGGGGGAAGCGAAGGCTTGGACGCGTATCCGAGGGCCGTGGCTTCGTGCGAGCGCGGCTGATCGCTGGTGAGCCGCTCCTCAGCTGGTTCAAGTCCCAAGGCGATGAGACGATCCGCCCACGGTTTGCGTCCGTTGACGGCAAGCAGCTGGAGTTGTCGTCGCGTGGGGACGGGAGCCTTTGACGGATCACCCAGTCGGGTGGCCGCCTCCCACACGGCGGACGCGAGGAAAGCCCGGGCGAGGGGGTGGCGCGACTCCAACAGAGGACCGATCGCGAAGTCGCGCGCGGCGGCCCACTCCTCCTGACACATCAACGTTTCGGCCTTGAGTGCGCTTGCCCGTTGTCGCGCCACTGACGGGAGGTCTGGATCCGAGAGGAGTGCCTCGAGAGAACTTATCGGCCGCTACGTACTCTTTCGTCTCGATCAGACACCACGCGCGGTCGAGTTTGAGGGTGCCCAACAGGTTGCGGTTGCCCTTCAGGTGGAATGAGTTTTCGCACTCCTTGATTGCGGCCTCCCAGAGGACGATCGACGGCGAATCCATTGGCGCCGACGCTGCCGAACGGCACTTTGGCGCTCGCCGACCGCGAGGCATATGAGATCGGAAGAAACGGACTGAAGCGCGGCGACATCGTGCTGATGAAGTCACCCATTGACCCGTCGCAGGAATTCGTGAAGCGTGTCATCGCCCTGCCCGGTGACGTAATCGAGATCGATGGCAACTGACACCGCCCCAAGTAGTGATCCAGCAGGCTGGGACGGCGCGTTCCAGGTGCTGGACGAGTTGTATTCGCCCGAGACATTGCACCTTCTGGACAACTGCTGCTCTTCGAACGGCGAGGCGTCATCGGCGCCGGAGCCGCTAACGGTTCCCAGCGGCGAGTACTTCGTACTGGGCGACAATCGCAACTTCTCGTCGGACTCGCGGGTTTCGGCCTGGTGCCGGTGGCCGACATCCTCGCTCAGATCGTCGGCGTTCAAGGGAGTACACGCGAGCTATACATCGACCGGCCGACGCTGAAGCCGGCCTGAAGGCGTGCAACTCGCCAGGCCGGGATTATCTTCAGGGCTGCTAGCAAATCAGCGTACGAGGCGACGGATTCTGCCTGACGGATGCTGGAGTTTAGAGGACCCCTGGTTCAGCCTGGTTGCTCAGTTCGAGTGCCCGATACCCCGGCCGGATCAGCCACAGCTCGGCGTGGTCCTGGGAAAAATCGGCGCCGGGATTCGGCACGGTTGTCAATGCGATGGCATCGGCGTTCGGCTCGTCTTGTGCTTGAACCTCAGGGACGAGGCCATTCCGCTCGGCAGCGGATTGATTGCGCCATAGGACGGCCCCCGTCTGCCAGTCGATGGCCTCCAAGGAGAAGGAGTTGGGCGGCGTAGAGAGCATCTCGATCACCACGTGGCCGTTCCAGGAGATGGCAACGGGCTGGCCGTGTAGTCGAGCCACTACCCTGCCCGTGGCGAGATCGCAGACGACGCCCTGATTCGTACTTCCTGAAGCCTCGTACGTGTCACCTTGGGAGATCACCTGCGGGGGAAAGCAGGCGGTGTTAGAACCGTTCGCTTTCTGCTCGGAGACCGTGGTGCCGTCGCTGAGGCGGACCTTGATCAGCGCTTCCACCCCCCCCATGAAGCTGGTCGCCAGGAGGGCGTAGTTACCGCCGACGTTGCAGATGAGCACTCCCGTTCCTTCATGCGGTCCGAAGCCGCTCACGGTCGCGACCGTTCTGTTCTGGCTTCCGGGACCGACCACGTACAGGGTCCCCTCAGCGCTGTCGCGCCCGTCCTGCTCGACGACGCAACTGTGAACATCATCCTGAGCCCAGACACCCCCAATCAGCGGCCCCGTCAGATTTTGGACCAGGTTTCCGAAGCGACCCAGGACCACTGCCCTCGTCGTCGTGACGGCCTCCAGCACAGACCCATCAGGCGACTGCGCGACGGTGCAGCACTCGAGCGGCACCGCGGCAGTGCCGTGACCGATCAGATCGCCGTCCCATTCGTAAACCGACAGCGCCGATAACGAGCCGGTGCCTACAGAGAAGAAGGTCGCTGGCCCACCCGTTGGCGTCGCAAATGCCGATGGTGTTTCGCGAGAGCTCGGCGTCAAAGTTCCGGGCACTTGGCTCGCGGCGGGAGCCGGCCTGGACGATGTGCGTGGGCCGCAGCTGCTCGCGGCCACCAGGGCCAGGGCGACGACAAGACCAATGGGTCCCGCGCGCATTACATCAGCTTAACGCGCCGATGGCTTCGGAGTTCCATCCCGCCCCCAGTTTGCTGGGCTCCGTGGCCCGGCAACGCTGATCTGGAGCATCGTCGGGAGCCCCGCGTCGTACCAGGAAGGGACGAGCTACCTGCCGATTGCCTAAGCCTGCACGGTCGTGTCGGCAAGGGTAGGACTGAATACGCATCGGACGTCCGCGAGCGCCTCCGTAGTCACGCACGACGAACTTGAAAACCGCCGCTGGCTCGGCGCTTGTGACGAGCCCGCCACGATGCGGCACTCGATCCTCGAGGCGCTGAAGAATGGGAGGGTGATCGGCAACCTCGTGCTCCGATTGGACTGGAGATTTCGAGCGCTAATAGCCGCTTATTTCAGCGTCTTCGCCCTCTTCGTCCTGATGTTCACAATTGTTGCGGCGCTGCATGCGATCGTGGTGGCGATCGTGCCGCTCGCCATGTTGCTGGTAGTCGCGGCGTGGGGATGGCGCTGGAGCCGACTAGAGGTCATCGGAAGCGACACCGATTTGATCGTCCGCAACCTCCTCGCGACGCAAAGAATACCGCGGCACTCGATACGCGACTTCCGTATTGGCGGTGTTGCCCGCGAGTACCCAGGTCGGGCCATACGTGCAGTTCTGGAAGACGGTTCCACGATCGTACTATCAGCAACAGGACGCTACACGGAAGGGGAAGCAGGTCATGACGCCCGGCTAGCGCTACTGGTGGATGGTTGCACGCCAACCGAGCAACTGATGGCGTGGGTTGCGTCCACACTGACAGTCGAGCAGAATGTGAGCATGTCGATTGGGAATACAGGGAGCAGTGCATCGTGGTTTGGCGTTTGGTGGGTTTCCCAAGGTCCGCAAATGTACTGCAGGCACGGTTCACTATCGCACATGGCCAGAATATGATCTTTCCCGAAAAGTCTCTTGTGATTTGAGAGGTCAGATGGCGCGGTAAACATGATATAGATTGAAAAGTATCAGCTGCTACTTTTACTTAACTTTCATCTCGTGAAAGTGTTTCATAAAGGCTTGGCTTCACCGTCGTGATTGGTTGATTCTTCCCACCAAGTGGAGAAGTGAATTAACATATCTATACAACAGCGACTGTGGCAGTGAGTAATGGAAATGAAGCCAAATCCATAATCCACGCATTTACAGCTATTAAAGGTCTGTTCCCTCTTCATCCTGTCTCCCCTTCATTCCCTCAATTCCCACCAAGTCGTGAATAACAAATAGATGCCGACTACCTCTCTCCAACCAAGAACTTAGGTATAAGGTATACACTGAACAAATAGTTCGTAAACCTGCATCCCGCGACATCTACGGCGGCGCGGGCACGCCCTGCGTCGCCGCGTACAGCACCGTGCGTGCCGTGTACGGCGGCTACAGCGGCCGCCTCTACCAGGTCCGTCGCTCGTCCGACGGCGCCACCACCGACGTCAGCACGCTGCAAGCCGGCGGATACGCCAACGCGGCGCAGCAAGACGTCTTCTGCGCCAACACCAACTGCGTGATCACGACCATCTACGACCAGTCGCCGCAACACAATGACCTGACGATCGAAGGTCCCGGCACGGCCGGTGGCCAGGACGTTGGCGCGAACGCCGCCGCGCTGCCGATCGTGGCCGGCGGGCACAAGGTATTCGGGGTCTACATCGGTCCGGGCACCGGCTATCGGCACTACGTCGGGTCCGGCGTCGCCCGCAACGGCCAGCCGGAAGGCATGTACATGGTCGCCAGCGGCACACACGTGAACAGCGGCTGCTGCTACGACTTCGGCAACGTCGAGGCGCAGGTCACCGACACCGGCAACGGCCACATGGACGCCGTCAACCTCGGCACCGCCTGCGTCTTCGCGCCCTGCTCCGGCAAGGGGCCGTGGGTCGCGGCCGACCTCGAGAACGGTCAGTATCAGGGTGCGGGCTCGAACACCGGCGATCTCGGCGACAACAGCGACTTCGTCACCGCGCTGCTGAAGAACAACGGCCAGAACACTTTCGCGCTCAAGGGCGGCGATTCACAAAACGGCGGACTGAGCACCTGGTACAACGGCCCGCTGCCGTCAAACGGCTATCAGCCTATGCACCAAGAGGGCTCGATCGTCCTCGGTACCGGCGGCGATAACAGCAACGCGTCGATCGGATCGTTCTTCGAAGGCGTGATGACCGCCGGCTATCCGAGCGATTCGGCGGATAACGCGGTGCAGGCGAACCTCGTCGCGGCCGGCTACTCCGGATCGTCATCGATGCCTGCGACCGGCAACACGATCGGCGCCCCGGGCGGCAAGTGCGTCGACGTGGCCGGCGACGACATCGGCGGCGACTTGACACACGTCCAGCTTTGGGACTGCCAGTCCAGCGCGGCCGACCAGCACTGGACGCACAACTCGGACAGCTCGCTCTCCACTCTCGGCCGCTGCCTGGACATCGATGGCGACGGCACGGCGGTCGGCACGAAGGTCGAACTCTGGGACTGCAACGGCGTCGGCGGCCAGAAGTGGATTCAGCAGTCTGACGGCTCGCTGCTCAACCCGCAGTCAGGCCTCTGCCTTGACGATCCAAGCTTCAACACGTCGAACGGCACGCAGTTGCAGATCTACACCTGCAACAGCACCGGCGCGCAGAAGTTCTCGGTCAACGGCGGCGGCATGGTCAACAGCCCCGGCGGCAAGTGCGTCGACGTCGCGGGCGACGACGTCGGCACCAACCTCACGTTCGTCCAACTGTGGGACTGTCAGGCGTACGCGATCGACCAGCACTGGTTCCACAACGCGAACGGCTCGCTCGAAACGCTCGGCCGCTGCCTGGACATCGACGGCGATGGCACGGCGGTCGGCACGAAGGTCGAACTCTGGGACTGCAACGGCGTCGGCGGCCAGGTCTGGCAGCAGCGCACTGATGGTTCGCTGTTCAACCCGCAGTCCGGTCTGTGTTTGGACGATCCAAGCTTCAACACCGCCGATGGGACGCAGTTGCAGATCTACACGTGCAACAGCACCGGCGCGCAACAGTTCCACCTGACCTGACCTGACGGCTCCTGACGAAAGTGGGGCCTCCGGGCTGTCGGGAATGAGGGTGTGTCAGCCCTCGTTGATGCAGGCCGAAGGGGGTGCGAGCCGGCCGAGACGACGAAGAGTGCTCCCAGGCCATGGGAGATTGACGACGGGTTGTGGTCACGGATCGAGCCGCTGCTGCCGATCGTGGTGCGCAATCCTCGACGTCCAGGCCGTAAGCGCCTGGACAGTCGCAAGGTGCTGTGCGGGATCCTGTTCGTCCTGTACGACGGGATCCCGTGGCAGTTCCTGCCGCAGGAACTGGGCTTCGGCTCCGGGATGACCTGCTGGCGCAGATTGAGGGACTGGAACGACGCCGGGGTCTGGCAGAGGCTACACGAGTTGCTGCTTTCCGAGCTGCGGGCCGCAGACCTGCTGGACGTCTCTCGGGCAGCGGTCGACTCCAGCCACCTGCGCGCGATGAAGGGCCGGAGCAAGGCCGGGCCGTCCGCGGTGGGCCGGGGCAAGACCGGCAGCAAGCACCACGTGATCGTCGAGGCACACGGCATCGCGCTGGCCATGATGCTGACCGGCGGCAACCGCAACGACGTCACCCAGTTGCTCCCGCTGATCGAGACCGTCCCGGCGATCGGCGGCAAACGCGGCCGGCCGCGCCGCCGACCCCGGCATCTATACGCCGACCGCGGCTACGACCACGACAAGTACCGCGACCAGGTACGCGCCCTGCAGATCACCCCGCACATCGCCCGGCGCGGCACCGAGCACGGCTCCGGGCTGGGCGTCTACCGGTGGGTCGTCGAGGGAACGCTCGCGCTGCTGCGCTGGTTCCGCCGCCTGCGCATCCGCTGGGAGATCCGCGACGACATCCACGAAGCGTTCCTCACCCTCGGCTGTGCCATCGTCTGCTGGCGACGACTCCACACCTCACGGTTCGAGGCCGGCTCGGAGCCGGATCAGCCGCGCTGGAGCCGGTCGAGGCCGTCAAGGATGAAGTCGAGCGCGAACGCGAACTCGGCGTCGTCATCGCAGGGCCCGAGGGCGCCTGCGTGGGTGACCGCGAGGGCCATCTCCGCGACGTACGGGAGGGTGGCGCCGAGCTCGCTGGCGATGCTGGCGGCCGTCTCGGGGTCGACGTCTCCGGAGTCGTCGAAAAGCTCCTGGGTGAACCCGAGCAGGCGGCTGCCGAGGATGTGCAGGGCGTGATGCGCCTGTGCGACGGTGAAGCCGCCTTCGCGCAGGACACCGAGCACGGTGTTGATGTACCGCAGCGCGGCGGGCCCCGGCGTGGCTCGCGATTCGATGGGGCGCGGCGCCCAGGGGTGAGCCAGGACGACGCTCCGTGCGGCGAGGGCCATCTGGCGCAGCGACGTCTTCCAGTGGGCACCGTCGGCACTCGTCGGGATCTCGCCGATCACCGCATCGACCATGCCGTCGAGCAGGTCGTCCTTGTTGCGCACGTGGCTGTAGAGGGACATCGCCTCGACGCCCAGTTCCTGGGCGAGCCTGCGCATGCTGATCGACTCGATGCCGTCGCGATCCGCCAGCTCGATGCCGGCTGCCACCACCCGCTGCCTGGTCAGCGGAGTGCGGCGTTCGGGACCTGTCGTGCGCAGTGCGGCGATCTTCATGGGCCTATCCTCCCGCCGAAGCCGACTGCTGTCGTTCAAGGCGACCTCCCTTGACACCCTTACGATGTACGGATTAACCTTACATCGTAAGTGATACCCTTACGATGTAAGGCCAAATTGAGCTTATCAGGTCGCCGGGTCACGAATAGCAGGAGGGACAAGCGCATGACGACCGATCCACCCACAATGCAGGCCATCATCCAGGACGGCTACGGAGCGCCGGAGCGCGTTCTTCGGCTCGATCAGACCGCCAGACCGTTGCCCGGCGGCGGCGACGTCCTCATCCGAGTGCGGGCCACGAGCGTCAACACCCCGGACTGGGCCACCGTCGCGGGGGTGCCCTACATCCTTCGCCTGCAGGCCGGACTTCGACGACCGAAGCACCCAGTCCGGGGCAGCGACGTCGCCGGCACCGTGGAGGCAGTAGGTCAGGCAGTCACCGATCTGCGGCCCGGTGACGAGGTGTTCGGGTCCCTGTGGGGCAGCACCAACGGCTCGAACGCTGGAACATTCGCGCAATACACCGTCGCGCCGGCGTCCCAGCTCGTGAAGAAACCGGCCAGACTCACCTTCGAAGAGGCCGCAGCCTCAGTCATGACGGGATTGACCGCGCTGATCGCGATGCGCGACGCGGGCCAGGTGCACCCCGGCACGCGCGTGCTCATCAACGGAGCCTCAGGCGGCGTCGGGACGATGGCCGTCCAGATCGCCAAGTCGCTCGGCGCCGAGGTGACCGGAGTGTGCAGCACCCGCAACGTCGAGCTGGTCCGGTCACTCGGCGCGGACCACGTGATCGACTACACGGGGCAGGACTTCACCCAGAGCCAGTTGCGTTACGACGTCATCTTGGACAACGTGCTGAACCACCCGCCGAAGGCCGTCGCACGGCTGCTGGCGCCCAAGGGGGTGTTCATCCCCAACAGCATCGGGAACACCGGAGGGCTGCTGGCCGGCCTGCCGAGGATGGCGCGGGCAGCGCTGATGGGCAAGGGCGCCACCAACGTCAAGTTCACCACGGTCGCCGTGAACCGCGAGAACCTCAACGCGCTCGCCCATCTTCTCGAAACCGGCGAAGCCAGGGCGGTCATCGAGCAGACCTATCCGTTCGACCAGACCGCCAGCGCTATCGCACGCGTGCTGGGGCATCACACCAGCGGCAAGATCGCCATCGCCGTCTAGGCGAAGCGACTGTCCAGCCGCTCGCCCAAACTACCCCGTCCAGCACGAACAGGATTCCTGCAGCACCCTGCGGTCATCCAGGCGCAGCCGGCCCCCGCGCCTGGGGTCATGCTCGACCTGCGGCAACAGCGGCGCGATCCGCACCCACAGGCCATCGTGCCCTCTTCTGCGTCTCGGCTGTCCCACACCTCCACCTCCGGAAACATCAACGAAGGCTGATACACGCCCACTCCCGCAGGGCAGGCAACCTCACTCTTGTTAGGAGTCCTAAACCTGTGGGCCGACGTTTCGCTATCTCGCGTCTATGACAGCATCCAGATCGCAGGGTGCTGCAAAGGAGCCGAGAGCGTACGCGCCGATTCGGGCGCGTTCGAGGAGCAGAACCGCGCGGTCGGCGACCTGGACCGAGAGTCGGCGCAGCGCTGCCTCGTAGAGATCGTCGACGGTGGCCCCGACATGCGCGTCGAAGCCGACGCAATCGAAGTACGTCGCATCGAGGTGGAACGCGGCGAGGGAATCGGCGGCCAACCTGCCGAGCACCGCGCCGGACAGATGGAGTGTCCCGGGTAGGAGCGTCACCTGCGGGCCGGAGCTCGAGTTCCGCTCGCTGAGGATGCGAGCCACGACGAGCGAATTCGTCACGACATGCAGCTGCGATTGATCGGTAAGCCGACGCGCCAGCTGATGGATCAGTGGTCCACCGAACAGTCCCAGATCCTTGACTTCGTCCGCGACGATCGCCCGCGCCGCAGCTGTGGCAATCGCATCGTGTTCGAGTGCCGCGACGCCACGAGGCGTTCGGTCAGCGGGCAGCAGCACGCCGCCGCGCGCGTTGACCGCGTCGCCGGCATCGACAATCGCGCGCAGATCGCGGCGGACCGTCGCACGTGAGACGCCGAGCCGAGTCATCAGGTCACGGATACGCACGCCACCGGAGCGCGCGAGTTCGGCGCGGATGACGTCGTGGCGCATCCTGGTGAGCGCGGGCGCCCCTCCCAACGTCGCACCTCCTCCGTCGTGCAGCAGAAACGGTTCAGCACTACATCGTTGTAACGCCACATTGAGGCACCGACCGGCGGTCGCGTCAAGCCCGTCGACCCGCATCCATACGCACGCGGCACGCCGGCCGTTCATGATTCATCGGACATCTTGCCACGCGGAAACGTTTGCGGTATAGACCAATCTGATGCGAGCTCGTTCGGCGGAGCCTGTTGACAGCTTGAGTCCGTCATGCCTCAATTGGGCGCGTTACATCGTTAGAAAAACGATGATCACCGTGATCGTTGCGCCCGCCAGCTGTACCCACCAGCTGCATCGATGAGGATGTGATCGGCGTATGAACGCCCTCTCGCGAGGCAAAACCGTCCCGGCCGCTGCACTGACCGCCTTGTGCCTGGCCGCGACCGCTACCGCGTGCACCAACTCCGGCAACTCGGCCGGCTCGAACACCGCCAACTCCGCTGCTGCCGACAACGCCGCCGCGCAGCAGGTGGCCAGCCCTTCAACGAGCGCGGGCCCCGCGTGCACGTATCAGGCCTATGGCGGGGGAGTGCCGCAGCTGAACATCGCCGACGGCAAGACCATCGTCGGCTTCTCGCAGTCCGAGTCCACCAGCAATCCGTTCCGTGCCACCGAGACCAAGAGCATTGAGGGTCAGGCCAAGTCGCTCGGCGTCAAGCTGATCGAGCGCAATGCGAACGCTGATGTCAACGCGCAGAACTCGCAGATCCAGGACATGATCGCGCAAGGCGCGCAGGTGCTGATCGTCGCACCGGAGAACTCCGCCGGCCTCGGCCCGGCGCTCGCTGAGGCCAAAGCGAAGAAGATCCCTGTCCTCACCATCGACCGCACGGTCACCGGCACTGCCTGCACCGACTTCATCGCGTTCATCGGCTCGAACTTCTACGGCCAGGCCCAGATCGCCGCGGACGACCTGGCTCAGGCCACGAACAGCACGGCGAAGGTCGCGATCCTCTCCGGCACGCCGGGCAACAACGTCTCCACCGATCGCACCAACGGCTTCACCGCCGAAATCCAGGCCAAGTACCCGAACATGACCGTCGTCGCGTCGCAGACCGCGAACTTCGACGAGACCGACGGCCAGAAGGTGATGGAGCAGCTGCTCCAGGCGCACCCGGAGATCAACGCCGTCTACGCGGAGAACGACGAGATGGCCCTCGGCGCGATCCAAGCAGCCACCGCGGCCGGCAAGACCCCCGGCAAGGACATCAAGATCGTGTCGATCGACGGCATCCAGCAAGCCGTCCAGGACGTGGCCGGCGGCAAGGTCTTCGCGGACATCGAGACCAACCCGCGCTTCGGCCCGCTGGCGTTCCAGTCGCTGCGGGACTTCTACGGCCAGACCGGCGTGCAGCCCAAGGTCATCATCAAGGACAACCACTTCACCAGCGCCAACGCGCAGTCCGCACTCGCTGGCGGCCTTGTCTACTGAGATGGACGACCACCACGACCACGTACTCGAAGCCACCGGCCTGACCAAGAGCTTCGCCGGTGTTCACGCGCTGCGCGGCGTCGACTTCGCGTTGCGCGCCGGAGAGGTGCACGCGTTAGTCGGCGAGAACGGCGCGGGCAAGTCCACGCTGATCAAGGTCCTCACCGGCGTGTACCGGCCCGACGCGGGCAGCGTGCGGCTGGCGGGGGAGGAGCGGTCGTTTCGAACGCCGCTGGAGGCGCAGGCCGCGGGCATCTCAACGATCTACCAGGAAGTCAACCTGGTGCCATTGATGTCCGTGGCACGCAACCTCTACCTCGGCCGCGAGCCGCGCCACTTCGGCCTAGTCGACGTGCGCGCCATGCGACGAGACGCCGCAGCAACACTCGAGCGCTACGGGGTGCGAGTCGACGTGACGCGACCGCTGCACACGCTCGGCCTCGGCGCGCAGCAAATGGTCGCGATCGCACGCGCTGTAGAGGCCGACGCTCGTGTCGTCATCATGGACGAGCCGACCTCCTCGCTGGAATCGCGCGAGGTGCAGACGCTCTTCTCCGTCATCAGGACGCTGCGCGAGCAGAGCATCGCAGTTGTTTTCGTCAGCCATCGGTTGGACGAACTGTACGAGATCTGCGATCGCGTGACGGTCATGCGCGACGGCAGCGTCGTGCACACCGGCGATCTCGCCGGGCTCGGCCGGCTCGAACTGATCGCGCTCATGCTCGGTCGCGAACTGTCCGCCGTGCGCGCCGAAGGTGCGACCGCGTTCGACGCGGCGAGCCACGTACCGCGCGACGAGCGCAAACCCGCGCTGCGCGCCGAGTCCCTCGAGATTCGGCACCGCCTGCACGGCGTCAGCCTCGACGTGCACGCGGGCGAGGTCGTCGGACTCGGCGGCATGCTCGGCGCCGGTCGCAGCGAAACCGCCAAGGCGATCATCGGCGCGCTACCGACCGGCGGCGGCACCGTCGAGGTCGATGGCAAGCGGCTTCATCGCCGCAACCCGGCCGCCGCGATGCGCGCCGGCGTGGTGATGCTCGCCGAGGACCGCAAGGCCGAGGGCATCATCCCGAGCCTGTCGGTGCGCGAGAACATCGTGTTGGCCGCGCTGCCGCGCATGTCCCGCGCCGGCGTCGTCTCCGCCGAAAAACAGGACGCCGTCGTCAAGCTGTTCATGGATCGCCTGCACATCAAGGCGTCCAGCCCACAGCAGCGAGTCAGTGACCTGTCCGGCGGAAACCAGCAGAAGGTCCTGCTAGCCCGCTGGCTCTGCATGAACCCGAAAGTGCTGCTCCTGGACGAGCCGACGCGCGGCATAGACGTCGGCGCGAAGGCCGAAGTACAAGCCCTGATCGACGAGCTGGCCCGCGAGGGTCTGGCCGTGCTGCTGATCTCCTCCGAGCTGGAGGAGCTGATCGAGGGCTCGGACCGAATCGTGGTCCTCAAAGACGGCGCGGTGGTCGGCCATCTCGAAGGCGACGACGTAACCGAGGACCGCCTGATGCACGCACTCGCCACAGCACCTGAAGACTCCGCGCACGACAATTCGCCGCCCGAAACCCCAGCTCCCGCCACTGCGGCGCCACAGGCCGAGGAGCAGCAGCAATGACTTCCACGACCTGGGCACCCACCACCCTTAACCGCAACCGAATACTGCGCCGGCTCCAGACCTACGGCGTATACGGTGCCTTAGTCGTTCTCCTCATCGTCGCGGTCGCGCTGAACTCCGACTTCCTCTCCGCGAGCAACTGGCGCGTGCAGCTCTTCCAACTCGCCCCGACGCTCCTCGTCGCGCTCGGCATGGCGCTGGTCATCGGCACCGAGGGCATCGACCTGTCCGTTGGCGCGGTCATCGCGCTCGCCGCAGCCGTCGTTCCGCTCTACATCGGCTACGGTCTGTGGCCTGCGTTCGGCATCGCGCTGCTGCTCGGCGCCACGTCAGGAGCCGTCGGCGGATCAATGGTCGCATTCGCCGGTGTGCAGCCGATCGTCGCAACTCTGGCCCTGATGATCGGCCTGCGCGGCTTGGCCGAGTTGATGAACGGCGACGCGGCCAAGCCGGTCGTCGACAGCACCCTGCTAGGCCTCGGCGAGAACACCGCGCTCGGCGTTCCCGTGATGGCGTGGATCGCGCTGGCCGCCGCCGCAATCACCGGCCTGGTCATGCGGTTCACTACCTTCGGCCGCCAACTCGTCGCGATCGGCGACAACCGCGCTGCCAGCCGTCTCGCCGGACTCCCGGTCCGCAGAGTGCTGATCACCGTATACGTGATCTCCGGCATCCTCTCCGCGCTCGCCGGAGTACTGATCGTCGGCCACGGCGCCGAGGCCGACCCAGCGAACCAGGGCTTGAGCATGGAGCTCAACGCGATCACCGCGGTCGTGGTCGGCGGCACTCCACTCTCCGGCGGCCGAGTACGCGTGCTCGGCACGGTCGCCGGTGCGCTGTTCATGCAGCTGATCACGGCCGTCCTGACGCAGCACAACGTCCACGCCTCGTACACGCAGATCGTCGAGGCCGCCATCATCTGCTTCGCCGTCTACGCCTCCCGGGAACGAGGGACCCGATGAGCAGCAGCACCCTGAAGCGCATGCTGCCGTCCGGCCCCGGCCCCGCACCGAGAACCCGCCGACCCGCATCAACAGCCCACGCTGCGCGAACGAATCTCGTACCAAATCCAGCGCCGCGGCGCGTTCGCCGTCCTCGCACTCGTCGTGGCTCTTGCCTCCGCCCTCTCGCCGGCGTTCCCCACCTGGTCGAACATCAGCAGCATCCTGGGAAACAACGCCTTCGTCTGGCTGCTCGCCCTCGCGATGACCTTCGTAATCACCACCGGCGGCATCGACCTATCCGTCGGCTCGCTCTACGCACTCGGCGGCGTGCTCGCCGCACGCGGCGCGCAGACCGGGATGTGGCTGGCGATCGCACTGCCTGTCGCCGTATGCGCAGCGTGGGGCGCGCTGCAGGGCCTCCTCGTCGCGAAAGCCCGAATGGCGCCGTTCATCGTCACCCTCGCCGGCCTGCTCGGCGCACGCGGCCTGCTCCAAGCGATCACCAATGAGGGCTCGACGACGTACCTGGTGCCGCAGGGCTCGTGGTTCCGCAACCTCGGTCAGGGCACGTGGACGCCGGTGCTTATCGTCGCAGCGCTCTTCGCCCTCGGCTGGCTACTGCTCGAACGCACCGGCTTCGGCGCCTCGCTCACCGCGATCGGCGGCAACGAAAACGCCGCCCGGCTACTCGGCCTACCGGTTGACCGCGCGAAAGTGCTGGTCTACCTGCTCTCCGGCACGCTCGCGGGCGTCGCCGGGGCGCTCGGCGGTTCGCGGCTCGGCTCCGGCGTCACCACGATCGGCGTCGGATACGAACTGACCGCGATCGCCTCGGTAGTCATCGGCGGCACGCTGTTGACCGGCGGCTTCGGCTCGATCGGCGGCACGGTGTGCGGCGTGCTGCTGCTCGCGGTAATCCACAACCTGATCGACCACTACTTTTCGCAGTACGGCTCCGCGTTCACCGACGCCGTCAACGGCGGCGTCCTCGCGATCGTCGTGCTGCTCCAGACCGCGCTCAGCCGAGAGCGGCGACTCGGCTGAGCGCTGCTCAACCCCGCCGACTGCTTTCCCGCACCACCAGCCGATATCCCGGCTGGATCAACCGGCACGGCTCGTCGTACCCGTCGTTGATCCGATAGAGCAACGTGTCGACCGCCGCATCAGCGATCTTCGTCTTGTCCGGCGCGATGGTGGTCAGCGACGGAATCGAGTACTCGCCGTCCTCAACATCGTCGAAGCCGACGATGGCAATGTCCTGCGGCACGCGCAGACCCGCATCGTGGATAGCGCGCATCGCGCCGAGCGCCATCATGTCGTTGAAACAGAACACTGCGTCCGGCAGGTCCGGCAGCTTGAGCAGCTTGCGCATCGCTGCCGCGCCGTCCGGCCGTGCGTAACCGCGCACCGGCGGGAAGAGCGCCTGTTCCACGGGCAGCCCCGCCCCGCGCAGCGCCTCGGAGTAGCCGAGCTGACGCTGCTGCGCGGTCGCGCGCGGGGACGGATCCTGCCATCCAATCGCGCCGATCCGCCGATAGCCCTGGTCGATCAGGTGCTGCGTGGCGTCGCGCGCGGCCGAGATGTTGTCGATGTGGACGTGGTCGCATACGAGCCCGTAGTCCGCCTCGCCGAGTAGGACGAGCGGAATCTGCCGATCCCTCGACGCCAGCTCGTTCTGGTCCAGGGCGAGCGGGCTGAGGATCACCCCGTCGATCATCGGATCGCCGAGACCGCTGGCGATGCGAAGCTCGGCCGCCGCGTCGCCGGCCGTGTCGTCCATCAGCACGGTGCAACCGTGCCGCCGTGCGCTGGCTATCACCTCGATGGCGAGCTCGGCGAAGTAAGGGTTCGGCAACTCCGGAAAGGCGAGCGCGATCA
This sequence comes from uncultured Actinomycetota bacterium, assembly GCA_963714445.1. GTDB lineage: Bacteria > Actinomycetota > Actinomycetes > Streptomycetales > Catenulisporaceae > Actinocrinis. Next base: position 15,119 of record CAVQPP010000156.1, read on the forward strand.
CGCCGCTGCGCCCGGTCCGGAGCCGTCGAGCCATCATGTTCGGGTGGTAGCCGAGCGCGTCAATGGCCTGCTGTACCCGGTCTCGGGTGGCGTCCGCGACCCGCGCCGTGCCGTTGACGACGTTCGACACGGTCTTCACCGACACCCCGGCGGCCAGCGCGACATCGCGAAGCCGCGCTGCTCCGCCCCGCGCCGTCACGCGCTCCTCGCTCAAGGCCGCATCGCCAAGGTCCGCTCCCATTCCCACCATCCGCGCGGATTACAACGTTAGAAATCCTCTCCACAGAATACCCGATGGCAGCCGCCTCGCGAGGTCGGCGCTCACGAGCGGCACACTGCTGCCCGACTTTAGAAACACAATCTAGAGTTCGGACACCGCGATCCTGCCGGGGCCGGCGACCGCCGGGCGCCCCGAGAGCGTGGAGTTCGCGAAGCTGCTGTTCGAAATGGGACTCCAGCAGCCGGACGGCATCGAGCTCGACCTCGGCACTGCGATCGGGAAGCTACGCCAGGACGTAGCCGCGAAATGATCGGTGCGTAGGATGATCGTCGAACTCTTAGTTCACGGTAAGCATGGCTGGCGCCACAGCCCCCGACGACGCTTGGTGAGGGAGACGTCCAATGGAGAAGGTTCTCTACACGGCCGAGGCACTGTCGACCGGAGCGGGGCGCAACGGCCACGTGCGCACCACCGACGGCCGAGTCGACCTGGACCTGGCGATCCCGGTCTCGATGGGCGGCTCCGGCGAGGGTGCGAACCCCGAGTTGCTGTTCGCGGCGGGATACGCGGCGTGCTTCCACTCCGCGCTCCAGTCGGCGGCCCGCATCCGGAAGGTCAAGATCGCCGACACCAGCGTCGGCGGGCGCGTGCACATCGGCCCTAAAACCGAGGGAGCCGGCTACGAGTTGGCGGTCGAACTCGAAGTCACCATCCCGGACCTGCCGCACGAGCAGGCCCAGGAGCTCGCCGACTTCGCGCACGAGCTGTGCCCCTACTCCAACGCGACGCGCGGCAACATCGAGGTCACCATCACCGTCACCGACGACTGACCGCGGCCGACCAATCCGGGCCGCCGGAGTACGCATCCGTCCTACGATAGGTGATACTTGTCATCTAAGTGAACGGACGGAGGCTGCCCGATGGGTCGCGTGTCGCAGGCGCAAGCGCAGGCAAACCGAGCCCGGGTGGTGGCCGCCGCCGCCCGGCTGCTGCGTGAGCGGGGGATCGGCGTCAGCGTCGCCGACATGATGTCGGCGGTCGGACTGACGCACGGCGGGTTCTACAAGCAGTTCGCGTCGAAGGACGCGCTCGTCGCCGAGGCGGCTGCGTCCGCGTTCGCCGACCATGAGCGGATCCGCGCGCAGAAGGACGAGGCGCACGACGGCGAGCGAGACGCCGCCCGGCGGGACTTCATCGATTGGTACCTGACGGCGGCGCACCGTGACAGCCCGGGCGACGGCTGCCCGACGGCGGCGCTGTCGGGCGACATGGCACGCGACGAAGGCGGCTGCGCAGCGCGTGAGATCTACGCCGGCGGCGTGCGCGACTTCGCCGACTGGCTCACCGTCGACGACCAGGACGACGACGGCTTGGTCCGCCTGGCGACTATGGTCGGCGCGCTTCTGCTCGCTCGCTCGACGCAGGGCACCGACCTGTCGGACCGGTTCCTCGACGCCGCGCGCGCCGCCCTCGACTGACACGTCGTCCTATCCCTCCTGCGGCCGCGGTTGACGCAAATAGATGATGGACATAATCTATCGCTCATGGACACCTACTCGAAGATCCAGACCCAGACCGTGCGCGCGGCGAACGGCATCGACTACGCGTACCGCCGCATCGGCTCCGGCGCGCCGGTCGTGCTGCTGCAACACTTCCGCGGCAACCTCGACAACTGGGACCCGGGACTGATCGACACCCTCGCGCAGGGCCGCGAGGTGATCACGTTCGACAACACCGGCGTCGCCGCGACCACCGGCCGTACCCCGAACACCGTGGCCGCGATGGCCGACGACGCGATCGAGTTCATCGAGGCGCTGGGCCTCGAGCAGGTCGACCTGCTCGGATTCTCGCTCGGCAGCTTCGTCGCCCAAGAGATCGCGCTGCACCGCCCGGACCTGGTGAAGCGCATCGTGCTCGCGTCGTCCGCACCGCAGGGTGCCTCAGGCATGCACGGCTGGCACCCCGACGTGATCGGTGCGATCGGTGGGCGCGAGTCGTCGCCGGAGGGCTTCCTGCGCGTGTTCTTCACCGGCACCGAAACGGGATTGGCCGCCGGTGGGGCTGCAGCCCAGCGCATCTTCGCCACCCGCGCCGATGGACGCGACAAGCCGGCGAGCTGGCAGACCCGCCAGGCCCAGTACGACGCGGTGACGTCGTGGGGCATCCCCGACCACGGCAAGCTTCAGCGGTTGCAGGGACTCACGCACCCGGTGTTCGTGGCCAACGGCGACAGCGACCCGATGATCCTGACGCGGTACTCGCACCTGCTCGCCGGCCTTCTGCCGGATGCGCGGATCAAGATCTACCCCGACGCCGCTCACGGCTTCCTCTTCCAGCACCACAAGCAGTTCGCCGCCGACGTCGAGGCGTTCCTCGCCGGCTGACGGCGAAGGACCATGCGACACAGCCCCTCGCCGCCGCGACGTAACGCTGACGTCAAACCTCTACGTCGGACCTCTACGTAACTGCCTGAGATCAGACCTCAGTTATGGATCACGCATCCGCTCGCGTGGTTACTCCAGATCGGCTGCATGGCGAAGGTCCCGGTCGGCAGCGTGACCTTCTGGAAGCCGCTCTCGCACGGGTCGCCGATCTCCTGGCCGTTCGGCGCGACCCAGCCGTTGCCGGCCTGCGGGTCGGTGATCGACTCGGCGTATTCGTGGCCTTCGACGATGCTGAACGCGTCCAGCTTGCCGCCGAGCACGCCGTTCGGGCACCGGCTGCCGGCCGGCGCGTCGAGCTGATACGGCATGTTGGTGTAGGAGACGGTGCCGGAGTAATCGTGGTACGCGCAGAACCCTGAGCTGGGCCAGCCGTCGGGGTGCGTGCCGTGCGCGCTGAATACCGCGATCTGGGCATTGATGTTGCCGGATACACCGAAGTGCGACGCGCCCCGGTTGCCCTCGCGCGCGATCGCGCTGGCGCTCGGGTTCGTCGGCTCCGCCTTGGAGTTGTCCATCCAGACGCCGCCGAGGACGGCGCCGCTGAACGCCGGGCCCTGACCTGACGAGTTCGTGTACTGCGACGTGATCCGCGACCAGTTGTCCGAGGACGTGCCGAGCCCGTTGAACAAGCTCGTCACGTACGCCGGTATGCCGTTGGTGTCCGAGTTCCACTGCGAGCCCCAGAACACCAGGTAGACCACCGGGTGGATCTGGACCGGCCCGCCGCCGTACACCATGTTCTCCCCGGCCTGCGCCGCGTTCGTCGTCGCGGCGTAGTGCCCGGTCGGGGCCTTCGTGCTGGTGGCGCCGGCGCCGGCGGCAGCCGCGGCCGGCCCCATGCTCACGGATGCGGCGAGACCGGCGACCAGCAAGGCGGCCGACACGCTCCATCCGTTCCTCTTGATGCGCATACTGAATTGCTCCTGTTAGGCGGTGGGTATGTGCGAACCACGGCTTCGACGCGCAAGGTCGACGTCACCGAAGCCGGCGGCAGAAGCCGACTTCGAGTACTGTCTCGCCGCGAGTTCCATCTCGTCTCACCGCAGCCCTTCGGTGACGCTAGCTCCGGCGAGCGGGTCCGCCTACCCTCCACCGCCCCTACGTTTCGCAAATCGAACCCCCGTTTTCCCGGCGGTCTAGCTGTATAGACGGCTAGCCGTTAGAGTTGCGGCATGACCGGTCTGAGCGCCGAGCCCGACTTCGAGCCGCGCTACTACACGATCGAACAGGCGCTGCGCGCCCGAATCAGCCTCCTGAGGCCGCACGACCCGCTCCCCTCCGAAACCGAGCTGTGCAAGGAGTTCAAGGTCAGCCGGATGACGGCGCGCGCTGCCGTGATGCGACTGGTCGCCGACGGACTCGTCTACCGGGAGTCGGGTCGCGGCACGTTCGTGTCCGCGCCGGTCGCCAACCGGCGTGCCGACAGCCTGGTGCGGTTCAGCGAGGAGATGCGCCGGCAGGGCCGGATTCCGCGCTCCAGGGTGATTGAGCAGTCGGTGCGGCCCGGCACACCGAACGAGCTGAACCGCCTCCGGCTCGGCCGCGGCTGCGACGTGGTCGCGGTGGTCCGAGTGCGGCTGGCGGACGAGTCGCCGATCGCGTTGGAGCACGCGGCATTTCCGCCGACCCTGGCCGCGCTCGTCCACTCGGACTTGGCAGACGGCTCGCTGCACGCCGCCTTGATGGCGCTCGGCCGCATTCCCACCCTCGGAAACGCCTCGCTGACCGCGCGCGCCGCGCGCCCCGCCGAAGCCACGCTGCTGGCCGTCGACGTCGGCGCCGCGCTGCTGGTGGAACAGCGGCTCATCTACGACCAGGACGGGATCCCGCTTGAGATCACCGAGTCCTGCTACGTCGGCGACCGCTACGCCCTGGACGTCGGGTTCGACGTGCAGCGCCCGCGGGGGAGCGGCCCCAGCGACTAAGCGGTCTGCGACGGTGCCTGCTTCTGGGCTCCGGTCCGCGAACTCACGGAAGGAATCCACGTATGCGGATAAGCTTCGCCACTCGCCCCGGCTCGCCCGGCAAGCCCACTGAGGACTTCGTCGCGGCAGGCCCTGGCGTCGCACTCGTCCTCGACGGCTTGTCCTCTCCGCCGGACCTGGGAACCGGCTGCGTTCACGGCACACCGTGGTACGTCGCCAACCTCGGCGCGCGGCTGCTCGCCGCAGCGACGACCCGGCCGGCCGATTCGCTGGAGCAGATCACGGCGGACGCGATCGAAGCGGTTGCCGCCCTCCACAAAGACACCTGCGACCTGGCCCACCCAGGCACGCCATCCTCGTCGATCGCGTTGCTGCGGCAGGGAATCGAGCAGATGGACTACCTCTCCGTCTTCGACTCAGTGATCGTGCTCGCTACGACCTGCGGTCCCCAGATCGTCACCGACCTGCGGGTCGACTCGTACGCGCAAGACGAGCACAAGGCGACCACGCAGTACGCGATCGGCACCGAAGAACACCGACTGGCGGTGAGCCGGCTGGTCGCGGCTCAGCGGCCGTTCCGCAACCAGCCGCACGGATACTGGGTCGCGGGCTCGGTCGCTGAGACGGCGCGACGCGCGGTGACCGGCTCCGTGCCCCGAAACGAGGTCAGCCACGCGGCTATCCTCAGCGACGGCGCTTCGTGCCTGGTCGACCGCTTCGGCGCGGGCGACTGGACGTGGCTGCTAGACCGGCTGCGCGCCAACGGCCCGGACTGGGTGATCGACCAGGCGCGCGCGACGGAGGAGTCTGATCCGCTCGGCGAACGCTGGCCGCGCTACAAGCGCAGCGACGACGCAACCGTCGTGTTCTGGGAGTTCGACCCCGTCTAAAAGAGCAATGCCTGCGACCTGACAAGGGCGAAACCGCGTGGGAGGGAGCGCCGTATCCGCCACCGGGATCACGTGGCAGTTCTTCCTAAGCCACCGCTCCAGGATTGGCGATTGGCGCGGAGCCTCAGGGATCTGAGACGCTTGGCGCATGATGAACGAGCGGCAGGTGCGCGACCGCGACATGGTCAATCGATTCCGGACGGCCGGCGCGGACGCCGCCGAAATCCCCCTCCTGCTGCTGCACCACACCGGCGCCAAGTCCGGCACGCCGTACGTCTCCCCGCTAGCGTTCCTCCCGGACGGCGACAACTGGGTCATCTTCGCGGCCAACGGCGGCCGGGCGACGCATCCCGGCTGGTACCACAACCTCCTCGCCGATCCGTCCGCCGCAGTCGAGGTCGTGACCGGCACGTTCCCGGTCACGGCCCGCATCGCCGAAGGCGACGAGCGCGAGCAATTGCGCGCGCGGTTCCGCGACGTCTCGCCCTACTTCGGCGGCTACGAGTCCCGCACCGACCGCGACATCCCAGTCGTCGTCCTGGAGCGCGTCGCGCAAAACTAGCGAGCCGGGCTCGACGGCTCAGAAGATGACGTTCTGCAGATGGTCAAGGAGGCGCTGGAATCGTGAGAACGGTCTCCAGCGCGACGCGACCTTCGGCTGATTCGAGTCCGATTAGCCGGTTGGCAGCGGGGGGAGGGTTGGCTCTTCGAGCCATGCCGTGAAGAGGGCGTCGAGGCGGCGGACGCTGTATTGATTGGCATGCTCGATGAATTGGGGCGTGGTGACGATGCCGTGGCGGTGCTTGGCGGCCCAGTCCTTGAGCATCGCGAAGAACGGGACGTCGCCTAGTTCGCAGCGCAGCGCGTGGAGGACGAGGCCGCCGCGGCGGTAGAGGCGGTCGTCGAACATGCGGCGCTTGCCGGGATCGGCTAGCCGTAGAGTTTGAGGCAGGGTACTGAGATACGCGTGGGACTCGGCTGCTAGGTCTGCGGCGGTTGCTACGCCGTCGCCGTTGCGCTCGGACCATAGCCACTCGGCGTATTTGGCGAAGCCCTCGTTGAGCCAGATGTGCTGCCAGTTCGCGACCGTCAGGCTGTTGCCGAACCACTGGTGCGCCAGTTCGTGGGCGACTAGTCGTTCGCTGCCGCGTCTGCCGTCCGCGTGGTTGGTGCCGAACGTAGAGAGGCCTTGGGCCTCGACTGGGACGTCTAGTTCCTCGTCGGCTACGACGACTCGGTATTCGGCGAAGGGGTAGGGGCCGAAGAGTTGCTCGAAGAGCTCCATCATGCGCGGTTGGCGGGCGAAGTCGTGCGTGAATTGGGAGCGTAGTCGGGCTGGGAATGCGGCGGTCTGCGGCACGGGGGCGTCGGCGAGGCGGGTTTGGGTGTAGCGGCCGATCTGGACTGTGGCGAGGTAGCTTGCGGTGGGGGCGGGCTGCTCGTATACCCATCGTGTGGTGCTGGCGCCGACGTCGTGGGTGACGAGGGTGCCGTTGGCGACGACCGTATAGACGGACGGAACCGTCACGGCGATGCGGTACGACGCCTTGTCGGCGGGGCGGTCGTTGCACGGGTACCAGGACGGTGCGCCGACTGGCTGGGAGGCGACCAACGCTCCGTCGGTCAGTTCCTCCCAGCCCAGCGCGCCCCACTTCGTCGCGACCGGGCGGGGCGCGCCGGAGTAGCGGACGAGCACGGTGAATCGGAATCCAGGTAGCAGCGGCACGACGGGGCGCACGCGCAGCTTGCCCGCGCGGTGCGTGTACTTGGCGGGCGTGCCGTCGACGACGACTCGCTCGACCTGGAACGGGCCGAAGTCGAGGGCGAAATCGGGCAGCGACTGGTCGCAGTCGGCTACGACCGCGGTGAGTCGGGCGGTGGCGGACAGGCGGTTTCCGGCGGGACGGTAGGCGAGATCGAGTTCGTAGCTCAGGACTCGATAACGCAGGTCACCGTGGTCTGGGAAATATGGGTCGGGCGAGTGGATCAACTGGTCCCGGCCCACGCCTCGATGGGGTTGCCCAGCCACCGGGTGTTCGCCGGAACCGACTCGCCGCGCATGACCAGCGACGCGGGGCCGATCGTGACGCCTGCGCCGAGTGTGGCGCCGGGCAGCGCGATGCCGTGCGGGCCGAGAGTGGCGCCGGGCTCGAGGCGTACCTCGTCGAGCCGCATGATTCGGTCGTGGAACAGGTGCGTTTGGACCACGCAGCCACGGTTGACGCTGGCCCCGTCGCCGAGGCTCACCAGGTCGGCCTCGGGCAGCCAGTGGCTCTCGCACCACACGCCGCGTCCGATGCGTGCGCCGAGGCCGCGCAGCCAGGCGTTCATCAGCGGCGAGCCCGTGACGACCCCGCCGAGCCAAGGCACGGCGAGCGTTTCGACGAACGTGTCGGCGAGTTCGTTGCGCCAGATGAAGGCGCTCCAGAGCGGGTGCTCGCCGGTCCGGAAGCGGCCGACGAGCAGCCACTTGGCGGCAATGGCGGCGGTACAGGCCACGGCTGCGGCGGCGGGTAGGGCGACGGTGCCGAGGAGTCCGGCTGCCCACCAGCCCCACGCGTCTGCTGCGGCGGCGAAGGCGGTGAGCACGAGAACTGCGAGGGCGGCGGAGAGGAGCACTGGCACGACTCGGCAGAGCTCGACCGCGGCGCGTGCGACGAGCAACCGGCGCGGCGGCTCGAAGGTGCGGCTAAGGTCGCCCGCCTCCACGGCGCGGGGCAGCTTGATCGGCGGCATGCCGAGGTACGAATCGCCGGCCTTCGCCTTCTTCGGCGCGGCGGACAGCACACCGACCAGGCCATCGCGCGGCACCTTGCGTCCGGCGGCGGTCATGCCTGAGTTGCCGAGGAACGCGCGTGCGCCGATGCGGGCCTCGTCGATGCGCATCCAACCGCCGCCGAGTTCGTACGACGCGACCATGGTGTCGTCGGCGAGGAACGCGCCGTCGCCCACGGTGGTCATCTTCGGCAGCGCGAGCACGGTGGACGCCTCGACGCCGCGTCCGACCTTCATGCCGAGCGCTCGCAGCCAGAGGGGTGTGAGGGCGCTGGCATAGAGGGGGAACAGGACCGTGCGCGCGCCGTCCATGAGGCGCTCGGTGGTCCAGGCCTGCCAGGCGATGCGGCCGTAGAGCGGATGCCGTCCTGCGCGGAGGCCGAGACTCAGCGCACGTACGCCGGCCAGGACGAGCAACGCATATGCCAGTAGGCTGATCATGGTGGCGGCGGGGGAGACGGCGAGCGCCGAGCCGAGCGCGTCGGGAAGCGTCGGCGCACCGTGCACGGCGACACCGATCAGCACGATGCCGGGCAGTGCGGCGAGGAGGGGCAGCAGGCTCAGTACGAAGGCTGTCGCGGTGTAGGCGAGCGCCCACTGTGGCTTGTGCGCGGGCCTCTCGCCCGGGTAACGCGCGGCGCGGCCGGTCCTCGCGGCGGGAACTCCGGCCCAGCGCTGGCCGGTTGGCACCGCTGCGGATGTGGCGGCGTCGGAGACGACGGAGCCTGGCGCTATCTCGGCGCGCTTGCCGACCCGTGCACCTGGCATCAGGACGCTGCGGGTGCCGACGACCGCGCGAGCACCGATCCGGATCGCGCCGAGGTGCAGACGGTCGCCATCGAGCCAGTGTCCTGACAGGTCCACTTCGGTGCCGATCGCGCAGCCGCGACCGAGCTTGAGCATTCCGGTAACCGGCGGCAGGGAGTGCAGGTCGACGTCCTTGCCGATCTGGGCGCCGAGAGCTCGGGCGTACCAGGTGAGCCAGATCCCGGACAGGCTGGTCGCGCCGCTGGCCTCAGCGAGGCGCTGTGCGGTCCAGAGCCGGAGATGCACCGATCCGCCGCGCGGATACGTGCCGGGGGCGACGCCGCGTAGCAGCGTCCGGGCACCGGCTACGGCGATGGCTAGGCGTCCGGCAGGACTGATCAGCAGCAGCCAGCCGACGAGCACCCACCACCAGGAGACGGTCGGCACCCACGCGTGCGGGGCGTACCGGCTGAGGATGTTTCCGAAGGCTGCGAGCCCGACAGCCCATCGCAAGCCGATCAGCGCGTAAAGCGGCGCCATGATGGCGATCTGGACGACGCCGGATCGGCGCGGCGTGGGCACGACGACGCGCGGACCGTCTGACGATGCCGACGTGGTGGCGGGCCGGTCCAGGAGGGATGCCAGGTCACCGAGCATCGAGTACTGATACAGATCGGCTACGGAGGTCTCGGGGTGGCGGGATCGGATCCGGGCCACGAGTTGCGCGGCGGCGAGGCTGCCGCCGCCGAGTGCGAAGAAGTCGTCCTGGCGCGAGGTTGGCGGAGCGCCGAGGATTTCGGCCCAGAGATCGGCCAGCCAGGATTCGGTTGCGGTGAGGTCTTCGGCTGGGTGCGCGGTGCTGTCGGCTTCGAGGTCGGGGAGCGGCCACGGTAGTGCGGCGCGGTCGACCTTGCCGGACGTGCGTACGGGAAGCGCGTCCACCACGGCGAGCAGCGGAACTAGAGCAGCGGGCAATACCTCGCGCAATCCGCGTGTTGCTTCGGCGCGATCGAAATCGAAATCGGCAGCAGCCAGCGCCACATAGCCGACTAGCAACTGGTTCCCGCCGCGTGCGGTGCGCACGGCTGCGGCGGCTGCCGCGACGCCGGGTAGCGCTTGGAGCGCGGCGTCGACCTCGCCTAGCTCGATTCGGCGACCACCGAGCTTGATCTGCTCGTCGGCCCGGCCGAGGAAGAGCAGGCCCTCAGGCTCCGCGCGCACCAGGTCGCCGCTGCGGTACGCACGCTCCCAGCCGATCGCGGGCAGCGGTGCGTACTTCTCGGCGTCCTTGTCAGGGTCCAGATACCTGGCCAGGCCGACGCCGCCGATCACCAGCTCGCCGGATCCGCCCATCGGCACCGGCTGACCGTCGCCGTCGACGACCGCCAGCTGCCATCCGTCCAGCGGCAGGCCGATGCGGACGGGGGTGACGCCGTCCAAACGCGCCGCGGTGGCGACGACTGTGGCCTCAGTCGGGCCGTAGGTGTTCCACACCTCGCGGCCCTCGGCGACCAGGCGTTCGGCCAGCTCGGGCGGGCACGCCTCGCCGCCGAAGATGAGCAGTCGCACGTCGTCCAGGCATCGATCCGGCCAGAGCGCGGCGAGGGTGGGGACGGTCGAGATCGCCGTGATCTCCTGCGTGACCAGCCACGGTCCGAGATCCACGCCACTACGCACCAGCGAGCGCTCCGCGGGGACCAGGCACGCGCCATGCCGCCAGGCCAGCCACATCTCCTCGCACGAGGCGTCGAATGCGACGGATAGACCGGCCAGCACGCGGTCGCCGGGTCCAAGCGGCTCCTCGGCGAGGAACAGCCGGGCCTCGGCGTCCACGAACGCCGCCGCGCTGCGGTGCCGGACGGCCACGCCCTTGGGCTTGCCGGTGGAGCCGGAGGTGAAGATGATCCACGCGTCGTCTTCGGGGCCGGGTCGTTGTGGCGTCGTCAGCGGGGCACGCACGTCGCCGCAGACCTCGAGTTCGAGTCCTGCGCGCAGGACGGCGCCGACCGCGGCCTCGCAGAAGACAAGCCGGGCGCGCTCGTCGGGGTCGTCGGCGTCGACCGGGACGTACGCGGCGCCTGCGGCGAGCACGCCGAGGATGCCGATGTAGAGATCGGCGTCGCCGGACGGCATGCGAACGCCGACGCGGTCGCCGACGCCTATGCCTGCGGCGGCGAGCTGGCGGCGTAGGGCCTCGACCTCGGTCGCGAGGGCGCGGTACGTCAAGACCCTGGTGCCGTCGTCGAGGGCTGGTTCGTTCGGATGACGGCGCACGGCCGCGTCGAGGATGTCGACGAGGGTGCGCGGCTTGGCGGCGTCGGCGGTGCCGAACAGCGCGGTCACGACGAGCGGCTCCATGACGGAGACGCGGTGAACGAGATCGATCTGGTCTTCAATCAGCGCGCGCGGCGCTCCCACAACGGTCATGCGGCCCCTAAATCGGCGGGCATCGAGCTGCCTGGGTAACCGGGCGTTCCAGCCCAACCTCAGCGACCGCGGCGCGACGGCGCCGACCTGATGTCGCGGTCTCGATGAACTTCCTGGCCGACCATTCTACCGCTGACCTCCTCTACCCCGGCTGACGTCCGCCATCCGAGCGCGTTGGTCTCGCCGAAGCGCCCGTCGGCGGCGCTCCCGGTCGGCCGCTCGTCCTAGGACCATGTCTAACTCAGGCGTAGGACTACGGCCCGATGACAGCGGGGCTGACCTCTGGGATAAACGGATCATGGATAGCCTCGACGCGGCACAGGTCGCCGCCTACCTCGAACGTATCGGCGCCCCCGCGCATCAACAGCCGGACGCCGCCTACCTGCGCAATCTCCATCAGCTCCACCTCTACGCGGTCCCGTTCGAGAACCTGAGCATCCACCTCGGCGAGCGCGTCTCCCTTCAGCTGCGAGCGATCGTCGAGAAGATCGTCGGCAGGAGGCGCGGCGGCTTCTGCTACGAGCTGAACGGTGCCTTCGCCGCGCTGCTGGAAGCGCTCGGCTACCGGGTGACCCGGCTCGCCGCACGCGTCTACGGCGTACACAACGACGCCTTCGGTCCGCCGTACGACCACCTCGCGCTGCGCGTGGAATCCCAGGACGCCGGTGACGGCGGTCCGTGGCTGGTCGATGTGGGCTTCGGCAGGCACACCGTGTTCCCGCTGCGCCTGGAGGACCGAAAGGATCAGGACGATCCCGGTGGCGTCTTCCGCATCGAGGAGACTGACGATGGCGACCTGGACGTGTTCAGCGGCGGCGAACTCCAGTACCGCCTCGAGCAGCGGCCACGCGCGCTTGCCGACTTCGAGGCGACCTGCTGGTGGCAGCAGACGTCACCGGGCTCGCACTTCACTCGGTCGCTGGTCTGCTCGCTCGCCAGACCCGACGGCGGCCGCGTCACGCTCAGCGGCCGGATGCTCATCGTCACGAACGCGCAGGGGCGTAGCGAGGAGCATCTGGAGGACGAGGCGGCGGTGCTGGCGGCCTACCGTGAGCACTTTGGCCTCGTGCTCGAACGCGAACCGGTGCTCAAGGGCGCTTGATCAGTGCGATGACGATACTTGTTCGTGCTGGCACGAACCTGATTCGGGAGCCTGCCCGATCGCGACGGTAATGGTGCCGAGACCAGCATGAATGCATGAATCCTTACAAGCGGACCACGGTCGCGGGGGCCGCGATCGCCACGTTGCTCGCGGCGGCGGCCCCTGTTCTGGCCGCAGCAGGCCCAGCATCGGCATCGGCGCACGCTGCCGCGAGGGTCGATGGCGTCTGGCGCGCGGACGGCTACGGCACGATCGTGCAGATCACCAACGGCGTGATGAAGACCTATGACATGACGGCGATCAGCTGCCTGCCCGACAGCTTGGACAGTAACGACGGCTCGGCCTCGACGGTCACGCTGGGTCCAGGGCCGGACCGCGCGACGTGGCGCATCGACGCGAACGTGAACAGTAGGGCGCTGACACGGCTCCCGAGCCTGCCTGCGGCCTGTACGAAGGCAACGCCGGACACGCCGACCGAAGTCTTCGACATCTTCTGGCGGACGTTCGCCGAGAACTATCCGTTCTTCGGGCGGCACGGCGTGGACTGGGATCAGGCCTACGCGAAATACCGGCCGATGGTCACCGACTCGACGACACCCACGCAGCTGACGGCGGTCCTCTCCGACATGATCGAGCCCCTGCACGACGCGCACGTCGGGCTGGTTGTCGGCAGCACGCCGCACGTCTACATCCGGCCAGGTGCCTCCGCGCCGTCGCCGGACTTCGACGCGCAGGCGCTCAGCCTCGTCGAGAAGGCCGATCTCGGCGCAGCGAGCGCCAATCTCCGGACCTGGTGCGAGGGCAAGGTCGCCTACGCCGAACTGCCTGGCCGCATCGGATACCTGCGCGTGTCCGCGTTCACCGGCTTCACCGAGGCCGACACGTTCGCGGCCAACAAGGCCGCGTTCGACGCCGCGCTGAACGAAGTCTTCACGGCGCACGCTGTCGGCTCGGACGGACTGCGCGGCCTGATCGTCGACGTGCGCGTCAACAGCGGCGGCGACGATCCGCTCGGCCTTGACCTGGCCGGGCGACTGACTGCGCATCCGTTCCCGGCCTACGCCAAGCGGGTCCGCAACGATCCGCTCGACCCGGACGGTTTCACCGCGCCGCGGCCGATCGTCGTTCAGCCGGCCACGACGCCGCGCTACACCGGGCCGGTAGCCGTTCTCACGTCCGGCTCGACGTTCAGTGCGGGGGAGACCTTCACTCAGGCACTGCTGAACCGGACGCCGCGACCGGTCGTCGTCGGCGAGAATACGCAAGGAGTCTTCTCCGACATCCTGGACCGTGAACTGCCCAACGGCTGGTGGTTCGGCCTGCCCGACGAGGAGTACCTGACGCCGCGCGGCACGACGTACGACGTCACTGGCGTCCCGCCGGACGTTCGCGTGCCGACGCTGACGGCGCAGCAGTTCGCGGACGGCACCGACCCTGCGTTCCAAGAGGCGCTCGCGGCATTGGCATCGCTGCGACGGAACTGACACAGGTACTCGATTGGTGGTTCGTGTATATATCTGTGAACTGTGATTCGTGAATCCGCGCCCCGCTACGGCGCGCGGGGTGCGCAGCGGCGCGCGGATTCACGTTGCGTCGAAGCGCTTTCTGATACCGCTGTCAGCGCAGTCAGATGGGTACTGACGCACCGTAGGTCGGGCGGTGACACGCGGGTGACGCTGCGGTGCGATCCTTCGGAGAAGAACATGGTGTGAGGGGGAAGGAGCGCCATGAATCGACTTCCCGCTGAAGAGCCAACGCGCGCCGTCGAGCATTCAGGTCCAGAGCCGGATGGATGGATGGTGCACCTGCTCGCGGGGCCGTATGTGACTGTGGGGGCTCAGCGTCGCGAGGTGCCCGAAGGCAGCAAACAGTTGCTCGCGTTCATCGCGTTGCGCCGCAGACGGGTTGAGCGTCGCCAAGTCGCCGGGGCCTTGTGGCCGTCCGGTGGCGAGGAGCGGGCTGCGGGCAATCTGCGTTCCGCGTTGTGGCGGCTTCGGCGTGCGGGAATCGACGTGGTGGTCGCGGACAAGTGGTCGCTGGTGCTGAGCACTGAGGTGCTTGTCGATTTGCACCTGACCGAGCAGTGGGCGACACGCCTGATCGAAGGGCGGGCCGATGGATGCGACCTGTGCGTGTCACCGTCAGTGGTCGACAGCTTGGATCTCCTGCCAGGGTTCTACGACGACTGGGCGCTGATCGAGCGTGAGCGAATAAAGCAGCGCATTTTGCATGCTCTGGAAGCGTTGAGCGGAAGACTTGCCGCGGCGGGACGTTTCGCGGACGCGATCGAGGCGGCGCTGCTGGCGACCAGTGCGGAGCCGCTGCGGGAAAGCGCTCAACGTGCACTGATCAAGGCTCATATCGCCGAGGGCAACCTCACCGAGGCTCGGCGCAGTTATCGCGCGTACCACGACTTGGTGTACCGGGAACTCGGCATCACGCCGTCGGCGGAGTTCACCGCGTGCCTGGGCTTTCCGGAGACGCCGTCGAGGGCCGTGCCCGGTGGGCGGCCGGCGCGGTCACGGCAGGTCGCGCCAGTCAGTTAGCTGTCATAGCTGCTGTCAGTGTTAGAGCCCTCATTGCGCGGAATCGTTGAATTGCTCAAGCCAGTGGCGGACGTAGGCCAGCGCCTCCTGGACCGTCGACGCCGACGCGGTGTCGTGCGCGTTTCGATCAAGGTCTTGCCGGCCGATCATTCGAACCCGTAGTTGCGGCGTGCCGCGCGCTCCCTCCGCCCACACCCGAACGATCAGGACTCCGGTTCGGCGCGGTTCGCGTCGCCATGCCGCTTTGAGCATGCGGCGATGGTGAACAGCCACCGTCACCGCAGCGTGACCGGCCCGGACTGGTTCGCGCGGGTAACGCAGCGGTGACGGACCTCTGCGCACGATGCGATCAATTCGCGCGAAGAAAACGGAGGTCAGCAATGTCCGAGTCCACCACCACGACCGGAACGCCTGCCCGCACCAACCGATCCGCCGACTTTTCCGGAGCGCGGGCGAGCGTCCAGAACTCCTTCGCTCCGGGAGCGGTCGACCTGCCGACGCTGGTGCCGATGATGTTCACCTTCATGTTCCGCAACATCGCCAGCGACGGCTTCGTCTTCAGCGATCCACAGTCGCCGGGCGACATCTCCCGGGACTCGAAGCCGGGTTGCATCATCGCCGCGCCCTCGTTCCCGGCCGATACCCCGGGCATCGACGAGGACTACGTCTTCAACTGGGTGCGCGACGGCGCGATCACGGCGATGGAGGTGGCCAAGGGCGAACTGCCCACGCGTCCGGGCGGGACGGTTCAGACGCTCAACGACTACGTGCAGTTTGCCGACCTCTGCCATTCCAACGCGCAGCCGACAAAGGGCCACGCCTGCTTCAACATCGCCGGCGATTCCCGTCCGTGGACCGAGCAGAACGACGGTCCGGCGCTTCAGTCGATCACCATCCTGGCCGCCTACGATCAGCTCGACCTCGACACCAAGAAGCGCGCGATCGACCTGATCAACGCGAACGTGATGTTCCTTCTCGGCGTTTATCAGGATCCGACCACGAACCTGTGGGAGGAGCACACCGGGTACGGCTTCTTCGCCCGGTCCGCTCAGCTGCGCTGCTTCCTGGAGATTCAGGCCTCGCAGATCACCGGCATCGACAAGCCGAGCGGCCTGAAGCCCGCGATCGACTGGCTGCGCCAGGCCATCGCAGGGCACTGGGACGGAAGTAAGTACGTGAGCATGATGGCCGACCCTGGTGAAGGCGCCGAGCCGTCGCCGCAGAACCCGGTCGTCAGCGGTTACGACCCGAACATCGACATCGTTCAGGCGGCCGTCTACGGCGCCGTTGCGGTCACCGACAACAAGCTGCTGGCGACGGCGGCTCAGCTGCGCTCGCAGTGGGAGGAGGGCGGCATCGCCTTCTACCCGATCAACAAGGCGGACAAGGAGAACTTCGGCATCGGCCCGATGTTCGGCCGCTACCCGGGCGACGTCTACGACGGCGACACCTCGCACCCCGTGCTCGGCGGACACCCCTGGGCCCTGTCCACGTGCAACGTCGCCGAGCTGCACTACAAGCTCGCCGCGGCGATCAAGGCGAGCGGGAAGGTGCCCGTGGACGACCTGTCAGCACCCTTCTTCGCTCAGTCAGGCGTAGACGCGTCGACGACCCCTGCGGCAGCCGCCGCCGCGTTGACCGCGACAGGTGACGCGATGGTGCGGGCCGTGGTCTACCACAGCGACGATCTCGAGCTCTCCGAGCAGTTCGACGGCACCTACGGCTACGAGCGCAGTGTCCACAACCTGACGTGGAGCTACGCCGCCTACCTGTCCGCGATGCGTGCCCGAGTCGACGCGGTGTGACTGAGAGGCTGTGATGTACGCGAAATTCCCCGACGGGGCGGCGAAACGCACCGACCCCGCGGCGGCGGCCGAGGTCCTTTACGACGCCGTCATCGTCGGCGGCGGGATCTGCGGCGCCATCATCGCCTCGCGGCTGAGCGACGCCGGAAAGAGAGTGCTGATACTCGAAGCCGGGCCGGCCGAAGATCTCACCCTGCGCGGCTACGAGAGCTACCTCGACCGCTTCTACTCGGCGATCAGCAAGGACAATCAGGCCCCTTACCCGGCCTACGCCAACGCCCCGATGCCGCGAGGCACCGACGCGCAGCGCATCTTCCCGGGTGCGCCCGACGCCTCCTCGTACATCGTCCAGAGCGGGCCGTTCGCCACCGACACCACATATACGCGCGTCCTCGGCGGCACCACGATGCACTGGGAAGCCAAGACGCTGCGAATGCTGCCCGAGGACTTCCAGATGCGCTCACTCTACGGCGAGGGCGCCGACTGGCCGCTGCGCTACGAAGACCTGGCGCCGTACTACAACGAGGCCGAACGCGAGATCGGCGTCTCCGCCGACGTGGAGGACCAGGCCTACCTCGGGATGACCTTCGACGAGGGCTACGTGTTCCCGATGAAGGGCTTGCCCCTGTCGTACCTGGACCAGATCGTCGCCCGGGACGTCAACGGGATGCCGGTCGAGCTCGACGGCGAGCAGCGCGAGCTGCGGGTCCGGCCGTTCCCGCAGGGCCGCAACGGGATACCGAACCCGGCTTACGACGGAGGGAAGGGCTACCTGCCGCGCGGCGCCGTGAGTACGTATCAGGTCGAGGTCGGCGGCCGGTGCCAGGGCAACAACAACTGCGTGCCGATCTGCCCGGTGCAGGCCAAATACAACGCCGGCAAGACCCTCGCGGTGGCGCTGCAGAGCGGCCGGGTCGACATGGTGGCGCAGGCGGTGGCGTACAAGGTGCACGTCGACGGGCAAACCGGCCGCGTGACAGAGATCGAATACCGCCGCTACGACCGGCCCGACAGTCCCGGCTTCACCACCACGCGAGCGCGCGGCCGGCTGTTCATCCTCGCTGCCAACGCGGTGGAGAACCCACGGCTGATGCTGGCCTCCGGCCTGCGCGCTTCGAGCGGCTTGATGGGGCGCAACTTCATGGACCACGCGTACCTCCTGGCGTGGGGTCTGCTGCCGCGGGTTGCCGGCACCTTCCGGGGCACGAACTGCACTGGCGGTATCACCGACCTGCGCGGCGGCCGCTTCCGGCGCCGGCAGGCGGCGTTCAGCGTCGACATCCACAACGACGGCTGGGGCTGGTGCCGGGGCGCGCCGATGACCGACCTGCTCGACCTGGTCGACTCCGGTGGCCGGTACGGCGAGTCCCTACGCCAGGGCCTGGTGGACCGGGTGTCGCGTCAGCTGCAGATGGCGTTCATGGTCGAGGTCCCCGCGAACCCGAGCAACCGCATCACCGTGGACCCGGCGTTCACCGACCACCTGGGCAATATGCGGCCGATCCTCACGTACGACATCCCCGACTACACGATGCGGGGCGTGGCGTACGCGCGGCAGCTCTCGAAGCGGATCTTCGCGCGCCTCGGCGCCGAGGACCACACCGCGTACGACCCGGACTTCTGGGGCTACGTCGTCTACGGCGGCGAGGGATTCGAGATCCGCGGCGGCAACCATCTCGCCGGCACGCACTCGATGGGCAGCGATCCGTCGACGTCCGTGGTCAACGCCGATCAGCGGTGCTGGGATTATGAGAACCTTTACATGGTCGGTGGCGGCAGCATGCCGACCGTGGGCACGTCGAACGTGACGCTCACCATCGCAGCCCTCTGTCTGCGCAGTAGCCGGGCAATGCTGGCCCAGCTCGACGCCGAGAGCGCGCCGATCGAGGTCGCCGCGACCATCCCCGCCCAGGGCCGGCCGCAGGAGGTGGCCCAGTGACCGCGTCGACGATCAACAACCGTGATGATCTGATCAGTTACCTGCACGCGGCGATGGCGCTCGAGCACGCGACCATCCCGACCTACCTGACCGCGTACTACTCCATCCGTTCCACCACGAACTCCGACGCCGCGCACATCATCCGGGTGACCGCGGTGGAGGAGATGCTGCACCTGACCCTCGTCGCGAACGTCATGAACGCCATTGGCGCGACGCCCGACCTGACTCGTCCCGGCTTCGTGCCGTCGTATCCGGCGTACCTCCCCGACGGCGAGGACGACTTCACCGTCGAACTGCGGCCCTTCTCGCGGGAGGCGGTGGAGACGTTCTGCAAGATCGAGCGGCCGGGAAAGGCCCCCGGCGACGGCTCACGGCTGGTGCCCACGTCGGACACCAGCAGGCCGCTCCTGGTCACCAGCCCGACGGCCGAGGGGATGCGCTTCTTCAGCATCGGCGAGTTCTACGAGGAGATCATCGAAGGACTCGAACAGGTGGCGGCCGGCGACCCAGGGCTCTTCTGCGGCGATCCGTCGCTGCAGGTGGGGCCAGAGTACTTCTACTCCGGCGGGGGAGTGGTGATCGTCGTCTGCGATCTGGACTCGGCTCGGCGCGCGCTGCGCTTCATCGCCGCTCAGGGCGAAGGCCTCGACACAGGCATCTACGACGCGGATGGCGAGCTCGCGCACTACTACCGGTTCCGGCAGCTTCAGCTCGGCCGGTACTACCAGGTCGGCGACCATCCGGACGCACCCTCGGGGCCGCCGCTCAGCGTCGGCTGGGACGACGTGTACAAGGTCAAGGTGAGCGCGAAGCTCGCCGACTACCCGCCGGGCTCGGAAATCGCCGGCGTCGCCAAGAACTTCAACGCCGAATACGGGGCCTTCCTCGCCCTGCTCACCACGGCGTTCAACGGGCAACCAGAGAAGTTGCAGGACGCCGTCTGGTACATGTTCCGCCTGCGCGATGCATTCAACCGGTTGGTACGCAACCCGCTGCCGGGCAGCGACGGTCTGCACGCCGCGCCTACGTTCGAGATCCCGGCGGCAGTCGAGCCCGAGAAGGATTCGGACGCCTCGCAGACCGCCGACGAGGCAGCAGGGGCGGTGACGTCATGACTGCCGAAACCTTCGAGGACTTCCTCGTCATGTCGGTCGACCTCACGGCCTTCGCGCAGACCGACCTGCTCGGTACCGGTCTGGCGCATCAATACCTGGCCAAGGTCCGGGCCGCGTGCGGCGATGACGTCGTCACCGCGCTCCTGGAGGCTCACCAGGCGGCGCGAGCCGACGCCACTGACGATGCCGGCACGTTCGACAGGACCCTGCTTGATCGGGCCCTGCGACACCGGATCTTCAGCGACGAACGCCTCGGCCCGGTGGCCCGCAACGTGATCAAGCTCTGGTACGCCGGGATGTGGTACGGCCTGCCGCCCGAGTGGACCGACCGCTACGGCGCTCTGTCTGCCGCCGTGACCTCCACGGTTACCGCCGCCTCGTACCAGGAGGGGCTGCTGTGGCGGGCCATCGGGGCCAATGCGCCGGGCGCCAAGGCGCCCGGCTACGGCGCGTGGACTGAGCCACCCCGCATCGAGGAACGGTATCTCAAGGGGGCAACACAGTGACCGCACAAACCGTTACGCCGCTTGGCGACCGTCTCGGTCCGAACAGGGTGAAGCTCGGCGTCTGCTGCACGCTGTGGTGGAACGACGACTTCCCCACCATCGACGCCGGCATCCCCTTCGGTCAGGCCGTGAGCGAGATGGCGCTGGCCGGCTTCCAGGGCTGCAGCATCGGGCACAAGTATCCGGCGGACGCGGCAGTGCTCAAGGCCGCCCTCGACCTGCGCGGCCTGCGCGTCTCCGAGCCATGGACGAGCACGTACTTCACGATCCCGAAGATGCGGGAGAAGACGATCGCAGCCTTCGAGGAGACGCTGGCGCATATCAGGGCGCTTGGCGGCACCGAGCTGGTCGTGGCCGAGTTCGGAGCCTCCTCGCATCTGCTCCCCGTCGACGTGTTCGCCAACCGCCCCGTCTTCACAGACGCGCAGTGGAACGACCTGACGTGGGGCCTCGAAGAGCTCGGCAAGATCGCCAACGAGGCCGGGATGAAGCTCAGCTACCACCACCACATGGGCACCGGCGTGATGACCCGCGCCGACGTCGACCGGCTGATGGCCTCAACCGATCCATCGTTGGTCCACCTGCTGCTCGACACGGCCCACATCGCCTTCGCCGGCGACGATCCGCTGGACATGGCCCGCGCATACGCCGACCGCATCGGCCACGTGCACATGAAGAGCATCCGGCCCGAGGTCGTCAGCCGGGTGCGCGAGGAAGGCCTCTCGTTCCAGGAGGGCGTCGAGCTCGGCGTCTTCACCGTGCCCGGCGACGGCGCGATCGACTTCCAGCCGATCCTCGAAGTGCTGGCCGACGCCGACTACCAGGGGTGGCTGGTCGTGGAGGCCGAGCAGGACCCGAACAAGGCCGTCCCGCTCGAGTACGCGAAGAAGGCCCGCGCGTACCTCACCGACGTCCTGGGCTGGTAGCGACGTGAACGGGACATCCGAGCGAGACGTCTTCTTCAGCTTCTTCATGTTCACGGCCGACTTGCGGCCGCGGGACCCGGACTACACGCAGACCTTGATCAACCATCTCAAGGCCCTGGTCGACATCGGCTACGACGGCTTCGACGTGCACATCGCCACGCAACCCGCGAACGTCGACCACCAGGTCGAGGTCGAAAGCTACGTCGACCTCAGGAAGGCGTTCGACAACGCCGGCCTGGCGGACGTGAAGTTCACCACCAACGTCGGGACCACGCGGACGTTCGACCCGACTTCGCCCTACGAGGAGCAGCGCAGAGCGGCGCTGTCCTACCTCAAGTCACGCGTCGACATCACCCGCGTCCTCGGCGGCGACTCGATTATGTCAGGGCCCTTCCTCTATCCCTACGGCGTCTTCCCGGTCACCGACGCCGGCGAGCCGATCTGGAGCGACGCGCTCCAAGACTGGATTCAGTCGCGCTACGACGCGGCGCGTCCGATCTTCGAAGAGCTGCTGCCGTACGCCGCGGCGCGAGGCGTCAAGCTCGCCATCGAGCCCGTCAAGAGCTGGGAGACGCCGCCGCCCAACATGGTCTCGGAGGCGCTGGACTTCCTCGAGGGCCTGGAGCATCCGCAGGGCGGCATCACGGTCGACACCGCGCAGGTTCTGATGGAAAGTCAGGGTCCGTCGATCTTCAAGAACAACGTCGCCCGAGCCGTCCAGCAGGATCGGCTCTACTACGTCCACATCTCCGCGCCCGATCGGGGTGCGGTACGGGATAGCTGGATCCCGTGGGACGTCGTGCTCAACGAGATCGAGCCGGTCTATCGCGGGCCGTACCTGATCGAGGTCTTCAACGCGATCCCGCCGTTCGACAGCTCCATGCGAATGGCCCGCCGGCGCTTCTGGCGCCCCGGCGAGGACGACCCGGTGCCCAACGTCGACAGCGCCTACGACGTCGCCATCGCCGCGCTGGAGGAGCTGCGTGAGCACATCGATCAGAAGGGCTCGTAGTGCTACCTCAAGTATCAGACCCCATCATCATGGTCGCGAAGCGAACCCGCGACGTGCGCATTCACACCTTCGTCGCGTCCTTCGCGTACAACAACATCGCGAACGCCACGCACATCATCGAGACCGAGAACCAGCTTGTCCTCGTCGACGGCCAGTTCCTCGTGCCGTACGCGCGAGCGTTCCGGGACTACGCGGACAGCCTGGGCAAGCCGATCGAAAGGCTCTACGTCTCCCACCGGCACCCCGACCACTGGTTCGGTCTGGGAGCCGCGTTCAGCGATGTCACGATCTACGCGCTGTCCGAAACCATGACGTTCATCCAAGAGCATGGAGAAGACTCGCGAAGCGACCATTGGAAGCTCGGCGACCTCGTGCCGGACCAGATCGTCGCCCCCAAACAAGCCGTCAGCCCCGGCGACGAGACGATCGACGGCGTCAGGTACATCTTCGATCGCGTGACGGACACCGAAATCGACTACCACCTGACCATCAGGCTCCCCGACCTAGGCGTGTATTTCACCCAGGACCTGATCTACAGCGGCACTCACTTGTACCTCACCAAGCACATGGAGCACTGGATCCGGGTTCTGCGAGAAATGCTGGTGTCGGACTACGAATTGTTCATGCCGGGCCACGGTTTGCCGGCCGACAAGAACGAAGTCGCCCGCAACATCGAGTACCTCGCAGCCGCTCGGCAGGCAATCGGCAACGGTCTGACTGACGACGCCTTCAAGGACTTCATGCTCCAGCGGTACCCCGAGCGCAGATGCCCGGGGATATTCGACATCTACCTGCCCAGGCTGTTCGGCGGTGCCAGCGACTACTGACAGCGCGACTACTCACTATGTGAGGTGTTCAAAACCGTGAACGAGGGATACACCGTCGGACAATACCTGGTAGACCGGCTACACCAATTGGGCTTGGATCATCTGTTCTCGATCGCGGGCGACTACTCCATCGAATGGTTGAACCGCTACGTCACGCCGAGCAACATCGAAATCATCGAGGAGGTCAACGAGGTAAACGCCGGCTACGCGGCCGACGGATACGCGCGGCTGAAGGGCATCGGGGCGCTCTGCGTCACGTATTCTGCGGGCGCATTGTGCGCAGTGAACGCGGTCGCCGGTGCTTACGTCGAGAAGGTGCCGATCGTACTGATCAATGGCACGCCGAGCATCAAGAAGACGCTCACCTTCGAGCAGACCGGCTTTAGCGCGCACCACTTCATCAGCGGACGTGAAACCGACCTGCAGTCGTTCGAGCACATCACCGCCGCAGCCATCCGACTCGACAATCCCGACCTCGCGCCGACGCTGATCGACTATGCGCTGACGCAGTGCATCAGTCAACGGCGCCCGATCTACATCGAGCTGCTTCAGGACATGGTCGACCTCGAGTGCCAGCCGCCGAGCGGCGTGCTGAAGCCGGCCAGGGTCCTGTCGGACGAGACCAGCCTGGAGCAGTCGGTCACCCAGATCTGCGCGAGGCTGGAAAGCGCCGAGCACCCGCTGATCTGGGTCGGCGTGGAGGTCGACCGCCTCGGCCTGCAGAAGAAGGTCACGAGCCTGATACAGCACCTGAACGTTCCGTTCGTCACGGAACTCATGAGCAAGGCCGTCCTGTCCGAGGACGATCCGCTGTTCGTCGGGGTGCTCGACGGCCAAGCATCGTCGACGGCTGTCACGTACCTGGCGGGAACTTCAGACTTCGTACTGGCCCTGGGCGTGTGGCTGACCGACATCAACTCGCTGGGCTGGAACCCGGACTTCGAGAAGACCGCGTTCGCGTCGATGGACGCGGTAAAGCTCGGTACCTATTTCGGCGGACAGGTCGCCCTGGAGCACCTCGTCGACGGGATACTGGCGAAACAAATCACGCCGAAGACGGGAAAGCCACCGGCGCAGCAAGCGCGTAGCGCGCCGGCCCCGGGCGCAGGCGACGTAATCACGTACCAGGGCTTTTACAACTTCATTCAGCAGTATATCGACGAGAACACGATCGTCGGCAGCGACGCGAGCATGAACTACTTCGGGAGTCTGCTGCTCGATGTACCCAGCCAGGGCGGGTTCATCGTGCAGTCGTCCTACTCGTCGATCGGTTACATCGGAGCGGCCGCGACGGGTATCTGCCTGGCGAAGCGGCGCGATCAAAGGGTCATGGTCTTCTCCGGCGACGGCGGCTTCCAAATGACCGCCCAATGTCTCTCGACGCAGACCCGCTTCCAGCTCAATCCGATCATCTTCGTCATCAACAACGGAGTCTACGGCGTCGAGCAGTGGCTCGCTGATTCAAGTGTCTTCCATGCCGACAAGCCTTTTTATAAGTCGTGCATCCTGCACCCGTGGAACTACAGCAAGCTGTCCGAGGTATTCGGCTGCCAGGGCTGGAAAGTCGGCACGTATGGCGATCTGAAGGACGCGGTGACCGGCGCTCTGGCGAACTCGATCAGCCCGTCCATCATCCAGGTGATCGTGCCGCACAAGTCGATTCCCGACAATGCCAACTGGAAGACCCAGTAGTAGGGTGAACGCGGACAGTGACGCCGTAGACCCGTAGCGTCTAAGAAAGGACACGAACAATGCCCACTAAGATCACCGCGATCTACGACAACCCATCCGACCCCGAAGTCTTCGAAGCCGGCCACCAGGAGCAGATCGAGCTGGCGAAGAAGATCCCCGGCGTGACGCGAATCGAGAGCGCGAAGGTGTGGCCGAAGGAGGACGGCACCCCGACCCCGGCGTACCGCGTCCTCGACATGTACTTCGTCGACTACGACGCGGCCAGCCGCGCCGTGACGACCGAAGAGGCAGGCGCCTTCGTCGGCAAGGTCTTCGAGCTGGCGACCGGCGGCGTGAAGCTTCTCTTCGCGGACGTCGAAGAGGTCTGAGCTCGACTGTCGACCGTCCTGGCCGGGGTCGAGCCCGCTACTTCCCAATGACCCTGGCCAGGACGAAGACCGGCCGGCGCCGCGCGAATGTAACGCGTACTGAAACGCTTGTCGGTGCTTTGGGCGTCACGTACCGTTGAGCAGCGATCACTACCATGAATTCATTCATATATGTGAAAGCTGAAGGACGGCCAGAATGCCCACTGCTCAACGACGACGCGTGGCCACGGCGACCACCACCCTCACTCTCGCAGCACTCTGCTGCACCGCGACCGCGCGCGCGGCCGTGTTGCCCGACGCGCCTGCGGCTTCCCCCTCGTCTCCCTCCGCGCCGACCCGGATAACGCTGACCATTGATACGGCGCACCCGAGCGGCGCGCTGCCCGCCAATTTCGTCGGCCTGTCCTACGAGATGCGCGAACTCGGCGTCGGCAACTTCGACGCGAGCACCGGGAACCTGGTCGCGCTGCTGCGCACACTCGGCTCCGGCAACCTGCGCATCGGCGGTAACACGCTGGACCGCGACACGCTCTGGGAACCGGCCGGCCAGCCCCCGCCGCAGCCGCTGCCGACGTGGGTGCAGGACGTCGTCGGGCCGGCCGACATCGCCCGGCTCGGCCACTTCCTCGATGCCACCGGCTGGCGCGGCGAAGTAGGCATCAACCTCGGGCACTACGACGCCGCGTTAGCTACCAACGAGGCCGCCACGTTGAAGACCACGCTGCGCGGCAACTTGCTCGGCGCCGCGTGCGGCAACGAACCGAACGACTGGGCACACAACGGCCTACGCACCGCGCCCTACGGTTACCCGCAATACCTGCCGGACTGGCAGGCGTGCGCCGCAGCGGCAGGCAACACGCCAATGGTCGGTCCCGACGTCAGCTCACCGACCACCACCGGCGCGTGGGTCTCGCAGTTCGCGCAGGCGCAGAAGGCGCGACTCAGCCTGCTGACGATCCACGGCTACAGCGTGCCTAGCGGCTCGACTGCGGACAAGCTGCTCTCGCCGCAGACCGACGCGAGCGAGGTCTCGAACGTGTCGCAGGAGCTGGCCGGCGCACGCGCCGCCGGCCTGCCGATCCGGATCGACGAGACCAACTCGGCCGCCGGCGGCGGCATCACCGGGGTCAGCGACACCTACGCCTCGGCGCTCTGGGCGCTGGATTACAGCCTGCTGATGGCGCAGGACGGCTTCGCCGGCCTGAACTTCCACGGCGGCCTCGGCGTGTGCGACGCGCCGCTTTACAACGGCAAGTTCCAGATCTACACGCCGATCTGCGCCGCCGACGACGCCGACGCGAAGGCGAAGATCTACACCGCCGCGCCCGAGTACTACGGCCTCTACCTCGCCGACCGGATGGGCACCGGCCGCTTCCTGCCGGTGACGATCTCCGGCGCGAGCGGCGCCACCGCGGCCAACCTGAGCGCTTACGCGGTGCGCGGCGACGACGGCAAGATCCGGGTCGCGGTCATCGAGAAGGACGCCACCACCGCGGCGCCGGTCAGTGTCGCGATCCGCTTCACCGGCGGCCACACCAGCGCGACGGCGGCCGTCGTCCATCTCACCGGCTCCTCGCTCGGCAGCGCGCAGAACGTGCGGATCCAGGGCGTGAGCGTCGACCGCAACGGCCACCTGCCCAACCGCCCGGCGGACCACGTGCGGGTCCGCAACGGCATGTTCGGCTTCTCCATCGTGTCGGGCAGCGCCGACCTCATCACGGTGGGATAGCGCAAACAGCACACAATGCGCGTGCGACGGCGGGCTTTCATACCCGCCGTCGCACGCGCATCGCATTGAGCGTCCAGAGCATTCAGCGTCGCGCTACTGCCACCAGCTGCTAGATCTTGTTGAAGATCTTCGAGTACGCGTAACCGGTGCCCTTGTCGTAGCCGTCGACCTCCCAGAAGGAAAGCTCCTGCACGCCGTGGCTGGCGGCGAAGCTCTCCAGGGTGCTCGCGTTGGACTGGGTGAAGTTCTCGTTGTCGTCGTTGTGCCCGGCGATCGGCGTGAGGCCGAGCATGTTCCAGGCCTGTAGACGAGGACACGCCGTACACCGACTCGAGCTGCGGCACCGTGGCGTTCGCGGCGGACTCGGCGTCCTTCAGGGCGTTCTGTCCGTTGCCGAAGTCCATCGTCATGATGTTGACGAGGTTGACCTTGACGCCCTTGCTCTTGGCGCCCTTGAGCAGGTTGAGCGCGTTGGACTCGAGGCCGGTCGGGTCGACCGGGACGGTGAAGTCGATCTGCACCGCCGGGTCCGCGGCCTGGAGGGCGGCCAGCGCCTGAGCGCGCCGGTTGTTCGCGGTGGTGTTGTCGAGCACGCTGCCTTCGATGTCGAAGTCGAGCCGGGTGACGCCATAGGTGGTCACCACCTTCTTGTACGCGGCGGTCAGGTTCGAGACCGACGTGCAGGTCTGGGCCAGCTCGCCGCCGGCCTCCCCACCGAAGGAGATGATCACGTTGCCGCCGGCCGACTTGATGGCGTTGATCTGGCTGCTGAACGCGCCGACCGAGTCGCCGCCGTCCTCCCACTGCGCCGTGCAGCCGGACTTGGGCGTCAGGAACGCCAGCGTGTAGAACTTGTCGCCGCTCGCTGCCATGTCCTTGGCCATGTCGCCCGCGTCGCCGCTGGCGATCTGCAGGTACGGCGCCGAGTAGTGGGCCGGGAAGGTACCGGCCGCGGACGCGGAATTCGCGCCGAGGGCGATCGCGCCGATGGGCACGATGGTGGTTACCGCCGCGAGGGCGGCGAGCGTGGGCAGCTTGCGCATGACTGCGGGCTCCGTCCAGGGGTGTGGGTGGTGGGCGAGACGAGACCAGGACGACCGCGTCCGCGCCGGGCAGCCGCCGGCGCACGGTCGCGAGGTTTCTTGGTAGGAAAGTTTCCTTACTAGAGATGGGAAGGTACGCCGCGAGTAACGCGTGGTCAATACGTATGCGGAATCCGGGTAAGGGTTCTGTCCGACTTGTCGGTTTGTTAAGTCCGCTCTATGGCGCCGACGGCAGACCGATCTGCGCCGCGCCGAGCGTTCGGTACGTGGTCGCGGGGATGCCAGTGACCGGGGCGTAGGGGAGTGCCGTGGTCGGCGCGGCGACACTCTCGACCAGGTACGTGTGCCCACACAGCGCGGGCAGGGTGAATTCGTCCGCTGACGTCGGGCCCACCACGACGCGGGTCCCCGCGCCGTCTGCGCTCACGACCTGCACGGCCTGGCCCGGCCACGGGTTGCGGATGCGGATCGGTCCCGTCGCACCGGCCTGGATCGCCACGGTCACCAGTTGGCCGCCACGCACCTGAACGTCCACCTTGCTGCGGTGCTCGACGTAAACGCTCGCGTCGGCATCCCAACCGGCCGGCCACGCCGGCGTGACGCGCAGCAGGCCGTCGTAGTCCTGCACCAGCGCGTCCTGCAACGCGTCGGCGACCACGGCGCCCTGCTCGGCGTATGGCTCCGGGTAGTTCGCACCGAAGGCGGCCAGCCCGGACGGGCGCAGCTGATACTTCTCCGTCTGGTCGATCAGCGTCTCGGCCACATCAGAGCCCAGACCCAGCCGCGCCGCGTCGATCGGATCGAGACTCCAGTCGTTGATCTCCACGTTCGGCCGGTCGGTGAAGGTGCGCTGCGCGAGCGTGCTCAACGGCCCGCTGTCGCCGATCAGCCCATACGGCCAGACCGGTTCGAGACCGAGGTTCTCGGTGTTGTGCGTCGGCGCGGCCTGCTGATACGACATGCCGATCACGTCCGCCCCGGTCGCGTCCGCTGCCGGGGTGAGTTGCCGGGTGCGAGTCGCGGCGTCGGTGCGCGAATACGGCAGCACCTTCGGCAGCGCCGCCTCGATCTGCCCGACGAGGTCACTGTCGCGGTGCAGCAGCCGCGCTGCTTGGGCGACCTCGGGGAAGACCGCGTCCATCGCCGCGATGTCAGTGGTCGGGTCGTTCACGTCCCACTGCGTCTCGTGCGCGTTGGACGGGCTGGTGTGCAGGAATCCGTCGGCACCCGGCTTCGCGTAGGCCAGCATGAACCGCGCCCACGCCGCCATCAGCGGATAGTTCGCCCGCAGAAAGCTGAGATCATCGGTCGCCAGGTAGGTCTGCCAGACGAAGTACGAGACCTCGCCGCCGCTACTCAGGGTCCTGGCGTTGAAGTTCGCCGGACCCTGCGAACTGCAGTCCAGGTAGGGCCGCGCCCCCCACACGCCGTTCGCCAGGTGCACCTGGATGCCCACGCCGCTGAACCGCATGGTCTCCGGCACGCACGCTCCCGGCAGCCCGCCGAACTGGCTCGAGGTCCACTGCTCGATCGCCGTCAGATCATTGCGATAGAGCGCGAAATAGCCGTCGTTGTCGCCGAACGCCCCCGCGCCGAGGTTCGCCATCACCATCATCCGCAGGTTCCAGCCCCAGTACGAGGCGGGATCCCACGAATGCGTGTCCTGCGTTGAGTCGAAGAGGTCCGCGACGCCCGCCTGCGATCCCGGGCGCACCGTGCCGCGCTCGGCTGCGGCGGCGTAGAGGCTGATCAGCCGCACGTTCTCCAGGTACTGCGCCGCGCCGTCCGCCGAGGAGAGCTCCATCAGCCCGACGTGGTTCCAGTAGTCGTGCCACCACTGCCGCTGCGCGAAGTCGATGAATGCGGCGCGCGGCGGCGTCGTGTCGCGCGCCAGCGAACGCGCGGCAGCGGCCACGTCGCCGCCAGTCCACTGCGGAGCGGCCACCACGACGCGGAACGATCCGTCGGCGTGTGGCCGGAAGCTGACCTGGACGGTCAGCGGGTCGGCTACGGTGGCATGCACGTCCCGCCCGGAAGCCGTGACGGCGGCAAGCGCGCCGAAGGTCTCGCCGCTCGCGCCGGGCTGCGTGTTGTCCACCCACGTTTGCGACAACACGCCCACCGCGCCGATCGCCTGCGCGGTCGGCGTCCGAGGCTGCCAGAGCCCGAGACTGACCGTCTGCGCGACGGCGGGATCGGCCCCGGTCACGTTCACGACGAGTTCGTCCCTCGCAGAGCTCACATACGCGGTGGCAGTCATACCGCCGCCGGATTCGGTCAGCACACCGTCATAAAGGTCAAGGCGGCCGCGATAGTCCGTTGCCGCGGTCAGCTTGGCCAGACTCGGGATCACGACCTGGCCGGGGGAGAGCCGGTCGGGCAACGTGTCAGCCCGGTTGAGCTGGACAGTCATGCCGTTCGCCGCCCACACCGCCGCGCCGAGCCCGCCATTGCCGAGCGGCATCGCCTGCGCGGCCGCAGCGTTCGGCTGGCCGAGCACGACATCCGACCGGCCTACGACTCCGGGCACGCCGATGTGGAACGCGCCGTCGCGCCAAGCGGTGGTCGGGCCGCGCCGCCGCTGCCGCCGGTGTCCGCAGTCGCCGCAGCCGGCAGGAACGCGGCAGCGAGCGCTCCTACGGTGACCAGTCCGAGCAGGCTTCGAGTTCGCATACGGAACCGGTTCCCACGCACGACAAGCCGGCACCGGTTTTCATGCTGTTTCAGTTGCGCTGCGTTTCAGTGCGCTGCGGGTAGCGGTCGGCCAATAGCCAGCAGAACGCGGCGAGTGGAAGTTCGGCGAGCGCGGCGAGCGCGATCGAGACCGGCAAGTCCATCGGCATCCTCGTCGCTTTCCTGGTGCTGGCGATCACCTTCGGCTCGCTGCTCGCGGCCGGCATGCGCGTCGAGTTGAAGCCATTCGTGATCGACGTCATCGTGATCGACGTCATCGTGATCGAGCCGGGTGGCATCAAGACCGACCATCGTGCGGGCGGTCACCGCTCGCCGTCCGAAGACCCGCTACGCGGTCGGCCTCGGCGCAAAGCCATTGATCTTCCTGCATGGCGTCTTGCCGGACCGGATGTTCGACGTGCTCATTCGACGGGTTGTCGGCCGCGTGCCCGGTTCCGTAGGGCGCGACGTTCCTTAATCCGTTTGCGTGCGACCAAGAGGATGACGATGGCGGCTCGTCTTCTTGGCGGTCCTGGTGGTGGTGGTCTTCTTCGCGACGGTCTTCTTTGCGGCGGCTTTTTTCGCAGTGGTCTTCTTGGCGGGCGCGGTGGCGCCGGTTGCCTCGATGCCCGTGAACAGCCAGCGCAGCGCGTGCCCGAACAGGTCTTGCGGGACTTGCGCGGGATCGATGCGGCGCTGCCTGACCAGCCCTTCGAACAGTGCGGCCACGATCACGGCCACTGAGGCCGGGGTCGCCTCACGTGGGGCGTTGCCGTCGGCCAGGGCTCCGGCGACTAGGCGTTCGAGGGCCGCGCGCGGCTCGCGCAGCTGGCTGGCCATGGCGGTGAGCACCGCGGGGTTGCGGGCCGCGTAGAGCCACAATTCCGCCTGGAGCAGCGCGAAGTCGTCGTCCTTGGCGGCGGCGTCGATCAGGACCTTGCCCATCGCATTGGCGGCCTCTTGGGTGCCCGCTTGCTGCTCGACCAGGACTTCGGCGGCTTCGGCGACGCGGTCGGCGTTGTACGCGGCGAACAGTTCGAGTAAGAGCTCTTCCTTGTTCGCGAAATTCGAGTACAGCGCGCCGATCGAGTACCCGGCGGCCTCGGCGATTTCCTCGACGGAGGCTCCGGCATATCCCTTCCGGGCGATCGTCCGCGCCGCCGCGTCCAGGAGCAGGCCGCGGGTGCGCGCCTTCGATTCCGCCCTGGTCAGCCGCCGCCTAGGTGTGTCAGTGTCCATATCGCCATCATCCGCAAATAGCGATCCATGTGTCAAGAATGATCGCTATCGGAATGGCGGGCTTAACCGCAGGGCGTCAGGATCTCAATCCACGGGCCGTCGGTGAACTTCGCGGCCACGCAGTGATGAGCTAGGAGAGCCTGGTAGGTCGCGGATTCGTTCGGGTAGGCCTTCGTGTTGTCGATGAAGCGGCCCGAGCCCTTGTCCGTGACGATGATCGCCTGGGAATTGTTCGTCGGCAGTGGCCCCGACACGACGTAGGACACCTGCGTGACGCGGTACAAACCGGGATTGATCCACGGTCCGTAGTCCTCGTTCACGATGGACGAGCCCTTGGGGACGTGAGCTTCGATCCAGGCCACGGTCTCGGTTCTCGGCGATTCGGCGAGCGTCTGGCGAACTCCCACGGCGCCGATGACGGCCGGGACCAGAACTGCTGCGAGCGCTGCCGCCACGACGGCGAGTTTGCCCGGCTCCGGGGTCGCGGACCACCGCTCGGCCGCCAGTTCGGCGAGCCAGGCGGCGGCGAAGCCGGTGAGCAGGATCAGGGCCGGCAGCAACGGGAGCAGGTTCCGGTCGAACCGCACGGTCTGCGACGCGATGAGGCCGAAGTCGGCGACCGCGAACGCGCCTACTACGAGGACTTCCTTGCGGTACCGGCCGAAGCACGCCGCGACGATGGCTAGCGCTGCGCCTGGCAGCAGCACAGCTTGGTCGTGGACGAGGGAGTTCAAGTAGAAGCCGAGCGCGCCGCCTTGCTCGCCGGCGTGGCCGGTCGAGTAGTGCGTCAGCTCGACCTTAAGGCCCGCGAACATCGAATTGGAGTCGAAGAGGACGGCTGGCGTCGTCAGCGCGAAGGCGGCAGCGGCGGCTACGGCCGCGGTGGCGAGCGACACCAATGCGCGCGGACGCCATGCGTTCCGGCTCTCGCGGAGGAGGTATGCGACTACGACAGGCAGTGCGGATACGACGTCGTATTTGCTCCCGGCGGTGAAGCCGACGGCGATGCCCGCGAGGACGTAGTCGAGCCTGGCGCCTCGGCGCACGACCGCGAGCGAGGCGACGAGCGTCGCCGCCGTGAAAAACGCCGAGTAGGTGTCCGGCGTGATGAAGACGCCGTTCGTGACGAGGAGCGGCGAGGTCGCGGCGAGGAGGCCGGATCCGACGGCGATCCACCGACGGCCGGTAACTCGGCGGATCGCGATGTACACGAGCAGGCAGATGCCGACGGAGAGGGCGACCGTGATCAGGCGCAGGCCGAGGACGATATTCGGGTTCGTCGTCCGGTTGATTCCCATGCCCTGCGATAGGAGATCGGCGGGGATGATCAGGTGGCCGGTGAACAGCTTCGTGGCGCGATCCGCGACGGCGATGACGTCGAAGAGCAGCGAGGGGTAGCTGAAGAAGTGCGGGTTCCAGGTCCCGTTGGCCGCCATCTGCGCGCCGACGGCGATGTTCGTCGGCTCGTCCGGGTGCAGCATGTTCGGCAGTCCGAAGCCGACGGCGGGCAGCCGTAGCGCGAGCGCGGCGAAGGCGACGATCGCGAGGTCCAGGAGCGTGCGGTACCGGCCGCCGACCATGGAGGCGGCGCGGGATGTCGGACGGTCCTCTGCTCGTGCGGTCTGCGCCAGCGTCATCAGGCAAAACTCCGAATCAAACAGAAACTCAGCGCCGCCGATGCTACCAAGCTGAGTTCGGCGGCGGGGCTGCTGCCGAACTCAGCGTGATCAACAGGTGAATCAACCGACGGGTTCAAGAGCCGGTTCGGGCGTGGGCTCGAGGACGGGCTCGCGTAGTGGGGCGGTGAGACGGCGGGTCTCCTCGGCGGCATTGGTGGGGATTCGGGACTCGGCGAAGCGGAGGATCGGCGGGGCCATCAGCGACGTGGCGATGGCGATGAGGATGATGATCGTGTACGAGGCGGTGTTCAGGACGCCGACTTGGAGGCCGACGGTGGCGACGATGATCTGGATCACGCCGCGGGCGTTCATGCCGGCGCCGAGGGCCAGGGCTTCCCAGCGGCCGACGCCGCTGAAGCGGGCGCCGAGGAAGGCGCCGGAGAACTTGCCGAGCGCGGCGATCGCCAGGGCCGCGACGACGGAGAGCAGGATGGCGGGGCGGGCCAGCAGGGTCAGGTCCATGCGCAGGCCGGCGGTGGCGAAGAACAGCGGGGCGAAGACGGCCATGACGCTGGTGCGCAGTGCGGTGAGGCGGCGTAGGTCGGACGGATCGGCTTGGCCGATGAGCAGGCCGCCGACGAAGGCGCCGAACGAGGCTTCCAGCCCCATGGCCTGAGTGGCGGCGGCGCAGCCGAACAGCAGCACGACGGCGGTGGCGAGGACTGGGCCGGATCCCTGTTGGCGGGCTGCCGTAGCTATTGCCCAGCGGACGGCGGGGCGGCCGACGGTGAGCGCGAAGATGATGATCACCGCGAGCCAGATGAGCGGCATCGCGATGGTCTTGCCGTGTAGGCCGACGGTTGCGGCGGCCGCGACGACCGAGAGCAGCATCCAGCCGATCACGTCGTCGACGACGCCGGCCGCGATGGTGAGCTGGCCGAAGTCACGGTGCTGCAGCCGCATGTCGGCGAGCACCTTCGCGATCACCGGCAGAGCGCTGACGCACATCGCGACGCCGGCGAAGAGGGCGAATACGCCGCGGCTTGAGCCGGAGAGCAGCACGGCCGGAGCCAGGAAACCGGCGCCGATACCGAGCGCGAGCGGTACGGCTAGACCGGACAGGCCGACCCAGGCGGTGGCCGCGCGGCGTCGGCGTAGCAGGCTGAAGTCGATCTCGATGCCGGTCAGGCCGACGAGGAGCAGTACGCCGACTTGACCGACAGCGTCGAGCAGGTGGGTTTGCGCGGCGTCCTTGGGCAGCAGCCAGTGGGAGAGGCCGGGGGCGAGTTGGCCGAGGACGGAGGGGCCGATCAGGACTCCGGCGCACAGTTCGCCGGAGACGGCGGGTAGGCCGAAGCGTCCGGCGAGGCGGCCTAGCAGCAGCGCGGTCAGCAGGAGCAGGCCGATTTGGGAGATCAGGAGAAGGAGAGAGTGGCCGCCGAGGGGTGGTGGGGGCGGCGCAGCGGCGAGGGCTGGCATGGGGTCTCCGAGGGCGTGGGCTTGGGCGTGCGAGCGGATACCGCGTCAGGGGGCGACGAAGTAGTAGCGGCGGCAGGTGAGTAGCAGGCCCTTGTCGGTGAGGGTGAAGAAGTCGGCGAATTCGACCTCTTCTACCTCGTCCGCATCGTCTGTCTCGTCCGTCTCATTGATCTCTTCAGTTCCGGCAGGGCTCGGCGCGGTGCCAGGCGGCGGGGTGTAGCGGCCCATCACGGCGACGGCGTCGTCGTCGGCGATGATCTTGTAGATGTGGTGCTTGACGGCGGACGAGGCCAGCTGCGTCTGGCGCTCCAGGATCTGCTCGCGGCCGTGTCCCGGCAGCGCGTCTGGGCGCGAGAGCTGCGCGTGCTCGTCGAGTAGGGAGCCGTAGGCGTCCAGGTCCCCGACGTCGAGATAGTGGTACCAAAGCCGCACGTGGTCGATTCCCGCGGCGGTGACGGGCGCGGCGGGCCGGGACCGTTCGCGGTCCTCACTGAACATTCACTTGCCTTCCCTGGGGTGCCCCGTGGTTCGCCGACAGGGCCGGACGGCTAGCTGACGCTTCAGAGCGTCAGGCGTCGGGGCAATCCCGGGTTATCGCGCGGTTATCATCGGCGGCGAGCGGCAGGCGAGCGGAAGGCGAGTGGCACGCGGCTGCCTGTTCGAACCTTCCTTGCGGTTCGTCCGTGGACATACTGGGTCCGCTCAGCGAAACTAACCACTGATATGAGCACTACTGAACTGATATGAGTACTACTGATATGAGCACCGAGATATCGAACACACCCGGCTAGCCGCTCGTCCCTGGGGGGAACATGGTCGACGCGTTGAGCGTGAACCAGGACAGAGCGCCGGATCCGGTTTTCCGCATCCTAGGCCCGCTACGGGCCGTCGGTCCTGCCGGTCCCGTGCGCATTCCACCTGGTCGGCAGGAAGTCATCCTGGCCGCACTGCTGCTGGAAGCCAACCGGGTGGTCAGCACCGACTACCTGGTCGACCTGATCTGGGACGAGGAGCCGCCTGACACGGCGCGCATCCAGGTGCAGATCTGCGTGTCCCGGCTGCGAAAGGGGTTCGCCGACGCGGCGATCGAGGCGGCCATCGTCACCCGGCCACCGGGGTACCTGCTGCAGATCGAGGCGGCGGCGCTGGACCTGACCGTGTTCAACACGCAGGTCGCGCGGTCGCGCGGGCTGGTCAAGGAGGGCCGGGTCGCCGAGGCGGCGGAACAGCTGCGCGCGGTGGTCGAGCTGTGGCGCGGACCGTGTCTGAACGGGATCCCCAGCGAGGCGCTGCGAACCAAGGCGCTGCGGCTGGACGAGGACCGGCTGGCCGCGATCGAGACCTACCTCGAGCTCGAACTCTCACTCGGCCGGCATCACCAGCTGGTCGGCGAGATCGGCCGGCTGATCGGCGAGCATCCGCTGCGTGAGCGGCTGCGCGGGCAGTACATGCTCGCGCTGTACCGCTCCGGCCGGCAGGCCGAGGCGCTGGAGGCGTACCGCACCGGTCGCAGTCTGCTGATCGAGGAACTCGGCCTGGAGCCGGGCGAGCAGATCCGGTTGCTGGAGACCGCGATCCTGTCCGGCGACCCGGATCTGCGCGTGGACGCCGAACCGCTCGGCGCCGCCACTTCCCCGCGCGAGCCGGAGGACGGGGGCCTGCGCGCCGGACGTCCGCACCAGTTGCCTGCCGCCACGGCGGACTTCGTCGGCGGCGAGGATCTGCTCGACGCGGCCGGCGCGGCCCTGGTCGGCGCGGACGAGTACCAGGCTACTGGCGTGCTGGTCATCGTCGGCAAACCGGGCGTCGGCAAGAGCGCCGCGGCGACGCATCTGGCGCATCGCCTTAGCGGCGAGCACTTCCCGGACGGCCAGCTTTACTGCGACCTGCGCGGCATGGGCCGGGAGCAGGTCTCGGCGCGGGAGGTGCTCGGCCGCTTCCTACGGGCGCTGGGCATCCCCGGCCCGGTGATCCCCGACTTGACCGACGAGCGCGCCGAGATGTATCGCACGATCCTGGCTACCCGGCGGGTGCTGGTCGTGCTGGACGACGCGGCGACCGAGGGGCAGATCCTTCCGCTGCTGCCCGGCGCGGGCACGTGCGCGGTCATCGTGACGAGCCGGACCCGGATGACCGGGCTGCCCGGCGCGCACCTTCTGGAGCTGGACGTGCTGACCGTCGAGCACGCGCTCGCGTTGCTGCGCCGCGTCGTCGGCGCGGATCGGGTGGGCCGCGAGCCGGAAGCCGCCGCGATGTTGTTGCGCACGGTCGGCTGCCTGCCGCTGGCGCTGCGGATCGTCGCGGCGCGGCTGGCCGCCCGGCCGCACTGGACGCTGGCGTCGATGGTGAACCGGCTGGCCAACGAGCGGCACCGGCTCGACGAACTCGCGCACGGCGAGCTGACCGTGCGAGCCAGCCTGCTGTTGACGCACGACGGGCTCGACAACACCGATCGAAAGCTGCTGCGGCTGCTCAGTCTGGCCCCGGGCCCGACGCTGCCGGGCTGGTTGGCCGGGGCGCTGCTGGACGACCGACGCGGGCAACCGTCGGACCTGATGGAGCACCTGGTCGACGTGCAAATGCTCGACGTGGCCTCGGTCGAGGCCAACGGCGAGTTCCGCTACCGCTTCCACGAGCTGATCCGCGTCTTCGCCCGGGACCGGCTCGAGGTTGAGGGAGCCGAGCCGGCGCGCGCGGCCGTCGAGCGGATGCTCGGCGGTTGGCTGGCGATCCTGGAGCAGGCGCACCGCAAGGTCTACGGCGGCGATTACACCGTGCTGCGCGGCGACGCGCTGCGCTGGCAGCCGCCCGCGCCGTACGTCGAGCGGCTGCTCGCGAAGCCGCTGGAATGGATGGACGCCGAGCACGTCAACCTGTGCCGCGCGGTGGACCAGGCAGCGGGCGACGGTTTCGACGAGCACTGCTGGGAGCTGGCCACCTCGCTGGTGACCTTGTTCGAGTCGCGCGGTTATCTCGATCTCTGGGAGCGCACGCACCGGCAGGCCCTGGAGGCCGTGCGCCGGGCCGGGAACAAGCGTGGCATCGCGGCGCTGCTCGGCTCGCTCGGCACCTTGTATCTAAGCCGGGCGTCAGCCCAGGAGTCCAAGTCCGCGCTGGAGGCGGCGCTCGCGCTCTTCGAGGAGCTGCAGGACAAGCACGGCCGCGCGCTGTGCCGCCGCGATCTCGCATTGCTGGAGCGGCAGCACGGCGACGAGGATCGCGCGCTCGAGCTGTACCAAGGCGCGCTGCGCGACTTCGACTTGGTCGGCGACGTCGTCGGCCGGGCTTCGGTGCTAACGCAGAGCGCGCACATCTGGATGCGGCGCGGCGACGGCGCCGTCGCGCACGCCCGGCTGCAGGACGCCCTGGCGATCTATCGCTTGGTGGGCTACGCGGGCGGCGAGGCGCGGGCGTTGCGCCGGATGGGCCAGGTGCTGATGCAGCGCGGAGAATTGGGGCGCGCGGAGCACACCTTCGCCGAGGTGTTGGCGATGGTGCGCTGGGCTGGAGACGTTATCGGCGAGGGACACCTGCTGATCGACCTCGGCGCGGCGAACAACGCGCTTGGCCGTTTCGAGCAGGCCGCCGAAATGCTCACCCGGGCGCTGGCGATCCGGGAGCGGATCATGGACCACGGCGGCGCGGCGGCGGTGCGGCTCGACCTGGCCCGGCTCAACGCCAGGCTCGGGACCGCGGCATTCGGCGACACCGCGCACGCGCTGCCCGGGGACGTCGTCCCGGCGCAGTGATCCAACGGCAGTGATCCAACGCACGGATACCCAGCGGATAGTAATCGGATAGCTCAGATATCTTCGATAATTCGAAAAACATTGGGGCCGCCGGGATAATCCGGCGGCCCCAATAATGTCTGGGCGTTATTCGCGATTGGATCTAGGCGCGGTCAGCGGGAGCGTGTCAGTCCCAGGGGTCGTTGGCGGACTGGACGATGTGGGTCGGCGCGCAGTCGGCGCGGGTGACCGTGCCGGCGGACGTGTGTGCGCCCTGAGCTGCGAAAGCAGCAGATCCGAAGAACGAGATGCTGGCGGCGGCGATGGTCGCGATGGCGGCGATCTTCAGACTGTTGATTCGCATTTCGAGGTCCTCTCCTGGGTGTTTCGCATCCGGTGAGGCAAAAGTAGGAAAGGGCGTAAACCCCGGATTATCACCGCGGCTATCGCGGCGTTATCACGGCGCGGGGGCGCCGGTCCGCTCGTTATCACGGCGGCTTCGGTACGTGATGCCGCGTGATTAGTGGGTCGCGTGTTAATGGCGATCGAGGCCCGAGGCCGCTGATGCGCGGCTATCGCGGGCGCCGCTCTTTCAAGATCAAGAGGAGTGAGGGAATTGTCCGCTCGTACGACTGACGACCAGTCGGCAGAACCGACGCCGGGCGACCTGCTCGAGGGGGTAGCACGGGGAGACTGGGCGTCCTGGCGCGAGATAGTCCGGCGCTACGAGCCGCTGGTGCGCCACACCGCGCGCAAGGCGGGCCTCGGCTCGGCCGACGCCGCCGACGCGGCGCAGCAGACCTGGGTCCTGCTATGGCAGCACGCGCACCAGATACGGGAGCCCGAGCACCTGGGTGCCTGGCTGGTGGTCGCGGCCCGGCGCGAGGCGATCCGCTTGGCTACCGCCGGCAACCGCTATGTGCTGTGCGCCGACCCGGAGACCGAGTACTGCGGCGCGGAGGGGCAGGCCGTGTCCGACGTCTACCCCAGCGAGGGCGAATACGACAGCGAAGTCGCGCAGGCACTGGACCGGCTCCCGTCGCGGCTGCGCAACGTGCTGGTGCTGGCGACGTCGAATCAGTGCCCGACCTACGCGGAGATCGCCGAGCGGCTGCGGCTGCCGATCGGCAGCGTCGGCCCGATGCGCATGCGCGCACTGGAGCGCCTGGCGAACACGCCGGAGTTCCGCGCCGGCCGCGTGCCGAAGCCCGTGCTGGTGAAGGCCGCGGCTTGACTAAGTGGGCTGAAACCCCCGCACGTACTCAGTCTGAGATACCCGCTCGATAGATCCCATCGAGACAGTGCTCATAAGGACAGGACTCATCAAAGACAGGGCTCATCGAAGACAGGCGCCGCCCGCATATCCGATATCAGGTCAGGAGACCCGAATGCAGAACGCCGACCGCCCCGTGCACAGCATCCGCACGCCCCGGCCCCGCCACTACCTAATGTGCGCGCCCATCCACTTCGAGGTGACGTACTCGATCAACCCGTGGATGGACGTCGCGAAGCCGGTCGACACCGACCTCGCGGTCGCCCAGTGGGAGCGGCTGCGCGACACGTACCGGGAACTCGGGCACCGGGTCAGCGAGCTGGCCCCGATAGCGGGCCTGCCGGACATGGTGTTCACCGCGAACGGGGCCACGGTGCTCGACGACTCGTCCGTGCTGCTGGCTCGCTTCCGCTATCCGCAGCGGACTGCGGAGAGCGACGCGCACGGCGACTGGTTCCGCGCGCACCGGTACCCTGGCGTGCGTGAGGCGCGCTACATCAACGAGGGCGCGGGCGACTATCTGGCCGCCGGTGGCCGCATCCTGGCCGGCACCGGGTTCCGTACCGACCCGAACTCGCACGCCGAGCTGCAGGAGCTGACCGGACGGCAGGTCGTCCCGCTGACCCTGGTCGACGCGCGTTACTACCACCTGGACACGGCGCTATCCGTCCTCGATGACGACGAGATCATGTACTACCCGGCCGCCTTCGCGCCGGAGAGCCAGGCCGTGCTGGCCGCGCTCTACCCCGACGCCATCCTGGCCGAGGACGAGGACGCGGAGGTCTTCGGGCTCAACGCGGTCTCGGACGGACGCAACGTGGTGCTGCCGCAGTCCGCCACCGGCCTGATCGCGAAGCTGCGGGCACGCGGCTTCACCGCGATCGGCGTGGACGTCTCGGAACTCGGCAAGGCCGGCGGCGCGGTGCGCTGCTGCACGCTCGACCTGCGCACCCCGTGGCGGCAGAGCCTGATCTAACCGCCGCGACAACGAACTAGGCCCCGGTCCACTTTCGGACCGGGGCCAAGTCATATGAGAGCCCGTATAAATATTGGTAACCGTATAGGCGATCCTCCTCTCAGCCGCAGGTTGCGGACCAGACGTCTTCGGCCGAGAGCTCGCCGACGGCGTACTTGCCCATCGCGCTGGTCAGCATCCGCAGCTCTAGAGCCAGACACTGGACCAGGTTGACTAATCCCTCCTCCGGATCGGCGTCGACGGCTAGCAGCGCCGCGCGGCCGAGGCCGACCGCGTTCGCGCCGAGGGCCAGGCACTTGGCGGCGCGTGCGCCCTCCCACATCCGGCCGGACACCAGCAGGCTCGCGGTGTGTTCGAGGCCGGTCAGCCTGCTGAGGCACTCGGCCAGCGGCAGCCCGACGTCCTGCAAGAACGCGCACGGCGCCCAGCCGGAGCCGCCCTCGGCACCGTCGACGGTGACCGCGTCGGCGCCCGCGTCCCAGGCCACCTTCGCCGCGTCGCGCACGTCCCGGGCCGGGGTGAGCTTCACCCAGACCCTCGCGCGCGGATAGTTGTTGCGCATCAGCCGGATCTGCTGGCGCAGGATCTCCGCGGTGAACGTGCCGGGGCTGCTGCAGCGCAGCACCTTCTCGCTGCGCGGGCCGAAGACCTCGTCATCCATGCTGTACGCCTCGGCCAGCCGGGCCGCCGCGTCCCGGTCGACCAGCGTCATCCCGCCGAGGCCCGGCTTCGCGCCCTGACCCACCTTCAGTTCGAAGGCCAGCCGCCCGGAATCGAGCAGCGGCTGGGTGCCCGGGTCGCTGTAGACGTTGTTCCACACCTCGGCGTCGGCGTCCTCAGTGCTCTGCTGGACCGCCACGCCGCCGAGGCCGTCAGCCACGCAGGCCGCGTAGGACTTGATCCGGGTGAGCAGCGAGAACTGCGCGTCCTCGCCGTCGATGCGGCCATAGCCGTTGACCGGCATCACGTTCTCGCCGATCACCATCGGGATGCCGAGCCGGCCGGCCTGCCGTGCCGCCGCCGTGCCGAGGTCGACGCTGGCCACTTGGGTCGAGCCGAACGCCGACAGGTACAGTGGCAGGGCG
The DNA here is from genome assembly GCA_963714445.1 of uncultured Actinomycetota bacterium. Taxonomy (GTDB): domain Bacteria; phylum Actinomycetota; class Actinomycetes; order Streptomycetales; family Catenulisporaceae; genus Actinocrinis. The sequence continues at coordinate 57,229 of CAVQPP010000156.1, forward strand.
CTGCGAAAGCCGCCGACCTCCGTGGTCAGCTCCACGTCCTGATACACCGGCTCGCGGCCGAGGTCGATCAGCTTCTCCAGCCGCCGCGGCATGAACACCGGTGGCACCAGCCGCAACTCGTCCAGCGCGTCCGGGGCGGCAGCCAGCGACCGGGCCGGGCTCGCCCCGAACAGCGCCGCGCCGTAGTCGCGCGGGTTCGGGAAGGCCCCGGCCGAGCCGCGCAGTGCCCGCTCGCGGACGGCCGCCTCGGGGAAGCCGGCCGCGCGCAGGCCGCTCACGGCGACACCACGCCGGGGATCTTCGGGTAGGCGTTGGCCTGCCACACCGACTCCAGGCCCGCGATGTACCGGGTGAAGCGCTCAAGGCCGATGCCGAACCCGGCGCTGCCGGTGATGCCCTCGCGCACCATTTGCAGGTACCAGCCGTACTTGGCCGGGTTCTCGCCGGTCTCGCGCATCCGCGCCACGATGGTGGCGTAGTCGTGCTCGCGCTCGCTGCCGCTGCACAGCTCGCCGTAGCCCTCGGGCGCGATCAGGTCGAAGTTGCGCAGGTAGCCGGGGCGCTCGCGGCTCTCCTTGTCGTAGAAGCCCCGGGAGCCCTTCGGATAGTCGGTGACGAAGAACGGCGCGGCCGACTTGCTCGACAGCAGCGCCTCGGCCGCCCAGTCGATCTCGGCGTCAGGGCTCTGCGGGTGCCCCAGCGTGTGCAGCGTCGGCGACCGCGTCGGCGTGCGTGCGCCGCTCGAAGGGCCGCGTCCCCAGCGCTGCGAAGGCTCCGCAGTCGCGGCCCAGCGCCTCCAGCTCGTCCGGCAGTTCGGCGACGACCCGGCCGACCACGTGTACCACCAGGTCCTCGACCAGCGCGGTGATCTGCTCCCGGCTCGCCCCGGCGACCTCCACGTCGATCTGGTGGAACTCGGCCAGGTGCCGGTCGGTGTTCGCGGTCTCCAGCGGCTCGAGGCGCACGTTCGGCGCGATGCAGAAGATCTTGTCGAACGCGGTCAGCGAGGCCTGCTTGTACAGGATCGCGCTGGTCATCATCTTGTAGCGGTGGCCGTAGTAATCCACGTCCACCTGCTTCGCGCCGCGCGCGCCGGGGTCGGTGACCGGGCCGATGACCGGCGGCAGCATCTCGGTGAAGCCGCGCTCGGCCAGCAGCCCCCGGACCGCGGTCAGCATCGTGTTCTGAATCCGCAGCGCCGAGCGGGTGGTCGGCGAGGACAGGTGCTCCCGGGGTGTCCCCGGCGCGCGGACGAGCGTCTCGGTCATTTACACCACTCCCTTGAGTGCGCGCTGCTCGCGGTCGGCCGGTTCGCCGAGCGCGTCCAGGTAGCCCGCCAGGCCCGCGTCGTCGAATCTGCGCTCGACGAAGGAGAGCGAGGCGAGCAACCGCGTCGAGCCGAGCTCGGCGCTGCGCCGCCCGGCGGGTGGCCGGATCGGCATGTCGCCGACTCGGGACCACTGGAGCCGGCCGGACGGATCGATGAAGCTGCGGGCGCGCCCGGCGTTGTCCGGGTGCAGGCAGTAGGGGATGTCGAGGAGGCCGCGCCGGAAGGCGGCGGCCAGCGCGCGGCCCGGGTCGGGGTCGAGGCTGAGGACCGCGTCGATCAGGGTTCTGGCTTCGGCGAGGATTCCGGTGTCCGCGAGCGGGCCGGGCGCCGGGGCGAGTCGTTCGGCCGCGGCGGCTGCGGCGGCCGTCTCCAGTGCGTTGACGTTGTCGGCGATGGTGGGGATGCGGTGCGCCTCGGCGACCGTCTTGACGATCAGCCGGGACGCCCCGGTGCGCACGGCGAGTCGAGCGGACTGCTCGAGCAGGCCGGTCGCGCCGAGCGCGGTGCGCGGGTACACGCCCATGTACGTGTAGATGACGATGTGCCAGTCGACGTCGGGCAGCAGTTCGGCGGCCAGCAGCCGCAGCGCGAGGACCGCCTCCCGGTCCTGTTCCTCGTTGGTCTGTTGGGCATAGCTGAGCGAAACGCTGCGGATGCCGTGCTCGCGGAAGAACATGCACTCCAGCACGCTCATCGCGATCAGCAGGCTCGGCGGGCACATCTGACCGAGCATGCAGCCGCCGAAGCTTTCCAGATGCGGCTCGGTGCCGATCTCGCGCAGCTCGGCCAGCAGCTCGCAGCACTCGGTCCAGTTGCGGATCGAGACGTCCAGCGGTGTGCGGCTGTACGGCAGGCAGTAGGAGACCGGGCCGCCCTCGGTGGCGTGCAGGCCGGCCGCCATCAGTGCCTTGAAGATGTTCTCCGGGCACGGCGAGCCGTGCCGGACCTGGACCGGGAATCCGGGTCCGTCGATCCCGGCCAGCACGGCGCGAGTGGTCGAGCGGTCGTGCGCGACGATCGGATAGCCGTTCAGCTCGGCGCTGGAGTCCAGTGCCGCACGCGCTTTCGCGTCGTCGCCGACCCGGGTGTAGCTGTCCAGCGTGATGGTGCCGACGGTGGCGGCCCGCGCGCGCCGGGTGGCCAGCAGCCCGGCGCGCATCGTGGCCGGGCTGCTCATGCCCATCCGCGGCTGGACCACCAGCCGCCCGGCCGCGTGCGCCCGGGCTACGAAGGCCCCGAACGACTCGGCCGGTACGGCGGCGATCCCGGTACTGTCCACTTGCCCTGTGCTGTCGACGAACTCGGCGGTGTTCACGCGGCCACGCCCGCGGCGAGCCGGGTGAGGAACGAGCGGAACGCGGGCATCCGTGCCCCGCTGTCGAAGACCGCTGTGTAACCCGCGGCCAGAAGCAGGGCCTTGCTACGCTGCCCGTCCGGACCGTTGATGCCGAGCATCCCGCCGATGGCCACCGGGGTGTCGGCGAGTTCGGGGACGGCCCGGATCCGGGCTATCAGCCTGCTGCCATCGATCGAGCCGTGTCCGTTGACCGTGCTGATCACCACGAGATCGGGGCGAGTGCGCACGCACTCGTCGATCAGTAGGTCGTCCGGAACGCAGGCGCCTAGGTTGATCACCCGGTGGCCCTGCTCTTCCATGTACAGCTGTAGGTAGACCAGGTTCCAGGTATGAGAGTCCGACGACACGCTGCTCAGCACGACGGTAAGGCCCGCCGCGCCGTCGGACGCGGCTGAATCGGTGGTGACGGTGTCGGCGCCCTCCGGCGCCAGTTGAGCCGGAACGGTCGCGGTCGGCGCCGTCATCGGACGGCGCTCAGCGCCAGCACGTTGCTCCCGGCGGCGTAGTCGGCGTCCACGATCCGGCGGTCGCCGGGGCGGTGCACGCGGCTGCGGGACAGGTCGCGGGTGATGAAGGTGCGCAGCAGCCAGCGGTCCTGGCCGTTGCCGTACCGGCGGAACGAGGTGCGGCCGTGGAACGCGTCGTGGTTGTCGATCAGCAGCAGGTCGCCGGCCTCGAGCCGCAGCTCGATGATCGTGTCGGTGGCCACTCGGTACAGCTCGTCCAGCGCGTCCTGCGCCTCGGAGTCCAGACCGCGCGTCTCGGCGAAGTCACAGCGGATGCGCGGCCGGGACGGGCTGCCGGAGAACACCTGGACCGGGCCGATCACGATCGGGTGGTCGATCCCTGATCCGCGCAGGAACGAGCCGTCCACGGTGGTGGAGAAGCGCGGCTCGAACAGCACCTCGATGGTGCGCGGGCTCAGCCGCGGCAGCAGCATCGCGGTCGAGGCCAGCACGGTGCCCGCCTCGTGGTCCGGGTCGGGGCGCAGGCACAGCAGCCCGATCACGTCGGCGCGGAAGTCGGTGAACACCGTCTCGCAGTGCAGCTCCAGCAGGGCGCGGCTGGAGATGGACTGCTGAGTGTCCTCGAAGCCTGACACCGGCAGGATGTCCTGGATGATGTGCCCGGCCAGCTCCGGCTTGAAGCCGAACTGGTCGCCGAACAGCGCGGACGCCACGCTGAACACGCGTGCCGCCGGCAGCTGGATGCCCATGCCGTAGTCGGCGTGGTCGGGCGTCGGCGGCAGCGGCTCGACCGGCAGGTTGCGGATCAGCAGACCGCCGGCCGGCGCGCCGTCCCGGTTGAACGCGGCGGCGGTGCGCCGGACCCGCTCGGGCAGCTTGGCGGCGGCCAGTTGCGCGGCTAGCACGTACTTCTCGGTCTCGGTCACCGGGTCGTAGTCGGCCAGACCCGATGCCGCAGTGCGGAATGCGTTCTGTTCCTCGGGAGTGAGGGTGATCTGCGACGGGCTGAATTCGGACATGGCATAGCTCCAGCTGGTCTGCGCGGTGCACGCCCGCGAGTGGCTTCCATGAAAGGAGAGGATTTGCAGAAAGCCGGTAAATACACGGCCTGCGGCTGTGACTTAGGGCTCCGGGGACCCTGGGAACCAGGATCCTGGTGATCAGAACCCTGGTGATCAGGATTCTGTGTAATACCAGTTCTCGGGCATGAGCATCCCGTACGGATTGACCGGCTCGACGCCGTGCAAGTTCTCCGCCACGGCGAAGACCCGCAGCGGGAAGCCGGGGGCCCAAACGGTCGGCACCTGCTCGGCGAGGTAGTCCTGGTACGCGTAGAGCGCTTCGTCGCCTCCGTCGACTGCCGTGTTGGCGAGCACCGTGCGTTCGATCAACTCGTCCGCGACCGGGTCGCTGTACTTGCCGTAGTTGCTGCCTGCCCCGGTCTTGAACAGCACCTCACCGGTCGGCTGGCCGTAGAACACCCAGCCGCCGTTCCAGCACTGGATCTCCCAGAGCTTCGGCTTGTCCTCGCTGGCCTCGCTGTGGTCCTGCGCGACCATCGCCGAGCCGTAGACCTCCGCCAATCGCAATTCGATGCCGGCCTTCGCGGCGTCCTTCTTGAACTGGTGCATGAGCAGCGTGAGCGAGGATCGCCCGGCGATGTAGCGCAGGCTGAAGGTGAGCTTGTCGCCCACAGACACGCCCTCGCCTGCCCCGCCGGGTCCGCTGCCGCCGCGCACGCACACGGCCGGAGTGGTGCTCACATCCCAGCCGTTCTCCCGCAGCAGCGTGCGTGCGCGCTCGACATCGAACGGCATCGGGTCGCCGCGCTGCGCCGGCGAGACGTACTTGTTGTCCGGCACGGTCGGTACCGGGCCGGTGGTCCGGTATCCGTAGCCGTGGAAGATCTCCTGGATCGCAGTGTCTTGATCCAGCGTGTGCTGTAGCGCCTGCCGGAAGTAGGTTTGCCGGATGATGTGCCCGGCGGTAGTCGGGTTCTCGAAGTTGAGCGGCATGTAGTTGATCAGGTAAATGTTCTGTGGTACCAGCCGGTAATCGCCGGCCAGCGGGTTCGTGCCCGAGCTGCTGGTTTCCTCCGTCTCCAATCCGTAGGGCAGGTAGCCGACCTGGATCGAGTCAGGGCCGTCCGGCCCGGCCTTCAGCCGCGCGTACTCGGCCACGTCCGACGCCATCGGGACGAGCCGGAACACGTCGAGGTACGGCTTGTTCGGGCCCGAATACATCTCGTTGGGGTGGAAGACCACGGTGCCGTCCAGGTCGAAGCTGTGCAGCTGCCACGGCCCGCTGACCACGCTCCACACCGGGCTGTCCGGCCAGGTGGTGCGCAGCTGGTTGTTCTCTTCGGTCCAGACTCCGTTCTGCTCGACGAGGTAGTCGTACACGGCGGGCACGTCGGCCGGGTCGCCCGACGCGTTGGCCGGCTGGTCGTCTGCCGTGCCTGGGACGAACTTGCGGTCCCAGGCCTTCGGCATCGGGGTGATCAGGGTCAGCTGGTTCATCAGGACCCAGTCGGGCGAGTACTTCTTGTCGAAGGTGAGCCGCACCTTGTCCTCGGCGACCTTCTCGTACGAGGCGAGGTTGTCCGGCAGGTAGCCGGGGGAGTAGCCGCCGTAGCGGCTCGCCTTCACCACCATCATGTTCAGCCAGAACATGACGTTGTCGGCGCACATCGTCTCGCCGTTCGACCACTGCCACGGCTTGACGGTGACCGTGACGCTGAGCCCGTCCTCGCTCCACTGCGGCGGCTCGGCCGGGCTCAGGTCGTAGTCCACGCCGGGCTCGCCGTCGCGGCCGAGCCAGTACAGCGGCCGGTACATCAGGGTTTGGAACTCGAACAGGTTTCGAATTCCCATCCGCTCCGGCGGGGTGAACGGGAAAATAGTCGAGGGCGGAAAGCCCGGGTTGCAGGCCCAGGAAGCGGTGCCGCCGTATGCCGGCTTCACGTTCATCGCTCCTTTTCGTACTTCGGGTCAGGCGCCGATGCGCACGTCGATCTGGTCGGCCAGCTCGTAGGCGGCGCTCAGGGCGTCGTCTCGCGAGCTGCCGGTGGTGCAGAGGAAACCGAGGATGTTGTTGCCGTGCGGCGGCCGGCGGATCACGTCCCCGGGCTTGGCGGTGACCTTGAGGAAGAAGACCCGGTCGCTGCCCGAGACCGACTCGGGCACGGTGATCTGCTCGACCCGGCCCGGCTCGCTGATCAGGCACGTCCCGGCGGTGTGCACGCCGGTCGGGTGGTAGTGCGCGACGTCGGGCCGCACGCCCCTGGACACGTCGATCAGGGCCTTGATCGGGCAGTAGCCGGCGCTGATCCGGGCGAAGTAATCCAGGCCGCCGCCGCCCGGCCGCACCGCGATCTCCAGCAGGTGCGGCTCGCCTCGGTGGAACCGGACCTCGGCGTGCAGCACGCTGCGATTGAGCCCCTGCGCCTTCGCCGCCGCCGCGATCACCCGATGCACCGCGGCGACCTGATCCGGGCCGAGCGCGGTCGGCGCGTGATGCACGTCGTCGTCGAAGGTTGAGCCCTCGATGGTGACACGGTCCACGATGGAGCCCACGTAGACCTCGCCGTCCCAGATCAGCGACTCGGTCAGGAACTCCGGGCCATCCAGGAAGGACTCGATCAGCAACCCGTGCGGGCCGACATCCACACCCTCGGGCTCCATCGTGTACCAGGACATCCGGCCGATGCCCTCGACCGCCTGCGGGAAGCGCAGCCGCACGTCGTCCGGACCGTCGAGCCGGAAAACGAAGTTGCTCGCCGCGCCCAGCGTGGGCTTGAGGATCACCGGGTAGCCGAACTCCTCGGCCGCCGCCAGCGCCGCGTCGACGTCGGGCACCAGCCGGAAGAACGGCCGGGGCACGCCGTACCGCTCGTGCGCCTCACGCATCAGCAGCTTGTTACGGCTGGTGCGCGCCGCCTCGACGCCGACTCCGGGCAGGCCCAGCGCCTCGGCGACCGCGGCGACGGCTACCACCGCGGACTCGGAGAAGGAGAGCACGCCGTCGAACTGCTCCTCGGCGTGCCATTCCTTCGCCGCCGTGATCAGGTCGTCCAGGTGCTTGGACCCGGCGATCCGGTACCGCTCGGCCGGCCAGTACTCCGGGTCGCCGAAGCCGTTGAGGACGTACAGCTGCGCGCCGTACTCCTCGACTTGCCGATAGCGGGACAGGTAGTAACTCGCGTTCTGCACGGCTTCCAGGGCCAGGAGTTTCACCAGACCCTCCTCTCGGGGTGAGTCGCGGCCAGCCGCCGCGGCGTGTCGACCGGTTCGAGACCGGTGCTTCTCGGCGGCGTTCGGCCGAGGGCGCGGTCGGCCAGGGCGCGGGCCACGGCCGGGCCGAACTTGAAGGACATCCCGCCGCAGGCCGCGTAGACCAGGACGGTCCCGTCGCCGAGTTCCGCCAACAGCGGCCCTTGCCTGCTGTCGTCGGTGAGGTAGTAGCCCTCGGTCGCGTCGACCACGTCCGCCGGGTCGAAGTCCGTCAGCACCTTGCTGAACCGTTTGAGCAGGTGGTCGCGCCATTTCGGTTCGGTGTCGTAGTCGGTCAGCTCCGACACGGAACGGCACGCGCTGTGCGCGCTCATCCGCACCGGAGATCCGGCGATCGGCGGCATCACCCAGGCGTCGCGCGTGCCGCCGAGCCCGAGGATGGCCGGCGTGCCGGACCACGCGTCGGCCCAGCGGCTCGGCACGTAGCTGAGCATGGTCTGCCGCTTGAGCGTCAACTCGGCGGCCAGGAACCGAGGCAGCAGTTCGCGTGACCACGGCCCGGCCGCGACGACGACTCGATCGCCTTCCAACGCGTCGCCGTTCTCGAAGATGACCGCTCCGTGTTCTTCGACCACGACGACTCGGCGGTGTTCGTGTACTTTCACGCTCGGCTGGCGGCGAAGCCAGCGGATCAGCGCATTGAGTGCTCGGTCGGGACGTACCATGCCGGCTTCCGGCTCGAAGATGCCGCCGGTACCCGTGGCCGTTTGCACGTACGGATACCGGTCAGCCAACTCCTCGGGGAGACCAGCCAGGCGCCGGACCCGGCCTCCTTCATCACCAGCAGCGCGTTCTCGGCCTCGAACTGAGACATCGCGGTCAGTACGCCGGTGTGCTGGAAGAACTTGGCTCCGACTTCGTGCTCGACGTCGATCCAGTCCTGATGAAGGTGAGCAGCCGCTGCGGTGAGCTGTGCGTCGCCTCGGTGCAGCGTGCGCACCACCCGATGCGAGTCGTAGGACGCGGCGCGCTCGTTCGGGATGATGCGAGCCCGGTCCACCAGCTCGACAGCCGCCCCACCCCGCACGCACTCCACGGCGGTGAGCAGGCCCACCACCCCCGCGCCGACCACGACGACGCGCACCGGACTCACCGATCCGGATTCAGGCCGTCGCCGGCGATGGCGGACGGCAGCAGCGGCGGAGCGAACGGTGCGACCTCGGCCACCGCAAAGGCGCCGGGGGCAAGAACTCCGTCGAAGCCGCCGGCCACGCGGGCCGCTTCGGCCAGATCGATCAGGATCGGCGAGGCCAGCGCGAGCAGTGCCTTGGCCTGTAGGAACAGGTCGCCCCAAGCCTCAGGGTCCTGATCCACGCCGACGCCGTCCAGCGTGCCCGCGATCCGGGCCAGCCGGCCGATCTGGTTGAGCACCGCGTCGGCGGACCGGTTCATGCTGTAGTTCGGCATCTCATACGAGAAGTCGAAGCGCTCCAGCAGCACCGCCGCGTGCGAACGCCCCGCGTCCGAGACCGGCAGCGCGGCGACGCCGCCACCATCGCCAGCATCGCCCGCCGCACCGAGCTCGGCCGCGGCCTTGCCCAACGCGGTGGCCAGCCGGTTCCACGGACCGACCAGTCGGCCCTCGGTGATCTTCACCAGCCCGGCCCGGCTGAACGTCGTGCGCTGATACTCCGGCGCGGTCAGCGCCAGGTAGAGCCGGACCAGGTCGCGGGGCACCTGACTCAGAATCTCCTGCACCGAGAGCACGTGGCCCTTGCTGGTGGAGAACTTCTCGCTCTCCAGTTCGTAGAACTCGTTGGTCAGGATCCACTCCGGGCGCACGTACTTGTCGCCGTGCGCCATGAGCAGCGCCATGTGCGTGAGGTTGAAGAAGTAGGCATTGTCAAAGCCGAGGAAGTGCACGATGCGCATGTCCTCTTCGGGCGACCACAGCTGCCCGGTCTCGGCATCCCAGCCGATCTGCCGCGCCGCGTATCCCGACGTGTACATGCCGGCCGGGATCAGCTCCAGCCACGCGTTGAACACCTGGCCCGGCGTCTCCTCGAACGGGACCTTCATGCCCCAGTCGAGCGGGTACGTGATCGGCACGTCCAGCAGCGGCCGGGACAGCAGGTCCCGCACCATCTGCACCATGTGCGGCCGCCAGTACGGCGCCCACGCCTCGTGATAGGCCGTCAGCTGCTCCCGGTATTCCTCCATCGGGAAGACCAGGATGGTGGCCTCCTTCAGCACCGGGATGTCGGTCGGGTCGATGGTCGAGTGCATGTTGAGCAGCTGGTCGAAGTTGTTCGGGTGGCAGCAGGTCTCGCACAGGCCGCCGCGGCAGGTGGTCAGGCAGACCGGGCAGTCGCCCTCGACCAAGCCCTCGACGATGAACTCGCCGGTACGCTCCAGGTACGGCAGCAGCACGGTCTTCAGCCGGAACTTGCCGGCCGCGTGCAGCGCGGTGAAGTACTCGACAACGGAGTCGTGGTAGCCCTCGTCGAAGGGCCCGAATCCGTCCACGGAGATGCCCATCTCGGACAGCGCCTCGCGGATCAGCACGGTCGACTCGTCGCACAGCCGCTGCGGGTCGATCCCCTTGCGCGCGCCGGTGGCGGTGACGAAGGTCTGGCTGTCGTCGGTGCCGGTGGTGAAGACCACCTTCCGGCCGCGAGCGCGCTGGTATCGCGCGTACACGTCACCAGCCAGGTACGGCCCGGCCATGTGGCCCAGGTGCATGCCGCCGTTCGGGGTCGGGTTCGGCCCGAGGACGTAAACCGGACGCTCGTCCTCGCTCGGGCGCGGGTTCATCGGGGTCTGTATCACGCCGCTCATACGTGAGCCTCCGCTCGGTCGTGGGCGTCGCGGGCGTCGCGGGCCAGGAAGCGCTCGGACATCTCGGCGTCCCACCAGACGCTGTAGAACACGAACGCCTCGTCGGTGTCGTTGATCACCTGGTGCTCGTGCCCGGGCCGGAAGAGCAGACGTCGCCGGCTTCGAACGGCATCGGGTCGCCGTCGTACTCGATCACCGCGTTACCGCGCACCGCGATGAAGATCTCGTGCTCGTGGTGGGAGTGCAGGGTGGACGAGGAGTGCGGCCGAGCGACCGCCCAGGAGGATTCGAACGGGGCGTTGAGCACGTCCCAGGGGAACAGCCGCTGCGTGTCGAGTCCGTACTCGTGCAGCAGGTTGTCGCGGTCCAGATGCTGTACGTCAGCTGTCATGGCTACCTTCCCGAGATCTGTTCGAGGATGTCCGGGCCGTTCGGCGCGGTCCGGGTACGGATGACGGTCTTGTGCGGGTCGCCGGCGAGCACGGTTGTGATGACCTGGCCGTCGGCCGTGGCCGCAGCTGGGCGACGCACGGACCGGCCGTGCAGCACCCGCAGTCGCGACAGTTCCAGCCCACTGATACGCAGCAACTCGCTGGCCAGCTCCGCGTCGTCGCGCGCGTCGTCAGAGAGCAGAGCCTTGATGTCCTCGGCCCGCGCCACGAGCGCGGGCTGCTCTCGTGCCAGGAACTCGCCGAGCCCGGCGGCCTTCTCCGCGAAGGGGGAGTAGGCCATGCAGACCAGCTGCTCCTCGGTCAGCCCGAAGGTCTCCCAGGCGTACTGAGCCGCCGTCCACCGCATCCGGTCCACCGCGCCGGGGCTCTCGTACCGAGCGCGCATCATCTCCACCAGGTCCGGCGGGAAGTCCTTCTTGCGCATCAGCCCGAGGGCGAACCCGACGTACTCGGTCAGTCCCTCCGCGTACGAGCGGCCGTATACGTGCTCGCACTTGAGACCGCGCAGGTGCGCCATCAGCGCCGGGTTCCCGCAGTCCGATTCGGTGAAGCTGAACGCCAGGTCGTCGAACTCGAAGCCCAGAAAGCCGGTCAGCAGCTCGAAGTGGTCCCCGGCGCGGTACGCCGTGTCGTCGTAGATTGAGAAGAACCGCAGCCCGGCAGGCACGTCCGAGCACACGCGCCGCTCGGCGAGCGCCGCCGCGTCGTCGGGTCCGTGGATGTCCGCGAAGTAGGACTGGCCGATCGCGTCCAGCCGAGCCAACAGCCGACCCGGACCACCAGAACCGCCGCCCTGCGCCTGCTCGGGCCTCCGCGCAGGCCTATCAGGCACAGCCAACTGACGAGCCAGCCGACCGACCCACGCCGTGTACTGACGCTGCTCCTCCCTCGAATCCCCGGTGATGATCAGGTCGGCCCCGCGTCCGTACGCCGCGGCGACGCCGAACGAGTTGAACACGCTCAGGTTGCACGCGTTGCAGAATGTCGGCCGTCCGTCCGCGAAGGTCCGATGCCCGGTCATCAGGATGTCAAGACGATTACGCTGCACCATGTGCTCAGGCTGCGGCGAGTCCACGTCGAAGATGCTGACCTCGTCCCCGTCGACCAGCAGCAGCTCGCAACCAGGGTCCTGATAGAGCATCAGTGCCCTGTATTCGCGGTGCACGTTCTCCAGCACGGCGCGCGGCATCCCGGCGTGCCGGTTCGTGGCCACTCGCAGCCGGAACGTGCTGCCATGCACCCGGAACAGGATCAGCTGCATCGCCCGGACGAAGGCGAGCGTGTACGAGCTGTCCTTGCCGCCGCCGTAAGCCACCATCACCAGGTTGCGGTCCAGCGCTTCGCGGTCCGGCAATGACGCGTGCAACCTGGCGCTGCACCGCAGCGCCTCCTCGAGGTTCGCCGCCGGCAGCGCGTCGCGCAGCGCCTCGTATGCCTCGTCGCGCAGCTCGGCGACGGACGTAGGCCGGATCTCCGTAATCGTCACGCCGCACTCCCGATTGACGCGCCGTTGATTGAAGCCGAGCCGACCGCGACATTCACCGGATGCGCCGGGAAGAGCCCTGACGTGGATCCCCGGTGCTCGAGGATGTCCTGCACGATGTCCTGCGCCCGACGCGCCAACACGCTCAGCAGCGAGTCGCCGATGCCATGCGTCGCCTCGTTGACGCCCTGCAAGTAGCAGCCGGCAGGCGACGCCTCGGGCAGCGCGATCCGGTAGCCACGCGTCACCTGGAAGTCGCCGAGGCCGGTGGCGTCGGCGAGCGCGCGAATCAAGCGCGGCGTGCGCCAGGCGAAGCCGGTGCCCAGGAAGATGACGTCCCGTCGCAGTTCACTGACTTCGCCGGTGCGCTTGTCGGTCAGCTGCAGGATCACCTCGCCGTCCTGCTCGGTGGCCGACGTGATGTCAGTGAGCGTGATCAGCCGCCGATCGTTGCGGCCGACGAGCCGATCGAGGTACATGTCGGTGTAAAGGCTCTGCAACATCGGCGGCGTGATGCAGGAGTAGTTGGTCTTGTACAGCTCCTTCAGGACCAGCGCCCTGCCTTCGGCCGGGAACGCGAAGAACTCGTCGACGTACGAGGGGTAGTACAGCTCGTTGGTGAACTTGCTGGACTGGTCGGCGGTCAGGCCGACCGAGCGCATCAGCCAGGCGACCTCGCTGTTGGGCAGGTCGCCCCGCAGCGAACGGAAGATCTCCGCGGCACTCTGCGAACTGCCGACCAGCGCGATCCGGTATGGCAGCTCCTTGGAAAGGCGCGCCACCGCCGGCTTGTACCGCGTGCTGTGCACGACCCGGTTCTCCGGCAGGTCGGCCAGTACCTCCGGGATATTCGCATCGCGGCCGGTGCCGATCACCAGGTAGCGGCTGGCGATCTCGGAGCCGTCGTCCAGCGTGGTGATCCAGCGCTCGACCGCGCCGGACGCGTCGCGCTGCGGCCGGATCGACGTACAACCAGTGCCCAGCTGTATCGAGACCAGCGCCAGAGACTTGGCGACCCAATCCAGGTACGCCGAGATCTCCAGCCGGTACGGCGTCAGGTTGCTCATGTTGATGAAGTCGTCGAGCCGGCCGGTGGCTCGCAGGTGGTTGAGGAAGGTGAACCGGCTGCGGGGATTGCGCAGCGTCACCAGGTCCTTGAGAAAGGAGACCTGGCTCTTCGCCTCGGGCAGCAGCAAACCCGGCTGCCACTCGATCGAAGGACTGCGCTCGATGATCAGGGCATTGCGAGCGAGGTCGGGAGCAAGCTCCTCCAGCGCTATCGCCAGCCCGAGGTTCGACGGGCCCGCGCCGATCGCGAGCAGCTCGACTTCACGCCTGGACATAGATACTCCAACGTCTGTGGTCATCACGCACGTCTTGGGGTGGTCTCGCAGGGTCATGGGGTCGTCTAGCCGGACTCAGCTGACTCAGGACTCTTCTTCGGCCGGCCGAATGGACACCGGCAGTTCGACCAGCCCGCGCAGCAGCGCGCTGTTCTCCCACTTGAGCTGATCCCGCCCGACGGCCAGGCGCAGGTGCGGGTAGCGGGCGATCAGCCGGCTGAGCGCGACCTCGATCTGCATCTTGGCCAGCGGCACGCCGATGCAGTAGTGCACGCCGTGGCCGAACGCCATGCTGCCGAGCGGCTTGCGGGTGATGTCCAGCCGGTCCGGATCCGGGTAGCGCTTCGGGTCGCGGTTGGCCGAGTGCCAGGACAGCGCGAGGATCTGCCCGGCCGGGATCACCTTGTCGCCGACCTGGATCTCGTCGTTGCTGAACCGGAAGGTGCCGACGCCGGACGGTCCGTCGTAACGCAGCAGCTCGTCCACCGCGGCGGGCATCAGCGAGGGGTCGTCGCGCAACTTGGCCAGCTCACTCGGATGCGTGAGCAGATTCTGCGCCGCGTTCCCGATCGAGTAGATCGTCGTGATATGCCCGGCGACTACGAGCACGAACAGCATCGCCACCAGCTCGCCTTGCGTGAGCCGATCGCCGTTGTCGGTGACCTTGACCAGCTCGCTGGTCATGTCGTCGCCGGGATTCGCCCGCTTCTCGTCGATCAGGGCATTGGCGTACTCGACGACGTTCTTGGACGCCTCGGCCACCTCGTCAGGATCCTGACCCGCGCCGACCAGCTTGAGCGCCCACAGCCGGAACTGCTCGCGGTCCTCCTCGGGCATCCCGAACAGCTCGGCGATGATGGTGATCGGCAGCCGGACCGCGTACTCGTCCATCAGGTCAACGACGTCGCGGTCGGCGAGCTTGTCGAGCAGCCGGTCGGCCACCTCCTCGATGTGCGGCCGCAGCCGCTCGACCCGCGCGGCGGTGAATGCCTTACTCACCAGCGCGCGCAGCCGGGTGTGCCGCGGCGCGTCGCTGTTGAGCATGTGCGCGGCGAGGTCGTCGTCGAAGCCGACGCCGGCGTGCGCGCCAGACTCGCCCTCGTCGCCGGCGCCGTCCGGCTGCTCACCGTCATGGTGCTCCGCGTCGACCGCGTGCGCGTGCTCGTCGACCTCGATCCCTGAGTGCCGGGCGAACAGCTCGTTCATCCGCCGCCCGTCCTTGCTCACCCTGGGATCGTTCGTCAGGGCCTTGACCTCGTCGTATCCGGTCACCAGCCAGACCTTGGCGCCGTGCGCGAACACGACCTCGTGGGCCGGGCCGTCGCCGCGGAACTTGGCCAGCAGCTCGTAAGGGTTCTGCATGAAGTCCCCGGGGACGCGTTCGAGATGCTGGAACGGTTCGGCTTCCATGCGCTGGGGCTCCTCTTCGGACAGGTGCGGCGCGTCCGGCGCCGCGGATTGCGGGCAACGGATGCCGCTTAACCCAGGTGGGCCAGGGCACGGACGAACGAGGCCGCGTCGACGGTGCCCCATCCGCTGGTCAGGTCGTATCCGGGACCGGCGGTGAAGCCGGTCACGCCGCCGAGGCTGTTGTCGCCGACGGTGACGTCGACCAGCCCGGTGTGGCGCACTCCGTGCCGGCTCAGGGCGCCGAGCGCGTACAGCGCGGGGTTGATCGGGCCTAGCCGGTGGCCCGCCTGCTGGTCGGCCAGCGCCACGATGCCGGAGAAGAACGGAGCGGCCACGATGGTGCCGTCGAAGATGCTCCAGCCGCTGCCGCCGATGCCGTCGAACGAGGTGTAGACCCAGCTGCCGCCGTCGACCGCCGCGGCCATCGAGATATCCGGCAGCGCACGGTGCGCCCCGGCGACCCCGGCGACCCCGGCTTGGTACCACGGCCGGTTGAAGACCTCTGACAGGCCGCCGGCGCCCGCGCCGCCGTAGTCGTTCCACGCGATGTCCGGCTGGAGCCGGTTCCCCGCGTCGTCGAGGAACAGCTGCGTGCCGCCGACCGCGGTGACCAGCGGGTCGGAAGCCGGCCAGTTGACGGCCGGGTGCGGGTACAGCGTGCTTCCATCCGCTTCCGACTCGGTCACGCCGGTGTCCCCGGCGGCCGAGACGACCGTGACGCGATGCGCCGCAGCGTCCTTATACGCGTAGCGCAGGTTCAGCAGGCTGGAGTCGTCGCCCTGCTCGACGCCCGGGAACGTGCCCTCCGCCGCGCCGAAGATCTGCAGGAACACGTCGCCGACGCCCTGGTCGGCCATGGCTTTCTCAGCGTTCATCAACTCCGGCAGGCCGGTCAGCCCCTCGGTCTCGGAGACGTTGGTCGCCGCGATGACGATCTTCGCGTCCGGAGCGGCCGCGTGTGCGTACTCAGCCTGCACAGTGGTGGCCGCAGCCCACTCGATGCGCGTGAAGTCGGTCGGGTCGTACGGCGGGATGTCGCCGAACTGGACCGTACGCACATCAGGTGCGGGCAGCCCGAACTGCGCGCTGAACACAGACAGGTCGTGCTGAATCGTCGGCGAGCCGAACGGCACCGCGACGACGATCGTGCGGCCCTTGCCGGTGATGCCACGCGCGTAGAGCGGAGCGAGGTTGTAGGCGTTGTGCAGCTGCACGGGTGTGTAGCACCGGATGCCGTACGCGGCCTGGCACTGCGACGTGGAAAGCGGCGCGGGCAGCTCGGTGAAGATCGGTCCGACCGAGATGGTGATCGACGAATCGGCCCGCGCGGCCTGCGCGCCGGGGACCACCGTGCTCAGAGCGAGCAGCCCTGATGCGGCGGCCGCCTTGACGGCCCGTCGTGTCTTCGAGGACATGCTGTACTCCTTGAGGTCAGCCGGCCAGCTCCGCGCCGACGGGCGCGGGCATGGTCGCGGACAGGGATTCGTGAACTGATTCGATTGCTGATTCGGACATTGATTCGACCGTCGCTTCGGCCGCGGCTTCGGCCCGCTCCGCCGGCGTACGCATACCGACCCGGCCAACCGCCGTGGCCAGCACCGCCACCAGCGCCGCGTACAGGAAGAACCGCTGTCCGACGTGGATGAACAGCGCCACACCAACGATCGGCCCGAGCGTGGATCCGAGCCCGTACATGCTCTGCATCGCCCCGAAGTACCGCCCGCGCAGCCGCTCCGGAGCGACGACTCCCGGGTACGCCCACACCGTCGGCGCGCCGACGATTTCGGACAGCGTCCACATCAGGGTGCCGACGATCAGGAAGACCGGCGCCATTTTGATCGCGTAGACGCCGTAGCCGATGGCGAGCAGCGCGAAGCCGCTCATCTGCGTCAGCCAGAGCGGCCAGGTCTGCACGAACTTGGTCGCCGCGACCTCGAAGACGACCACGATGACGGCGTTGAGCGTGATGACCGCGCCGTACCACCACGTGCTCAGTCCGGCTTGCATCACCGCGAGCGGCAGCACCGCGGTGTACTGGCAATACACCACGCACAGCAGCAGGAACGCGGCGAGGAACGCCAGGTACCGCCGGTCCTCCAGCAGCGCCAGGTACCCGGAGCGCCGCTGCGCGCGGGCTTCGGGCCGCGCACCAGACGCCTCCGCCTCCGCAGCCTGCACGGCAGCAGCCTCAGCCGGCGCCTTGACCTTGCGCGGCAACGCCGTCAACGCGATCGCGCTGTAAACCGTAGCCGCCGCCGCCTCGCCCCAGAACAACAGGTTGTAAGAGATCGAAGCCAGTGCGACTCCGATCAGCGGTGCGACCGTCGTACCCAGGTTCAGGCAGAGCCGGTACATCGCCGTCACCATCACCAGCCGATCGCGCGGCGTCAGCTCAGTGATCAGCGACTGCGCGGCGGGCCGGTAGAGCTGCCCGACGGCGCTAACCATCAGCACGGCCAGCAGGATCAGCCCATAGTTGTTCAGGTAGATAATTGAAATGATCAGCAGCGCCGAGCCCACCATGCTGATGACGGTGGCGGACCGCGCGCTGAGCCGGTCGCTGAGCCACCCGCCGGCGAACGTCCCCACCACCGCGCCGGCGCCGTACAACCCGAGCGCCAGCCCGGCACGCCCCGACGAGTAGCCGCGGTGCGTCAGGAACAGCACCAGGAAGATCTGCAGGAATCCGGCCAGCTTGCTGACGAACACCCCCACCAGCAGAGCCTTCGCCTGCCGCGGGGTGTGCCGCCAGGTGGCCAGCACACCGAGGTGACCGGTCGGCGGCGCGCCGTCGGCCGTACTCGTTTCGGCCGTGCTCGTTTCAGGCATGGGGGTACCGCTTTCTGTGGGGTGAGGGTGTATCAGAGTCTTGCTTTGAATTCCAGGCCGGGCCGCAGCCCGCCGCTCAGAGGCGGCGGGTGGGCTCCACGACGGCGAGCTCTTCGAGGGCTGATACCCCCGTGCTAGCCCCGGCGCCGAAGCGCTCCCAATACTCGGTCAGCCGAATTCGTCCGTCCGGCAGCACCTCGGGCACGCTGCGGCACAGACCAGTCACGACCTCGCCGCCATCCACGACCATGCAGTACGCGAACCGCAGCACGCCATCGTCGTCGCAGGTCCCGGTAAGCGACCCGCGGCGCACCTCGCCGCCGGAGAACTCGCCCCACAGCAGGTCTTGCGTCTGGTGGTAGCGGGCCACCGGCGTCTCGGCGGGCGCGTCGGTGACCGGCCGGAACAGCCGTCCGTTGTAGTTGATCACGGTGATCTCCCCTTTCCGTCCGTGTTTTCCGGCAGCGCCCGAGGCGCGGGCCGGGTCAGCCGGCCTGCCGAGCCCCGCCCGCCGCCGCCAACTCGCGCTCACGCACTTCCTGCACGCCCGCCTCGCCCGCCTCGCCAACGAATCCGGTCGATGCAGCCCCAGACTCTCCACGGCCAGCAAGGATGTCGCGCACCGTGTCCGCCGCACGAACGGCCAGCACACTGAACAGCGAGTCGCCGACGCCATGCGTGGCCTCGTTGACGCCCTGCAGATAGCAAGCCGCCCCACCGACAGCAGCAGCACCCTGCTCGCCAAACTCGAGCCGGTACGCACGGTTAACCGCGATCTCGTCCTCACCAAGCCCGAGCTCGTCGCCAAGCCGCCGAATCAGCCCCGGCATACGCCGCTCGAAGCCCGTGCCGAGGAACACCAGATCAAACGGCGTTCGCGTAACCTGCCCGGTAGTCCGGTCGGAAAAGTCCAACTCCACCCCGGCCGCACTCTCCGGCACCTGCCCGCCGACGATGTCCACCATCGTCACCAGGCGCGTCCGCGTCCGGTTGTTCAGCCGGTCGACGTACCGCTCCGCGTACAGCGCATCCAGCAACTCAGGCTCAACACCCGAATAGTTCGTCCGGTGCATCTCCCGCCAGATCGCCTCGCGACCCTCGGGCGACGCGCGGTAAACCTTGTCCACGAACGACGGGTAGTACATCTCGTTGGTGAACTTGCTCGACTGCAGCACGCCCGGCCCGAGCGAGCGCATCACCCAAGCGATTTCCGCATTCGGGAGATCATCCTGCAGCGCCCGGAACATCTCCGCAGCGCTCTGCGCCCCACCAACCACGGCGACTCGGTACGGCAGTTCACGGTCAAGCGTCGCCAGCCGGTGCGAGTACCGCGTGCTGTGCACGACGCGGTCCGCCGGCAGCCCAGCCAGCGGCGCCGGGACGTGTGCGTCCCGCCCGCCCGCCACCACCAAGTATCGACTAGAGATCGTCGACCCATCCGCCAGCCGGGTCGTCCAACCCGTCACCGCTCCGTCCGCACCCCGCCGCGCCTCGATCGCCGCGCACTCACGCCCGAGCTCCAGCCGGACCTTGGCCAGCGAGTTCGCGACCCAGTTCAGATACGACGAGATCTCGGTCCGGTACGGCCACAGCCCGCCCATGTTGATGAACTCGTCGAGCCGACCGATGCTGTGCATGTAGTTGACGAAGGAGAACCGGCTAGACGGGTCGCGCAACGTCACCAGGTCCTTGAGAAACGAGATCTGGCTGGTGACCCAGGGCAGCAGCAGCCCTTGCTGCCACGCCACCGCGTCGGACCGCTCGATCAGCAGAGAGTTTCGCGCGAGGTCGTCCGGCGCTAGCTCCTCCAGTGCCACGGCGAGGGCGAGATTCGAGGGACCGGCGCCGATGGCGAGTAGCTCGACGTCCTGGTGTGTCATCTGAACTCCCTTAGAGATCGGGGGCGTGCGGAGCCGGAGCAGCAAGAGCTCAGGCCATTGATGCCGCAGATGTCGCTAAAGCCACTGATGTCGCTGCTATTCACCACGGCCGTGCGCCGGCCGACGCGTTCACACCAAGCGGCTCGTACTCCAACCGAGCCAGCGCAGCCGCAGCGTCCAACGCCGCATCGCACTCCTGCGGCGTAGCGGCCGTAGCCAGCACATACGCATACCGCCCGAGGTGCGCGCCAGGCGGCAGCCGAACCACCGCACCCGGCTCCGCGATCGCCCGCGCCTCAACAAGCCCAGGCACATCCTCAACCGCAGGTACCGACACCGACACGACCCGGCAGTCCTCCGGCGGGTACAGGAACCGGATCCCAGTACACGCATGCGCAGTCTGCTCAACCTCCGGCCGCTCACCGACCGCGACCTGCGCCGCAAGCTGCCCTGGATCGATGCCAGTAGCCAGCATCCCCAGATACGGAATCAGGTCCCCGCCTACCCGCGCGTTCACCTCGATGATCACCGGCCCGCGCCGCGTCAGCTTGACCTCGGTGTGCGTCATGCCATCCGGTAGCCCCAGCGCCTTATGCGCCGTGCCCAACACCGCCAGCAGTTCCGGATCCGTCAGCAGCGGGTCGGCCGCATCAACCACGTGCCCGACTTCCTCAAAGCAAGGCGGCGGCCCAAGCTGCTTGCGGGCGAGGCAGAACGGGAAGTACTCCCCGTCCCGCAGCGCCCCGTCCACGCTGATTTCAGGCCCCTCAACACATTCCTCAACCAGCACGCCCTGCTCAAACGCCGGCGGCCCAGCGTGCCGCACCCGCTCGGTCACCGAGAACGCAGCAGCCAGATCCTCCGCCCGCTCGGCGCGCACCACACCGACACTCGCACCCATCCCACGCGGCTTAACAACAACCGGATACCCAATCGACGCCGCCGCGTCAGCAGCCTCCGCAAACGAGTGCACCACCGCGAACCGCGGCTGCGGCACCCCCGCCTCCGTCAGCGCCGCCCGAGTACGCGACTTGTCCCGGCAGTTCGACGCGCCCTCCACAGTCAGCCCGCGCACCCCAAGCCGCTCGGCGATATGGGCAGTAGCCATCACCGACAGCTCGTCGTACGTCAGCACTCCGACCACCGTCCGCGAACCCGCAATCGCGACCGCGGCGTCGATCAGCCCCTGCTGATCCGGCACCGCCCGCTCCGCGTCGAGCAGCTCCACAACGCTGCCCCCGACGATGTACGGCTGCTGCCACGTAGCGGCCTGTCCATCGAGCAACCAAAGCGACGACTGCCGAGCGAGCCCCCGCAACAAGTACTCGCGGTACGGACGCCACCCGCTGCCGACCAGCAGCACAACCTCGTCATCACCGTCGTGCCCGACATGCTCGTCACTACCGTCGTGATCGCCATCCACAGCGCGCTCCCTCGGCTCGGGGCCTTCAAAGTGGTCCAGGGAGAAGAGGCGCACAGCCGATGCGCGTGATACAGCCGCGCACACTGACGCGCCCGCACCGCACCGGGCCGCGCACCTCACCTCACCGCACGACACCCTGCCACGCCGAACCGATAGCGCCAGCGGGATTAGCCCTCGAGCACCGTGCACCCGCCAGGCGTGCGATACGGCCCGTGCGGCATCCCCGGCTGCCGATTCGCGTAGTACCCGACGTCGAAGGTCTGCCCAAGCGTGGGTCTTTCGGCTGATTCAGTCCGTGGGCAGGCCTGGGTATGGAGCCTGCAGTGTGGACACCTTCGAATTGATGCCGCCGTCAGCTGCGGACATGTTGGTGATGTACAGCGTCCTGCCCGCGAAGACAGCGCTGGCGTCGAAGTCCAGTGCGTTCGTTCCGGTGCCGCTGTAGCGGTGTATCAATTGCGCGTCGGGCGACAGCACCTGCACTTCGTTGGCGTGGTTGGCCATCACGTACAGGTTGCCGCGTACGTCGACCTGGATGCCGTCGGCGCCGAACAGCGCGGTGGGGCTGGGTAGGCCCGACTGTTGGTCGATGGTCGCTCCGTCGGCGAAAACCGCGACGGCACCCGCGTCGCCGTCATCTGACACCGGGATCCGGAGCACCTGCCGGTTTCCCGTGTTCGTGACATAGAGAACGTGGTGGCCGCAGTCGAAGGCGATGCCGTTCGCGCCCACCGGCAGGTTGGGATCGCTCGAGTGCAACAGCGCGCTTTGTGCCCACACGCTGACCTGCCGGCTCTCCGGTGCGATCCGGTAGACACGGCCCTGCAGGGAGTCGGAGACGTACAGGAAACCGTGTTCGTCCTCTGCGATTCCATTGGGGAACGCGAATCCGTCAGCCACCGTACTCACCGCGTGGGTTCGCGGGTTCACCAGCAGCACGCGGCCGTGCGGCGCGGTGTCATCGGCCTGGTCCAGCACGTAGAGCAGGCCGTCCTCCCACAGTTCGCCGAGTAGTCCGATGGCAGGCACCGCTCCCGCCGGGATGTCGATGACGTCGGTCAGTCGTCCGCGGGGATCGAGGACGCAGACATGGCCGACGGTGGTCGCGCTGTCGGAATTCGACGCCACGTACAGGTTTCCGGACGGGTCGACGGTCAGCCCCTCGGGTTGGCGGCACTGACCATCAACGGCCTGCTGCAAGTTGGGACCGAAATTCCGAACGGTCCCGGCGCTCGGGGTGCCGGTGCTCGCGGAGGCGACCTGTGCCGGGCCGACGACCAGCAGCGACAGCGCTAGCGAGACGGGCAGGAACGTAAGGGCTGCCGGACCGTGCATGCGCTTCTCCCACCGCGACCGCTCGGCATCGGCGATGCCTGATAGGGCGTCATGGTCCCGCACTTCGGTCGCCCCAACAAGGCGTGCCGGCGGGAACGCTAGTCGCTGATGGGGGCGGTGACCGCCGATGGCGTGCTGAAGACCTCGTGGCGTGCCTTGCCGTTGCGCTTCGCGGTGTACATGGCGAGGTCCGCCTCGGCCAGCAGGCGGCCCGCGTTGTCCATCCCCGGGTGGGCCAACGCGACGCCGATGCTGACCGCCACCGAAACGGCGGCGCCGGAGACCGTGACCGGCTCGGCGAGCATGGCGAGCACTCGTTCCGCGATGTCCTGGGCGGAGCCGGAGCCGGGATGCCGGCCGCTGACCAGCATCACGAATTCGTCACCTCCCAGCCGGGCGACCAGGTCCCCCGGCCCCACACACCTGGTGAGCCGTTCGGCCACCTCGACGAGTACCGCGTCGCCGGCGGCGTGGCCCAGCGAGTCGTTTATGACCTTGAAGTCGTCGATGTCGATGAACAGGACGCCCTGCGGGTGCGCCGCCCCCTGACCGAGCAGCAGTTGGTCTTCCAACCGCCGCCGGAACGACGAGCGGTTGGCCAGGCCGGTCAACGAGTCCCGGGTCGCCAGTTCGCTCATGGCACGGTGCTGTTCGTCCAACACCGCGGCCATCGCGTTGAAGGCTGCGGCGACCTCGCTCAGTTCAGCCGGCCAGCGCTGGTCGGGCAGGTCGTCGATGCGGTGTTCGAGGTTTCCTTCGCGCAGATTCGTCACCGCGTGCCGCAGCACTTCCAGCGGCCGCACGACATCGGTGGTCATCCGGCGGCCCAGATACAACGCGATTCCCACCACCAGGGCGAACATGGCCGTGAGCAGTCCCAGGACGAGATGCTGCAAGGTGTCGGCGGTCGTCAGGGCGCGTTGGCCGTCCTCGATGGCGGTCGTGGACAGCTGGCTCACCAGGACGGTCACCTCGTCCGAGGCGCTCCCGAACTGCTGCTGCAGAGCGAGGGTGACGTGTGGATCGGGCACGGCCGAGGGTGCCCACAAGCCGCGGCTGACGAGCACGTGACGCCAGGTCGTCAATGCATTGACGAGCAGCGTGTGCTGTTCCGAGTCGCGCAGGTCGCGCAGGCCGGTGTCGAACAGCGAGACGATATGGTCCTGCTGGCTCTGGTAGACGGAGCGATCGACCGCAGCACCGTTCCACAGCTTGTGGGCCAGTGCCTCATGTCCGGTGATGGAGTCGGTCAGCTGCGAGGACAGCGACAGCGCCAACTCCATCTGGTTGGCCGCCGTCTTGTACTGGCCGACCACCTGATAGTCGGCCGCTATGGTCCCCGCCACGGCAGTGCTGAGAGTGGCCAGCATCAAGGCGAACGCGAGGCGCCATTTCCGGCGCAGCCCGCCGCGCCGGGCAGTGTCGGCTCGGTCACCGATCAACGATTCCCCTCCGCGCACTCCGAAGTAAGACACTGACTCGGACGGCGATGAACGCGCCATGCCGTGCAGCCACCATCAAAGAGCCGTGACAAAGTGGACGAGGTGACGCTGCGGCACCTTACCAGCACCGCGCGCGGCCAACCAGTCACTTGAAGGCATTGAGCACATAGCGGTCCGCTCTACGCGGGGATGTCCGTGGCCGACCACCTCAGGCTCGGCGCGCACCTGAATCCCCGCTGGGACTCGCGGCTGGCCGATGACCGGATCGCCGAGCTGGGCCTCGCTCGCCGGCAGAAGGCGGGACGGTTGTCCGGCGGACAACGGGCCCAGCTCGCGTTGACCTCGGCCGTCGCCAAGCGGCCCGAGCTGCTGGTGTCCGACGAACCGGTGGTCGCCCTCGACCCGCTGGCCCGTCGTGAGTTCCTGGATGCGTTGCGGGCCACCGTGGCCGCGCATCACACCAGCGTCGTGCTCTCCTCCCATCTGGTGTCCGACCTGGAGATGGTCTACGACCACCTGGTCGTGCTCACCGCAGGGCGCGTCCAGCTTGCCGGGAATGTAAAGCAGTTGCTGGAAGCCCGCCGGATCAGCCTCGAAGCGTTGGTACTGACCGCTATGGCTGACACCGCCGGGCGTCGCGGGCGTCCGCAACGGGGGCAAATCAATGACCTGGCTGATAGAGCGCCAATTCCGCAGGCAGGCGATGGTTGCCGGCGCCGGGCTGATCCTGCTCGCCGTCGTTTTCGGCACGACCGGAGTGGGCTTGGCGCATCTTTAGGGTGCCGTGAATGTCGTCCGTGCAGGTTGGGATGGATTCAGGGACGCCGCGCGCCGCGGTGGGCGATGGCGAGCAGGGTGTCCCGGTCCAGGGTGGCCGCGGCCTCGGTGCCCGCGTGGACGGCCAGTTCGAACAGGTCGGATGCGTACGGCCCGAGCCGGTCGAGTACCGGCGCGGGCAGACAGCGGCGGAAGGCGCCGGGTAGGGCAGTCGCCAGCGCGGCCCGCCACAGCGGGTCGGACGCCTGGGCCTTGACGTCGGCAGGGGCGACATCGCTTACCAGGCCGAGCGCGAAGTAGGTGAGCCAGACCTCGAACAGGACCGTGTCGCTCAGGGCGCCGCGGATCTCTCCCCGGGTGTCACACTGCGCGAGCTGCGCGGGGTATTGCGCACGCAGCCAGTCGACGTCGAGGCCGGGCGGGAAGCGGTCCACCAGCCGCTGCCCGGTCCAGACGGCCTCCTCGTCGGGGCCGCAGTAGAACCACTCTCCTACCAGCCGCATCCAGGAGGTGTGCGGCAGGAAGTCGAGGTCGGCCCCGGTGACGGCCGGCTCCCGTGCCGTCAGGAGCCCGGCCGGGGGGTCGGGGACGAAGCAGGTGGACAGCCGGGGGCCCTGGAACGTGTTTCCGGTCAGGCTCGGCCGGTCCTCATGTTGCACCAGGTTCGGCGCGACGACGACGCCCGGGGTCCCGGTGCGTCGCAGGTGGCGCAGGAGCACGGCGTCGTCCGGCCCGGTCTCGGCGCGGCCCTTCTCGGCGAAGTCGGCGGCCTGCGCCGCGGGCAGCACCAGGGCCTGGGTCGGGATGTAGGGGTCTGCGACGGCCGCGTAGCACTGCCCGCGCAGCAGCGCCAGGCGGACCAGGCCGCCGGCTCGCGAGCCCCACTCGGCGAACAGGCTGACCGCCGCGTCCGGATGGGTGCGCACCGCGGCGAACGTCAGCTCGGCGAAGCCTTCGCAGAGTACGACGTCGTCTTGCAGGACCAGGTGGTGAGTGGCGCCCGGCTCGGCCATCGACCAGGCGAGCAGGGCCGTGCCAAGGCTGTGCCCGCGGCCGGGCTCGGGGTCGACGGCGACGCGCAGGTCGAGCTCGGGGTGCCGTTCCACGAACCGCCGGACCTCGGCCTCACGGGACGGGTGCGTCATCACCGCGCCGGAGAGCGCGAGCGCGCCGTCGCGGATCATGAGCCCGCCACCGTGGTGCGAGCGGCGTGGGACAACACTCTGAATCGGGGGCGCTCGGGCGGCGTCATGGGGCGGTAGTCCTCTCTGACGGATTGGCGGATCTGGTCGGTTCAGGCACTTCGGAGACTTGCGGGAGGGAGCCGGCCGCGCTCGGTCAGTACTTGCCGTACGCCCGCAGGATGGTGAACTCGTATATCAGCCGCTCATCCGCGATCACGCGCTCGGTGTACTCCGCTTCGGAGTAGACCCGGTCCCGGCCGAGGAGGTCGTCGTGCGCGAAGACCTTACCCTCGGGGGCCTTCCCCGGGTGCCGCGCCCGCATCAGGGATGCGAGGAGTGGGGCGACGTCGGGGCCTTCGAGGATGGTCACCGTCGTTTCCAGTCCGGCCCACTGCGGGTAGGGCGCGATCACGAACAGCGAACTGCGGGGATCCCGGCGGAGGTTTCGGGTCCTGACGAGCTTGGCCGAACCCGTGCCCCAGAGCCGTCCGTCGACGAGGCCGAGTTCGATCCTGGCCATGTGGGAGGTTCCGTCTGCCCGGTGGGTGACCATGGCCGCGTCGGGGTTGTCCAGAACGAACCGCGCGAGCTTCTCTTCCATCAGTGCCTCCGAGTGAATCACGAGAGTTGGTGCGGCGGTGCCTGCGAGCTGCTGCGCTGGCCGGCTCAGGCTGCGGCGAGCTGTTCTGTCGGGTGTTGCTCGGTCGCGGCCGCGCGGTGGGGCGGTCGGCCGATGGCGATCAGCATGAAGCCGGCCAGGCAGATGCCGGCCGCGATCAGGAACGCCGTGCGGTGGCCGAAGGCCTGTGCGCCGGCGATCAACGGTGCGGACAGGACCGTTCCGGTCGCGAACGTGTTGCTGTACAACGCCGACGCCTGACCGGGATGGCGGGGCATCAGATCGTGGACGTAGGACACACCCAGACCTTGGGTGGCCGCTATCGACGCGGCGTTGAGGATCTGGCCGGCGAACAGCATCCAGGTGTGCGTCGCGGTGGACGCCAGCAATAGATATGCGCAACCGGACAGCAGCCCGAACATGATGAGCCGGCGGGAGGTCAGCCGGTTCGAGAGAGCGCCGAACGCCAGCATGAGCGGGATCTCGAGGCCGGCGCACAACCCGAGAATCACTCCGGCCTGCCGTACGCCGGAGTGAAGATCAGCCTCGACGAACAGTGGCAGCATCTGTGTGCCGACGCGTGCGGCAGCCTGCAGTAGCGCGAACGCCACGAT
Organism: uncultured Actinomycetota bacterium; assembly: GCA_963714445.1. Taxonomy (GTDB): domain Bacteria; phylum Actinomycetota; class Actinomycetes; order Streptomycetales; family Catenulisporaceae; genus Actinocrinis. The sequence continues at coordinate 84,244 of CAVQPP010000156.1, forward strand.
GGTGCAGGCGATGACGCGTACCGGTGCGTCGGATCCGACCAGTCGCGTTCCCGGCGTGCCGGAGTTGCTTGCTGCGGAGGACTGGGTCGGGGCTGCCGCCGGCTCGGGCAGCATCGCGAGCGCCACGATCAGAGCCACGGCGTACGTGCCGGCCACCGTTATATAGAGCGCGGAGAAGCCGGCCGTACTCTGGATCAACGCCGCGATCGGCGGTCCGGCCATCCACGCCAGCGAAAACAGTGTCCGTAGCGCGCTGGTCGTCATCGCGGCCCGGTCGGAGTCGGCCAGTACCGTCCGGGCGTACGCGAAACCCTGCGACATCATCGATCCCGCGACCGCCGTCAAGGTCACCACGACGCCGAGCAGCAGCCAGTAGTCGCGCACGAATGCGTTGACGGACATCGCGGCTACACCGGCGGTGGCCGCGCCGATCAGGAGCCGGCGCCGCATCAGTGGTCGGTCGACCGCCTTGCGACCAGTTGGGTGAATACGACGCCGGTGACGGGTCCAGCGACGAGGTAGACGGTGACGTGCACGGGATCCGCGTGCACCGCGTCGGTCAGGAAGAGAACGAGGAACGGGTAGGACATTGATACAGACAGGCCGACGGCCAGGAACATCAGGCCGATCGGAGCCCATGTGCGCAGCTGGCCGCGCAGTGCGGCAGACGTCATCGAACTACCTCCGAGAAGTCGATCTCGGTCTATGGCTGAAGGTGGCTGGTCCGCCACGCCGAACCGGTCCGGTCGTAGCGCAGCCGGCGGTGGAGCCGGTCGGAGCTGGCGCACCAGAACTCCACGGTGGACGGCTCCAGCCGGTATCCGACGAACCGGTCGGGACGGGCGAGCGGCGCGCCGTGCGACGCCAGGCGATGGGCTTCCGCTCGCAGTGACGCCGCGTCCGCCAATCGTTCGCTCTGCCGGGACGCCACGGACATGGAGTGCAACTCTTCCGCGCGAGCCCGCCAGATCGCGTCAGACTCGGTGGCCGGCAGGAGTCTGACGGGCCCGGAGAGGATCACCTGCTGGGCTGTCTCCCGCCAGTAGAGCAGCCCGGACGCCCATCGGGTCGCCGCCAGCTCACGGCCCTTCTGGCTGGTGCTGTGGGTGGCGAAGACCAGGCCCTCGCCGGTGACCGAGGTGACCGTGACCGTCCGGTTGGAGGCCCTGCCCCTGGCGTCCGCGGTGGCCAGTGCGAGCGACAACGGCTCCCTTACGTGCTGCTCGACGGCGGCCGCGATCCATCGGCGTACCAGCCCGATCGGCTCCGGCGGCGGGGCGTCGTACTCGGGGAAGTCGAGGTCGACCGCTCCGGTGAGGGTCTCGAACCTGCTGCTGTTCATTCTGGTAGTCCGTTCAGACGTAGATGGCGCCTCGGACGACGACGACGCCGTAGCCGCCGACCTCCACCGACTGGACGCCGTCGGCGGTGGCTCGCGCGGTCGCGAGCATCAGGGAGGGCCGGCCGATCTCGACGCCCTGGAGGATCTCCAGGGCGTTCCCGTACTCGGCCAGCTGGTGGCGGGCGAGGTGGATCGCCAGGGGGCCGGCGGCCGATCCGGTGGCCGCGTCCTCCACGACGCCGTACGCCGGTGAGAACATCCGGGCCCGCCACTGCCCGCCGTTGCGCGCGAAACAGTTCGCCGCCATGTCGGGGAACCGGGACAGGGCACGGTGATCCGGCTTCAGCGCGGAGAGAGCGGACACGCTCGCCAGTCCGACGAACACGTGTCGGGGGCCGTTCCGGTACACCTCCACAGGCACGGTCGAGGACGACACGCCGAGCGCCGACAACAACTCCCCGGCCCGCTCGTAGGGAGCCCACGTCGGGATCGGCTGCCACATCCGGACCATCACCGCGCCGCCGTCTTCGGCGAGGACCACGGGGATGATGCCCATCGCCGTCTCCAGCCGCAGTTCGTCGGGACCGCGCCACCGGTGCAGCGCGACGGCCGTGCCGAGCAGCGGATGCCCGGCGAACGGCAGTTCGTTCACCGGTGTGAAGATGCGGATGCGAGCATGGCCGCCCTGCTCCGGGGGGAGCACGAAGGTGGTCTCGGACAGGTTCATCTCCCGGGCGATGCGCTGCATCGTGTCGGCGGTCAGGTCCTCGCTGTCGAAGAAGACCGCCACCGGGTTGCCTTCCAGCGGCCGGCTGGAGAATGCGTCCACCACCGCGTACTCATGCACGGCTGGCTCCGGCGTAACTCGCGTGCGGTGCCAGGACGTGCTGCAGCGCCTGCGCGAAGATGCGGGGACCGTCCACGGTGAGTATCGATTCGGGATGGAACTGCATGGAGGCGAAGCGGGGGCCGCGCAGGGCGTGCACTTCACCGGTGTGCTCGTCGCGGCTCGCCGCCACCTGCCCCACTCCGGGCACCTCGCGGACGTCCGCAGTGCTCTGAGCCGCGAACGTGTTGTAGAAGCCGACGCGCGTCGGGGAGCCGAACAGGTCGATCTCGCGTTGCACCCCCTGGTTGGGAGACCGGCGCCGGACGAGCGGGTATCCCAGCCGCAGACTGAGCACCTGGTGGCTCAGGCAGACGGCGAGAAACGGATGGTCCAGCGCGAGCAACTCGTCGATCGCGGCGCGCAGGTGGGCGATCTTCGGGTCACCGGCTTCCCGCGGGTCGCCCGGCCCGGGGCCCATGATGACGACATCGTGTTCCTTCGGCAGGAACGGCTGGTCGAAACGACGCACCGTCACCTCCAGGCCCATGGCGCGCAGCTGCATCCCGATCATCGCCGTGAAGGTGTCCTCCGCGTCGACGACCAGGGCGGTGCGCCCGACGAGCTGCGGTGCGAGCGCCGATGACACATCACCGCCGTCGAACCAGAACCGCGCCATGTCCACGTTGCGCCGCTGCAGCGCCGCCCGGACGTCAGGGTGGGCGGCGAAGGCGCCGTCCGTACCCGTGTGCAACGCGCTGAGGAGCGCCGACGCCTTGACCCGGGTCTCCGCGACCTCGGCGGCCGGGTTGGAGTGGCGGACCAGGGTCGCGCCCACCGCGATGCGTGTCCGGCCGCCGGCGTCGATGTCCGCCGTCCTGATGAGGATGGCGGAGTCGAGGGTTCGCCCGCCGGTCTCGTCCCGGCCGACCAGGGCGGCCACACCGCTGTAGTAGCCGCGCCCGCGCGGCTCGTACTTGTCGATCACCCGCGCGGCGCTCTCCACCGGACTGCCGGTCACGGTCGGCGCGAACATCGTCTCCCGCAGGATCTCGCGCACGTCGCGGTCGGTACGGCCCTCGATCAGGTACTCGGTATGCGCCAACTGCGCCATCTGCTTGAGATAAGGGCCGATCAGCCGAACTCCTGACGGACATATCCGCGACATCATCTTGAGTTCCTCGTCGACGACCATGTAAAGCTCGTCGACCTCCTTCCGGTCGGCGAGGAAGTCGGTGATTCCCTGCAACGTGGGGCCGCCGGGCGGATAGCGGTACGTGCCGCTGATCGGGTTCATCACCGCGGTGCCGTCAGCCAGCGTGATGTGCCGTTCCGGGGTCGCGCCGATCAGGGTGCGCGTGCCGGTGTGGATCACGAACGTCCAGTAGGCACCCCTCTCCTGGACGAGCAGCCGGCAGAAGGCTGACACCGCGGCCAGCGGTGTGTAGTCCTCGATGGTGGCCAGATACGAGCGACTGATGACGAAGTTGGCGCCGGTGCCCGTGCCGATCTCTTCGGCGACCACCCGGCGCACGACGTCCGCGTACTCGTCGTCGCCGGGGTTGAAGTGACCGCCTACCACGGTCGTCCGGTGCTGGGGGGCACGGGAGAGGAGGTCGGCGGTGGATACCCGCTCGTGCCGGTCGATGGTCATCGCGACCAGTTGCCGACCGTCGTCGGGTGCTGCGAACCCGCGTTCGGTCAGCTGCCGATACGGGATGACGACCAGTGCGTCATGGGCCGGTCCGGGCGCCGATCCCGCGCCGAGGGGCACATCCGCCAACGCGCGGTGGTAGGACACGTCGCCGGACAGCACGTCCACTGTGCCCGGATCGCCGCCGCTTTCCGGGCGGTACAAGAGCGCGAAAGCCGGTGGCCGCGCGGTCAGGATCTGGTCCAGGAGGTCATCACGGCCGGTCATGGGAGTACGTCCTCGAGCGGGAGGACCACGCCGCAGCGGTTGGCCACGAACCGCAGGGCGAGTTCGTGGTCGCGTGCCGAGAAATCGCCCACGGCGTCGCCGACCACGAAAGGCTGGATGTCGTTGGTAAAAGCGTCCATGGCAGTGGCCATCACGCCGACGTGTGCGTAGACACCGCAGAGGACGAGTTGGTCCCGGCCTGCCTCGCGCATGCGTGGCAGCAGGTCGGACCGGAAGAACGCGCTGTACCGCCACTTCGTGAAAACCCAGTCGCCGTGCTCGGGCGCCACCTCGGAAACGATCTCCTGGTGCGCCGGGCTCGTCTGCATGCCGGGGCCCCAGATGTCCTTGAGCAGCCCTCGATCCTGCTCGGACATCCGGCCGGGCTGCGCCGTGTAGGCCACCGGCATACCCGACGCGGCGCAGCGCTTGCGGAGCACGGCGGCGTTCTCCACCAGCTCCGTGCGCAACGGCTCGGGCAGCAGCTCCACGAAGTAGCGCTGCATGTCGTGGATCAGCAGGACCGCGCGCTCCGGGTCCAGATCCCACCGGGCGACGTTGCCGGGCAGGCTCGTGCGGACCGGCAGGGGGTAGGGCTCTATCAGAGGTATGCCAACCATGTCGCTGCCTTTCTCGCTCATTGCGGTGCCGACCAGGCCGACACGATCGCCGCGGCCTGCCGGGGGTTGAGGCGTGGGTCACAGAGACTGGTCCGCCGCGCGCCCGCCGCGGACCCGGTGGCGATTGACCCGGTGGCGATGGACTCAGTGGCGACGGACCCAGCGGCGACGCACTCGCTCACGTCGTCGGGCGTCGTCTCCAGATGCAGCCCCCCGGCGACGCCGCCGGTGTGGGCCAGGACCTGCCGGAAGGCGCCGACCTCCCGCGCCAGCGTCTCCACGAACCGGACCTTGACGCCGTCCTGCCGGGCGACGGTGTTGCCGTGCATCGGGTCGCAGAGCCAGATCGCCGGATGACCGGCGGACCGGACCGCCTCGACCAGCCGCGGCAGGCGGTCCGCGACCAGGTCGGCGCCCATCCGCGCGATCAGGGTGAGCCGGCCGGGCTCCCGTCGCGGGTCGAGCCGTTCGCACAGGGCACTGATCTCGTCGGGCGCCATGTTCGGGCCGACCTTGCACGCGATCGGGTTCGCCACGTCGGCGAGCAGCGCGACATGCGGGCCATCGATCTGCCGGGTCCGCTCGCCTATCCACGGCCAGTGCGTGGAGGCGAGCCACCGCAGGCCGTCGGCGAGCGTACGGACCATGGGCCGCTCGTAGTCGAGCAGGAGCGCCTCGTGACTCGTCCACACCGGGGACTCGACGTGCGCGGTGGCCCAGCCTGCGGGGTCGCCACACCACCCCAGCTGGGCCATGATCTCCCTGGCGGCCAGATAGCCGGTGAGGATGCGCAGCGGATCCGGACGGCGGCTCTCCGGGTCGGGTTCCGGGCCGTTGACCATGTGTCCCCGGTATACCGGCAGGTCCACGCCGCCGATGCGCTCCACGGACCCCGAGCGGGGCTTGGCGAACTGGCCGGCGATGCGCCCGACCCGCAGCACCGGCTTGTGGGTGGCCAGCCTCATCGTCCCGGCGAGCAGGTCCAGCACCGCGCACTTGCGCTGGACGTGCCACGGCGTGCTCTCCGCCGGATCCTCGGCGCAGTCCCCGGCCTGGACGACGTAAGCCTCGCCGGCGGCGACCCTGGCCAGCAAGGACCTGAGATGGCGTGCGTCCTCGGCCCGTACCAGCGGCGTGCTGCCCGCCAGCACCGCACGTACCCGCTCGACCAGGCGCTCGTCGTCCCAGACCGGTTGCTGCGCCTCCGCCGTGCGTTGGCGGTCCGCCACGGTGTCGCCGATGGCGCTCACGTGGGGATGCCTTCCCGCCGGATCTGCGGCACGGCGATGCCGAGCGCGCGGAACTGCTGGCTCGGATTCATGAATTCGCGCTGCTGCTCGATCTTCCCGTCGCGGAACAGGAACGAGTGCAGGAAGTGATTGCGGTAGTGGCCCTCGGGATAGCCGGGGAACCGGATCTTGCCCTCGCCGTCGCACTCGACCCAGAACCGGTCCGGGTCCTGGGTGTCGAAGATCTCGATGTTGGTCCAGGCCCAGTCGGGAAAGCAGCGCAGCGACCACACCGCGTGCTCGCCCAGCCGGTCCCGGCCCCGGATGACGATGGGCTCCCCGCTCTCCGTCGTCCACAGTCCGCCGCAGCCGTCGGCGGTGAAGAGCAGGTGGCGGGTCAGCCGGTCCTGGCCGCGGCAGTTCATGTACGTCGTCCACGATGGAGCGGTTGTGTGCCCGCCGCAGTTGGTCGCCTGGCAGGGTGTGTACCTCAATGGTCTCTGACATGTCCTACCTCCGGTGGTCGTCTCGTGGCTTGCCGGCCAGTGCGAGTTCGGTGTGCACCAGCCGGGCGAAGGAGCGGTCGCAATAGGCCAGGGCGACGTCGTCGCCGGTGTGAACGGAGTGCACCTGGCCCACGATGATGCTGTGATCGCCGACGTCGATCACCTGATACAGCGAGCACGCGAGCCTGGCGCAGGCCTCGGGCACGCCGGGCAGACCGAGCTCGCAGGGCCGGGTGTCGCCGGCGGCGAAGCGGTCCACGCCGCGCTGGGCGAAGCGCAGGGCGACGTCGGCCTGCCCCTCCGCCAGCACGTTGACCAGGAAATGGCTCGCCGCCACGAACACCGCGTGCGTACTGGCCGTCTTGTCCAGGCAGACCAGCACCAACGGCGGGCGAAGTGACAGTGAGCTGAACGAACTCGCCGTGAATCCGCACGATCGGCCCTGAGGGTCGAGGGTCGTCACCACGGTCACCGGCCCCGGCACCCTCGCCATGGCCCGCAGGAAGTCGTCAGTGGGCACGTGCATGACTGACCTCGTTGAGGCTCTGTACGTCCTCGACGATCTGGCTCAGCGGCGGCAGCGCGAACATCTGACGCTGCAACGACTTGATGTGCGCGCGTGGCTGCTCATCGGAGAGCACGCGCTCGACGGCGTTGCGCAGTGCCGCCGCGGTGAGTTCCGCGGGAGTCACGCTCAGCCCGAGGCCCAGCTCCGTAATCCGTCTCGCGTTGGCCGGCTCCTCGCCGGCCAACGGCAGCGCCACCATCGGTACCCCGGCCTCCATCGCCTCACGGACGCTGTTGAAGCCCGCGTGGGTGATGAACGCCGCGCATGACGGGAGCAGCAGCCGCTGCTGGACGAACGAGGTCAGGTGGACGTTGTCGGCCCGAGCGCCGGTCCACTGGGCCGGATCGCGGTCCGCCCCCAGGGCCACCACACCGGTTACCGGGAGCTGCCCCAGCACCTCGATGATGGTGTTCAGCACCGTCTCGGGCGACTCGACGACCTGGATACCCGAACCGAGGACGGCCAGCACGAGCGGACGGTCCGCGGGCAGCGCCGCGATGGCGCCGTCGAGCGGCGCCTGGCCGGACTCGGGCGGCGTGCGGTAGTACCGGGCATTGGGCAACCGGTTGGCCGACGGATAGTAGGCCTCGGGTACGACACCCGCCCGAAAGGTGGAGGAAGGGTGCCACGCGTCGGGCATCGGCTCGAGGCCCAGCACCTCGCGCTGCCGGTTGAGCTCGTCGAGCACGGCGGGGTGGCCGTGCGGCGCCATCGGGCAGTTGTCCAGTACGCCGTGCGGTACACCCAGGCGCTCAGCCGCCAGGTAACCGCCGAACTCGACGGGATCGCGCAAGATCAGGTCCGGCGGGTCGCCCGCGAGGGCGTCCAGCAGGTCGGCCGCGAAGGCCGCTCCCATGACCCTGACAAACCCCCGCGCGAACATGGTGGGCGGCGGTGCGGGCGGGACCCGACCGGGCCGGCCGCCGGGCACCGAGTCAAGTACGGGCTCCCCTACCAGGGCGGGGTCGAGCATGACGCGCTCGATGGGCCGCGCGCTCGGCAACGCCAGCGTGGTGTAGCCGTCACTCTCCAACCGCGGGGCGAAATCGGCGCCGGTCGCGATGGTGACCTCGTGGCCGGCCCGCCGCAGCAGGTCGGCGACGGGCAGTACCAGGGGCACCACGTGGGAGTACTTCGGGTGGGCGGTGAATACGACTCGCATCTCGTCTGCTCCGTAGTCCGAAGTCGGCCGTCAGGGCACGACGGTCGAGTGGAAGTCTGCGGGCGGGCCCCGGGGGGAACGCCACGAACGGCGGCGAGATTCGAGGAATGTTCCATCGCGCGGGCATGGATTGCAGGATGCGTACATAGTGGGCCGTGCCCCGGGGCGCGCGTGTTAGCTTCCGGCCATGACAGAACGCGCATTCCCCCTCATCTTCGCCCGTCGCCTGGCGACCGCCGCCGACTTCTACGCACAGCTGGGATTCACCGAGCACATCCGCCACCCAGCCACGGGGGAGCCCAGCTACCTCGGGCTGCGCCGCGGCTCCGTGGAGATCGGTCTCGTTCCCTCCAACTGGCCGCAGCAGCAGTACGGGCGGATCGACCGCGACACCGCGAACGGCGGCGGGTTCGAGATGTTCGTCTTCGTCGACGACGTGGATCGCACCGTCAGCCGGCTTCGCAGCACGGGCACGCCGATACTCCGGGAGCCCGCCGACGCCCCGTGGGGCGAACGCATAGCGCACGTCGTCGACCCGGACGACAACCCGGTCGCGCTCGTCTCGCCGTCCGTCCCGGAAGAGAGCCCGGAAGAGAACATCGGGTGATGCACCGTCCGGCGGTGGAAGAAATCGACCAATCGGTGGCCGCTCGCTGCGGCTCGGACCGCCGGCCGCCACACACTGAGGCGGGCCGGTGAGTCACGCCCCAGTGAGTCACACAGCGGCGCCGGCGTCGTCGAGCCGCAGGCCCTCACGCGAACCATGACCACCATCAGAGATCAGACGCAGACCGAAAGGACCATGGCGATGACCGACCAGGTTCCGGATCGTGACGAGCTCGTCGGCCGGGCAGCCGCCCTGCGCGAGCTGCTGTGGACCGACGCGGTCGAGGGTGACCGCGAGCGCCGCCTGACCGAACGGGTGTACGCCGCCGTGACCGATGCCGGGTTGATGCGCATGATGATTCCGCGCCGGCTCGGCGGCTACGCCGTCGACATGCCCACCTTCCTGGACGTGATCACCGAGCTCGGCCGGGGCTGCTGCTCGGCGGCCTGGGTGACCTCCGTGCTGAACGTCGGGAACTTCGTCGTCTCGCTGTTCCCGGACGCGGTGCAGGACCAGGTGTGGGCCGACAATCCCGATGCCTCCACGGCGCTGGTTCTGGGACCGCCCCAGCGCTCGATCGAGCAGGTCGACGGCGGCGTGCGGGTCAGCGGCGAGTGGGCGTACGCCTCGGGTTCCCTGCACTGCGACTGGGTCGCCGTCAAGCTCGCCAGCGGCGGCTCGGCGTCCGAACCGCCGGTCAGCGTCCTGGTACTGCTGCCCGCGCGGGAGGCGGAGATCAAGGACACCTGGCATATGGCCGGCATGCGCGGAACCGGCAGCGGCACGATCGTGATCGACGGGGCGTTCGTCCCCGACGAACGCGTACTGCCGCTCGGGCCCCTGCTCAACCGGGAGGCGGACCAGATCGTCGACGCCACCCACCGGCATCGCAACAGCCTCACCGGGGTGTTCGGCCTGTCACTCGTCGGCCCGCTGATCGGTGCTGCCGACGCCGCGCTCCAGTACGTCCAGCAGAAGGCGGTCACCCGGCACGTGGCGGCCTCCAAGTTCGCCAACCACACCGAGTCGCCGACTTTCCAGCTCGATCTCGCCGCCGCGACGGTGCTGCTCGACACGGCGAGACTGCATGCCCGCCGGATCGCCGAGACGCTCGAGCAGGAGGCCGACGCGGGCGGAAACCCGGACTGGCTGACTCGGGCACGCCTCCGGATGGACTCGACCCTGGTCGCCCAGAACTGCCGGGAGACGGTCGACAAGCTGCTCACCGCGTACGGCACGTCGGCGTTCCACGAAGCCAACCCGCTGCAGCGCATCTGGCGCGACATCAATGTGGGCAGCCGGCACGTGGCCTTCGGCTTGGGCATCCCGGAGCAGATCTACGGCCGGGCGCTCGTCGGCCGCGATCCCCGCGAAGTGAGCTACCTCGTCTAGGGGGTGTTTGAGAGGTGGTGCCGGGGTCGCGACGCCTGCCACGCACGCTCGCCGCGTTGTCGCACCGCCCACGGACAACCAGTCCGAGGGCGGTACTCCGCCTTGCGATCGCACGCGCCAGACGCCGCGCCCTGATCCGGCCCCACTTCTCAAACACCCCCTTGCCGAGGCGTTCCCGATCCAGACGGAAGTCGAAGCGCCCCCGGTGGCCGGGGGCGCCCGTCTGAGCGGTCCTCAACCGGCGTGCTGGACGACGCCCAGGGAGGGAGCTCGATACCGGGCCGGTGGCATCGGCCTTGGACCCGCCCTCTTCACGGTCTGCGACACCGGGGCGGATTCCAGGGACCGTACCGCGTCCATCGCGCCGACGAGGCGGGTCAGGAAGCGGTGCAGTGCGGCCGGGTCAGGACACAACACGTTTGCGACCAGGTTGCTGCGGCCCGTGGTGGCGGCGACGAAGACGCACTCCTCGTGTCCGCTCAGTCTCGTGGCGACCTGGTCCAGGCGGTGCGGGGCGACCTCCATCCACAGGAACGTCCTCGTGGAGATCCCGAACAGCGCGGGGTCCATGTCGACCTCGAAGTAGAGCGACCCGCTGGCGCGCAGGGACTCGAGCCGGCGAGCCACCGTCGCCGGCGATCGTCCCGTCGCCACCGCGAGGTCCGCATAGCTGGCCCGGCCCTCCTCGCGCAGCGCGGCCAGCAGACTGAGATCGGTGTCCGAGAACGCCGGCTCGCAGACCGGATGGCCGGGATCGGTCAGCCATCGCGGTTGGAGGTGCCGCCGCTGGTAGTCGTCGAGGACGTTGGCACCGCGCCAGACGGTGGGCCGGCCGAGGTAGACGTGCAGCAATCGGTGGGCGCAGACGGCGGTCACCCCGGCGGTGCGCGGCACGTCGCGGGCGAGCAGTGTCTCCGCGCTGGTCGAGGCGATCGGTGCTTGCACGATCGCGACGATCTCGGCTCCGCCCGAGACCAGACTGACCCAGGAGGTGTCGGTGCGACGACTCAAGGCGAATGCCACGTCGCGCGACGCGGCTGGGCTGACGGTCAGCCGGATCAGCCACTCCGCGAGGTGCGCGTGTTGCGGGTGCGGCAGGCCGAGGACCCGCAGCGACGCCTTGTCACGAAGCATTTGGTAGCGGCGGGCGACGGTCTGAGTCGACACGCCCAGCGCGGAACCGATCTGGCTGAACGGTGCGCGTGCGTCGATGTGCAGGGCGTGAATCAGTCCGCGGTCGGTCTCGTCAGGCGTCCGGAGTTTGTCCATGACGGGGCTGAGCATGGGAGGTTCCTCTCAGGTGCCTGGATGGGTCTGTTCGTGAGCAGGCGTGATCGCGGCATGGCTCAGGATGTTGTCGGCCTTTGTCGCCGCCTCGCGACCCAGTCAAAACGCGGGTGCTGAGGAGCGGATGAGTGGGAGACACCCAACTTCCCGGCGCTGGGAGAGGCAGCCGCCGGTAGGCCGGGCGGACCGGCCTGCCCGACGACGGGATATGGGTGAGCCTCACTCATGATTCCGGCCGGTTCGCGCCACCGCGGCGTCACGAGGACGCCCAGCGGGACCGGATGGCGCGTGCGGTGCCGGATTGCCGGTGGTCGCAGGGTTGGGCGCGTCGGCCCGCTCCCGCGCCGCCAGGCTGGGAAAATGGGCACGACTCACGGATACCACGGGGACGCCGAGGGCGGCACGGTGAACGATATGCCAGGATTCGTATTCAGCAGCACCCTCGCGCACGGGCCCGCCGGATGAACGGGGAGATGTACTGGGAGCGGGTCGGCTACGCCGCGGCAGACCATGGCCTGCCGGTGGCCGTCGGCGGCTCCGTCGCCCCGCACCGGCTGCTCGAAGCCCACCGGCACGGTTGCTTCCCCTACGCCCGGCACCTCACCCGGCCGCACGGCCGAGCGGGGTGCGACCGGTACTCGCTGCAGGTCGCCTGCGGCCTGGTCTTCGCCTTCCCGCCCGAGGAGGCGGTCGGCGGAACCGAGGTGACTTGGTGGAGCCCGCCGCAGCGCCCGGTGCTGCCGGTCGTGTCGCGGCAGTTCGACGGCAGCCTGTTCCAGTCCGCGGACCGCCCGCCGGCGTGGATCGTCACCTGTGACCACGCCTTCCCGAGTATCGTCGAGGGCTGTCGCGACCTGGCCGGCTGCGACTGGATCACGGATGCGCTGCGCTCGTCCCAGCTGGCCCTGAACCGAGCGGGCTGGGCGCACAGCATCGAGGTCTGGGAGGGCGACCGGCTGATCGCAGGGCTCTTCGGCACCGGCATGGGCCGGGTGTTCAGCGTCGACGCGGCCTTCGGCGACCACCCGAGTGCCATCCGACTCGCCTTCGCCGACCTCAGCCGCCGCCTGGACGGCCGCGCCGAACTCATCGACATACAGGTCGACCGCGGGTACGGGGACTTCCTCGAGCTCGAATCGATATGCCGCGACCGCTACATCGAGGCCGTACACGCCGTGGACCTGCCGCCGGTCATCCGCGACGGCGTGCTCGCCGTGCGGCCCGCGGACGCGGAGCGGTAGGTCCGCCGCCGCACCTCACCACCCGGGGCCGGGTTCGCGGCGACGGGATGGGTACGAGATACCGATGGCGCCGCCCCTCCCAGCTGACACCTTCAGGGCGTCGAAGCGGAACCGAGAGGACGGAAACGACATGAACTTCAAGGTCGCGATCAGGACCCTGACGATCAGCGCCTTGGTGTCCCTGGCGGTGGTCGGCGCGGCCGGCACCGCGGTGGCGCCGTGGCCAACGCCGCCGTGGCCAACGCCGCCGTGGCCAACGCCGCCGTGGCCAACGCCGCCACCGTCCACGCGGACACCCACACCGTCAGCTCCGTCAGCCCGGACGACGGTGGCGCGGGCAACGGCTGAACTGCTCCTGCCGACCGCTCAGGCGCCGAGACCGGCCCGGACGACCCGGCGCCGGTCCGGCGGGCGCCGTTTCGTGCGTTCGGGCACACCGCGCGCCACCGCTGAAGAGTCCGTCAGGGGTCTCAGATGTTAAGAAAACCTCAGCCACTGTGGGCACTTTAGCAGCGGTCGAATACCTTGAGACGATGCAGGTATCGTCAGCACCTCTGGTCGGACGTTCCGTGGAGGTCGGCTATCTGCGCGAGGCGCTGGCAGCCGCGCGGACGGGCCGCGGCGCGGCCGTGTTCGTGGTCGCGGACGCCGGGTTGGGCAAGTCGCGGCTGCTGAGCGAGACCGTGCGGGAGGCCGCGGATGCCGGGATCGCCGTGCTGCGCGGCCGCGCCACGGAGTCCGGCGCCACCGTGCCCTACCGGCCGCTGACCGAGGCGCTGTTCTCGATCGACCGAGTCGGTGCGGTGCCCGACGAGCCCGAACTCGCCCCGTACCGCGCCGCGCTCGGCCGGCTGACCCCGCTTTGCCGGCAGGGCTCTGCCGCGGATGGCGACGACTCGCCGGTCGTGCTCGCCGAATCCGTGCTGCGCCTGCTCGGCGGCATCGGCCGCGGCCGCGGAGCCCTGATGTGTCTCAGTGATCTGCAGGACTGCGACGCCGAGACGATGTACGTGCTCGAGTATCTCCTGGACAATCTGGCCGGCCAGCCGGTGCTGCTGCTCGGCAGCATGCACGCGGCCCCGTCACCCGCACTCACGCTGGCCCGGGTCGCGGCCCGGCGCCGGGTCGCCCGGCTGATGGAACTGGCCCCGCTGACCGACGACCAGGTGGTCGAGCTGGTCGCCGGCTGCCTGAACACGACGGTCGCGCAACTGCCCGAACCGCTGGCCCGCTGGATCGTGCAGACCGCCGACGGAAACCCCTTCGTGGTCGAGGAACTGCTCGCGGAGTGCACCGACGCCGGGCTGCTGACCGAGTCCGCGGGCACCTGGCGGCTGACCGGCCGACCGCCGCGCGAGATGCCGGCCACCGTCGTCACCAGCGTCAACGACCGCGCCCGCCGTCTGGGCGCCGAACTGCACCACGCCCTCCAGGCAGCCGCGCTGATCGGCCGCCGCTTCCCGCTGGACGTGCTGCGTACCGTCTCGGGCCTGGACCGCGACGGGATGCACCGGCTGGTGCGGGCCGCGACCGCGGCCCAGTTGCTCTCCCCGCCGGACAGTCCGGACTGGTGCTCCTTCCGGCGCTCCTGGACCGCGCAGGCGCTGGCCGGCGAGGTCCCACCGGCCGAGCGCAGATCGCTGGCCGCCGCTGCGGCCGACGCGATCGAGGCGCTGTCCGCGCAACTACCCGGGGAACTGTGCCAGCTGGCCGCCCGGCTGCGCCTGAGCACCGGGGACGAGGCCGCCGCCGGACTGCTCTATGCCCGGGCCGGGCGGTGCGTGCTCGACGAGGGCGGTGCGGCGTCCGCGGTGCGCCTGCTCGACCGTGCGCTCGAACTGCTGCCCGAGCGCAGCCACGCCGGCGCGCGCGCCGAGGTCTCCGCCTCGCTGTTCTACGCCATCGCCGAGGCCGGCGACGTCGAGCACGCCCTGCGCCGCGGCGCCGACCTCGAAGGCTCCGTGCTGCTCTCGCCCAGCCAGCGCGCCGAGTTGCTCACCCGGCTGGCCTGGGTGTGCGTCGTCGGCGGGCACTGGGACCTGGCCGGCGAGCAGGTCGCCCGGGCCCGCGCCCTGCTCGCCGACGGCGCGGATCCGGCCCACACCGCCCCGCTCGACATCGTCGAGGCACACGTGCTCACCCTCGCCGACAGCCGCAGCCAGGACCGCGCGGCCCGGGCCGAGGAACTCGCCACCCGCGCGGTGCGCCTGGCCGAACAGATCCCGCTGCCCGACATCGCCTGCCAGGGCCGTCAGCTGCTCGCCCTGCTCGCCCGCAGCGAGGGTTTCGACGCCGCCGACGTGCACCTGCGGCAGATGCTCGCCACCGCTGAAGAGCACGGCCTGCTGATCTGGCGGCTGCGCGCGCAGATCCGGCTGGCCACCAACGACCTCATGCGCACCGGCCGGAACCAGCAGATCCTGCTCGCCCGCAAGGCCGCCCTCGAACTCGGCGCACTGACCGCCTGCGCCCAGGCTGACGCGAGCATCGCCATGCAGCACGTGCTGTACTGCGAGTTCGACCAGGCCGAGGAACTCGCCGACCGGCTGCTCGAGTCCGCCACCCGGATGCACCAGGAGGGGGAGTCGCAGTACGGCCTGGTGATCAAGATCGCCGCCCAGGCGCACCAGGGGCGGCGCGAGGCGATGCGAGGGCTGCTGGCCGAGTTCCGCGACCGCGGCGGGGAGCAGTCCTTCCACGCCCCGCTCGTCTTCGGCCACCGGGCGGTGTGCGCGCTGCTCGGCGAGGACCGCCCCGGCGCGGAGGCGGAGATGGCCCGGGTGCGCGAATGGGAACGTACCCATCCGACCATCTACTACCAGTCGGGCCGCTACGGTCTCGGCGTGCTGCTGGAGATCCTGGCCGGCCGCGAGGGCGAGGAACACCTCACGGCGACAAAACAGGCGCACGCCTCCCAGCTGCGCTGGAACGTGCAGTTCGTGCTCGCCGCGGAGGCGGTGCTGCTGGGCCGGTCCGGCCGTCCGCAGCGGGCCGCCGAGCTGATGGCCGACTCGCAGACCGCTGCCGCCCCCTTCCCGATGGCCCGCCACCTGCTGCTGCGCCTGGTCGGCGAGGCGGCACTGGACGACGGCTGGGGTGAGCCGGTGGACTGGCTCAGAGCCGCCGAACAACACTTCCACGGCGCAGACGTCGCCGCCATCGCAGGGGCCTGCCGTGCCCTGCTGCGCCGAGTGGGCGTACGGGTGATGCAACGACGCACGGGCGCCGACGCCGTTCCCCCGCAACTGGCCAGCCGGGGCGTCACCGCCCGCGAGTTCGAGGTGCTTCTCCTGCTCGGCGAGCGCCGGGGCAACCCGGAGATCGCCAAGCTGCTGTTCATCTCCCGACGTACCGTGGAGAAGCACGTGGCCAGCCTCCTCGACAAGCTCGGCCGCGCAGACCGCAAGGAACTGTCGGAACTGGTGGCAGAACTGTGCGCGTAGCCGGAGCGTCCATACTCCTGACGGTGGTGGCGCGGGTGATCGAGGAGAGGGCCGAGCCGGTCTTCCATCCCGATTCCTACGGCTACCGGCCGCATCGCTCCACCGCCTGGCAGGCGGCGCGGTCGCCCGACCCGGGTTCGTGCGCACCGGCGACGGACCGGCCACCGGGATCGCGGTCGAGGTCTGGCAACTCGATCACCGCGCGGTCGGCACGCTGTTGGACACCGTCCCCGCGCCGCTCGGGTTCGGTCGCGTCGCACTCGCGAGCGGCGAAGACGTCCTGGGTTTCCTCGCGCACGGACCGGTTTCGACCGCAGCGCAAGACGTGACGCAGTACGGCGGCTGGCGCGAGTACCTCGCGCACCTCGCGCGCTGAGAGTCCACGCCGGCCGATTCCGAACGCTGTGAACTGAAACGTAGTGAACCGGACTGGATCCAAGGCTGGATACCGCCTTGGATCCATCAGTAATCAGCTGTTCACGGGCGCGACTCGCGGCGGCAAAGCGGTGCGCGGACATTCGTCGCTATAGCAAGGCCGCACCACTCGCACAGCCCGCGTCAGATCCCTTGCGCTGTGACTCCTTCGTAGGTGAGTGCCCATGCCCAGTGCGCACGCCCCGCTTTCTCCCGTTTCCACTTCCACTCCCGTTTCCGCTTCCACGTCCGTCCCTGCGGTGTCGGCCGCACCGACGCCTTTCCCGCTCGATCCGGTGTCGGCCGCCCTCGTGGTGATCGACATGCAGCGCGACTTCCTCGAACCCGGCGGCTTCGGCGAGACCCTCGGCAACGACGTCAGCATGCTGCGGCGCACGATCGCGCCACTGCGTCGCGTGCTGGAGGCGACGCGCGCTGCGGGTCTCCCGGTCATCCACACCCGTGAGGGCCATCTGCCCGACCTGTCCGACTGCCCGCCGAGCAAACTGAACCGGGGCGCGCCCTCCGCGCGCATCGGCGATCCGGGGCCGAATGGTCGCATCCTGATCCGCGGTGAGTACGGGCACGACATCATCGACGAACTGGCCCCGCTGTCCGGCGAACCGGTGGTCGACAAGCCGGGCAAGGGCGCGTTCTACGGCACGGATCTCGGCGCCATGCTGGCCGAGAAGGGCATCAGTCAGCTGATCGTCACCGGCGTGACCACCGAGGTCTGCGTGCACACGACGGTACGCGAGGCGAATGACCGCGGCTTCGACTGCCTGGTCCTGTCCGACTGCGTCGGCTCGTACTTCCCCGACTTCCACCGCGTCGGCCTCGCGATGATCGCCGCTCAGGGCGGCATCTTCGGGTGGACCGCATCCTCGGCCGACTACCTCATCGCGCTGCGCAGTGTGACGGCGTAATCCCCAGTTGAGGCGTTCCGGCTTCATGCACGTTTCCACGTACGGCTTCCACTCCACCATCCACGGAGTCTGCGATGTCCACAGTGACCCCCGTTCCGGAATCGACCGCACAATCCACGCCGCCGCTCGCGCTCTCCTGGTGGGCACCCGGCGAGACCAACGCCTTCTTCGGCCTCAGCTTCAACGTCCTCGTCAATGTCCTGGTACTCACCGGACTGGTGATCGGCGTCGTGGGCGTCTCGGCGCACGCCGTCTACCACACGATCCTGCCCGCGCTCGGCGTCGAGCTGCTGGTCGGAAACGTCTACTACACCTACCTCGCGCGCAGGCTGGCGCGCCGGGAGGGGCGCACCGACGTGGCGGCGATGCCGTACGGCCCCTCGGTGCCGCACATGTTCATCGTCACCTTCGTCATCATGCTGCCGACCTACCTGGCCACCAAGGACGCGATACGCGCCTGGGAGGCCGGGCTGGCCTGGGCGTTCATCATCGGACTCATCGTGCTCGTCGGGGCGTTCGTCGGACCGTACGTACGCCGCTGGACGCCGCGCGCCGCGCTGCTCGGCACCCTCGCCGGCATCTCGGTGGCCTTCATCTCGATGCGCCCGGCCGGGCAGATGTGGGAGGCGGCGTGGATCGCGCTGCCGGTCATGACGATCATCCTGATCGGCTTCTTCACCAATCTGCGGCTGCCCGGGAACATCCCGGTCGGGCTCGCCGCGCTGCTGGTCGGCACCGCGATCGGCTGGATCGGCGGCTTCATGTCAGTGCCCGACGTCTCCGCGGCGGCCAAGGACGTCGCCGTCGCGCTGCCCACCTTCCAGTTCCACCTGCTGTTCACCGGCCTGAGCCACATCGGGCCACTGCTGTCGACCGCCATCCCGCTCGGCATCTACAACTTCACCGAGGGGATGACGAACGTGGAGAGCGCCTCCGTCGCGGGCGACTCCTACAACCTGCGGTCGGTGCTGCTCGCGGACGGCACGGGGGCGATCGTCGGCGCGGCCCTCGGTTCGCCCTTCCCGCCCGCCGTGTACATCGGGCACCCCGGGTGGAAGGCCGCAGGCGGTCGCACCACGTACTCGATGGCCACCGGCATCGTCATCGCAATACTCTGTTTCTGTGGCATGTTCGGACTGCTCGGCGCCCTGCTGCCGATACCGGCGATCGTGCCGATCCTGCTGTACATCGGTCTGCTGATCGGCGCCCAAGCCTTCCAGGCGGTACCACGCGCGCACGCCGCCGCGGTGATGATCGCGATCATCCCGAACGTGGCGTCCTGGGCGCAGGGGCAGATGGCCAATGTGCTGTCCGCGGTCGGATACCAGAACGTCGACTTCGGCAGCCACGCCACGCTGATCCCGCCGACCGCGACGAGTCCGGGGACCGTGCCGGAGAGCGCCCTGGTCAGCGCCGGAGTGATCTACAAGGGCCTGATGCTGCTCGGCGACGGAGCAGTGCTGGCCGGGCTGATCCTCGGCGCGATCGTCGCGTTCCTGATCGACCGTCAGTTCGTCAAGGCCGCGATCTACTGCGCGGCCGGCGCCGTGCTCTCCTTCGTCGGGCTGATCCACGGCGCCAAGGTCGGCTGGAACATCGACGGCGAAGTGGCGCTCGGCTACCTGCTCGCGGGAGTGGTGTGCGCTGCTGTTCGCGCTGCGCGGGGCACCGCCGCGTGTGCCGGATCCGGACGAACACGCTCTTAATGAACACAGCCTCGCCGCGGAGCCGGCGTGATCAGTGTCAGCTGCTGGATCAGCCGTCGGCCAGCCGTCCGGCCAGCACCGCCAGCGCCTCGGGACGCTCCAGGTGGACGGCATGACCGCAGCCCTCGATGACCTCATACGGCAGGCCGCTGTGGGACTGAAGCGCGCGCGCCGCCTCGTGCCGCACCGCGGGCGACCGCGCACCGACCGTCGTCATCGCCCCGCTCGGCGGCGCCGACAAGGCAGACGGCTCGAAGGCGCGGAACATGGCCAGGTCGCGGCGCACCGCGTCCGGGTCGTCCGGGGCCATCGCCGTCGTCCACGCCGGACCGTAGAGCGCTGCGCCGAAGGCGGGCACCCCGCCCGACGCGTACGCCGCCGCCATCGGGGCGAGCAGGCCCGGCACCAGGCTCCCGACGGCTGGTTCGTGCAGGATCGCGCCGGCCGTCGGTACCCCTGCGGCCAGCAGTGCGAGCCCGAGCGTGGCGCCGCCGCTCACGCCGACCACGACCGCGTCCGCGCAGACCTCGGCGAGCGCTTTCACCTCGGTCGCGAGGTCGCCGCTGTACGCACGCTGCGGCGCGACGACCGGCAAGTCCGGGTAGAGCGCGGCCAGCGATCGGCTGACACCCTGCCAGATTCCGGCCGTCGTGGCGGCGCCGTGGATCAGCACGATGTGCTTCGGCGGCATGGCCGAAAGCATAAGAGCGACCGAGGAACGGTGGCCGACGGTGCCGGCACTCGCGGCGTGGTTGATCGCGCTGTAACGCGCGGGGAACGAGCGTGTCACCACGATTGCGCACGATGGCCGCATGGATTCCGCAGTGGATACAGCGCAGGATACCGTCGCGGCGACGGACTCGCCGAGCGAGACCGCCTACCGGCAGTTGCGCGATCGGCTGCTGGCCGGCTCGTTCCCGCTCACCCGCCGCCTGGCCGAGGAACGGCTCGCCGCGCTGGTCGGCGTTTCGCGGACGCCGGTGCGCCACGCCCTGATCCGGCTGCACGGCGAGGGGCTGATCAGCCGGCACCGGGACGGCGGGTACCGCCCCGCGGTGCCGGACCCGAACGACATCGCCAGCCTCTACGAGGCGCGCCGCGCGCTCGAAATCGGCGCGCTGTGGCGCCCGGCGGAGGCCGGCACCCGGCACGACCGGGCCGCGCTGAATCACCTGCGCGAGGACTGGGAGGCGTTGCGCCGCGACCAGCCCTCGGCCGACGCGGGTTTCGTGAGCCTCGACGAGGACTTCCACACCCGGTTGGCCGGTTCCGCGGGCAACGAGATCATGGTCGATCTGCTGCGCTCGGTCAACGCGCGCATCAGGGTCGTGCGTATCCACGACTTCCTGACCGACGACCGGATCGAGCTGACCATCGCGGAGCACCTGCAACTGCTCGGCGCGGTGATGGCCGACGATCCAGCGCAGGCCGAACGGATCTTCCGCGCGCACCTGGCCAAGTCCAAGCAGGTCGCCGAGGAGCGCGCGCTGCGTGCCATCGCCCGGATGGCGACGCTGGACTGACGCGCCGACGCGCTGACGCACACCCGAATCCCACGAACATCCCGCACCCGGTGAGAGGGCGGACACGATGAGCATCAGCACACATACTGATCCGGCGGACGCGCGGTTCGGCCTCGTGGACGCCCTGCCATATCAGTGGCCTTACGACGGCGCGCTGCACGCCGCCCGTACCGCGCTGCTGTGCATCGACTGGCAGACCGACTTCTGCGGACCAGGCGGTTACGTCGACGCGATGGGCTACGACCTCGCCCTCACCCGTGCCCCGCTCGTCCCGACCGCCAAGGTGCTCGCCGCCGCGCGGGCCGCCGGCCTGACGATCGTGCACACCCGCGAGGGACACCGTCCCGATCTCGCGGACTGTCCGCCGAACAAGCTGTGGCGCTCCCGGCGCATCGGCGCGGGCATCGGCGATCCAGGTCCGTGCGGCCGGATTCTGGTGCGCGGCGAGCCCGGCTGGCAGATCGTGCCGGAAGCGGCCCCGCTCGACGGCGAGCTGATCATCGACAAGCCGGGCAAGGGCGCGTTCTACGCGACCGATCTGGACCTGCTGTTGCGCACCCAGGGAATCAGCCATCTGATCCTGACCGGGATCACCACCGACGTGTGCGTGCACACCACGATGCGCGAGGCGAACGACCGCGGCTACGAATGCCTGCTGCTGACCGACTGCACGGGAGCGACCGACCCCGCGAACCACGAAGCCGCGTTGCGCATGGTCACCATGCAAGGGGGCGTATTCGGCGCGATCGCGTCCTCCTCGGCGCTGATCGACGCCCTCGAAGGAGGAGGAGGCTGAGACGCGGCAGCAGCGAGATGCCGCGTCCCTGGCCAACGGGCTTGCTTGCCTTGCCTGCCTAGCCTGCGGTGAAGAACTCCAGCAGTTCTGCCGTGAGGACGTCTGCGTCCACGTTGTGTGTCTGACCGTCCAGGATGCGGTGCGCCGTCTGGGGGATGGCCGCGGCGACCGCCTTTCCGGCGTTCGCCATCCAGCTCGGACTGCTGCCGCCGCTCAGCAGTAGCGTGGGTTGGGTGATCGCGGCGTACCGCTCGGCGAAGAATGCGTTGCCAGGCCCCATCACGGCGGCCTCGTAGGCCAGCGTGTGGGCGACTGCTTCGGCAGCCGCCCAGCCGGGGTCGGCACGCATCGCGGCCACTGCGGCGGCCGGAAGCTCGGCTGCCCGGACCATGAACAGCTCGACCGCGTCGCCGGGTCGGCCGTCGCGCACGAGAGCGTCGAGCTGCGCGGCGAAGTCGTCGGGCAGCTGCGGGGCGCTGTCGTCGACGTGGTACGGCGGTTCCCACAGAGCCAGCTTCGAGATCGCCAGTCCGTGCGCCGCCGCCTCCAGCGCCAGCGCGGCGCCGGAGGAGCCGCCGAAGACCATGGCCGACCCGCCGGCCGCGTCGATGAGGGCAGCCAGGTCCTCGATCTCCCGCTCGACGGCGTAGGGCCGGTTGTCCCCGCTCTCCCCGCGGCCGCGGCGGTCGTAGTTGACCACTGCGAACCATGGAGAGAGTCCCTTGGCCACGCCGCTCAGCGTCGGGTGCGTCCGGTCGGTGAACGCGCCGGCCACCAGGATCACCGCCGGACCCGACCCGGTCAGGTCGTAGGCGATGCTGGTGCCGTCGGCCGAGTTCACCCCTCGGGCTGCACGAGGCACAGCACCTCCCAGTGGTGTCCGTCGAGATCGGCGAAGCCGCGCGTGTAGCGGTAATCGTCCTTGCGCGGTTCCCCGATGGCGGCGGCGCCCGCCGCGAGAGCCTTGTCGACCAGCTCGTCGACCTGGGCCGGGGTCTCCAGGCCGAGCACCAGGATCGCCTGGGTCGTCGCGGCCGGATCGGCGACGGCGTTGCGCGCGTAGCCGGCGAAGGTCGGCTCGGCAAGCAGCATGACCTGCGTGTGCTCGCTGATGATCACCGACGCCATGTCGTCGGTCGCGCCGAAGAAGGGCAGATCGAGGCCGGTGAAGAAGGCCTTTGACCGGCCGAGGTCCTTGACCGGCAGGTTGACGAACAGTTTCGTGGCCATCCGGGTATTCCTTTCCGAGGCGGTCCGGACCTTGTCGTCCGAACACCTTCAGTCTGTTCAATCCGCGCCCGGGGGTCTTGAATCTGCGCGCCGGCCGTTTGTCGTTCCGTGCCGGACCCCAACCGCCCGCACCGCCTTCCGCGCTGCGGGCGGGCCCCCGCGTCGCCTCAGGAGCGCGAGAGCAGGCTGGTGCGGCGGAACTCGGTGGGCGCCAGGCCGTAGGCGGCCCGGAACAGCCTGCTGAAGTGGGCCGCTTCGGCCAGGCCCCACCTGGCCCCGACCGCGCCGACGGCCACGGAGTGGAGGGCGGGGTCGGCGAGATCCTTTCGGCAGCGTTCCAACCGGCGTTGCCGGATCCACGCGGCGACGGTCGTGTTCTGCGTCTCGAACAGCCGGTGCAGTTGGCGCAGGGAGATGTGGTGCGCGGCGGCGACCAGCCCCGGGTCGAGATCCATCTCACCGAGGTGCTGCTCGATGAACGCGTGAATACGCAGCAGCGCGGTGCGGTCCTGGGACTCTGCGGACAACGACGCGACCTGATCGGCGTGTTCGGCGACCGCAGTGGTCACCAGGTCCATCACGACGGTGGACAACCGGGCGGCGCTGGCGGGCTGATAGGTCGCCAGATCGGTGGCCACGCGGCTGAGCAGCGGCGCGGCGAGCGCGCCCGCGCCGGTGTCCGAGGCGATGGTGACCGCCGTCAGCCTGCTGACATGATCCGGAGGAAGGGAGAGCAGCGCGTGCGGGAGGCTGAACACCGCGAGCTGGACCGCCGCGTCGTAGGCCAGGTCGTAGGGGCGGGTGAAGTCGTAGATGGCGAACTCGCCCGGGGCGAGCCGGGTGGTCCGGTCGTTCTGGCTGAGCACCGGGTTGCCCGACATCGCCAGCACCACGCGGTACAGCTCGGGGCTGTCGCGGCGGATGAGGCCGGGCGTGCGGTGCACGCTGTGCGGCGTGGAGGTCTGCACTCGGCCGACGGTCACCTGGCCGAGCCGCCCGGCCGCGATCTCGCCGTCCAGCGGCGCGTCGGATTCGGCCCGCATGTCGAGCGGTCCGAGCGTGTCACAGACGACGCTCCGCCAGGCGTCGAGCCGCTGGGCGGCGGGCACCTCCCAAGTACGGATCAGAATCGTCATCCCCATAGCCTCCATGGCCCCGTTGCGCCAAGGGTACCGACCGGTGGCGCGTCTGGGATAGCGGTCCGTACCGAGGTTCAGCAGAGTTGGCCGGCCCGGAAGGCAGGGGTGAGCAGCACCATCAGCGCAGAGCGGCACGGCGCTGCGCCGCCCTGCGCTGCGCAAGATTGTCGAGCAGGCGTCGTCGGCGGGCGACGATCCCGAAGAAGATCTCCACCATGTTCAGCCACGATTCCGAGGTCGGGGTGAAGTGGTGAAGTGAGGGCGACGCGCGGGTGCTTGGCCAGCCACGCGAGGACCCGACCCGCGCTCGATGGCCGGCTCCTGCACCGACACGGTTCCGCTGAGCGGACCGCTACCGGGCGCGGTCGCTACACCACGGCTAACATCGCAGCCCAGATGGAGGTATAAAAGGCCGAAGACGGCGAATTCAATACATTCGAGACGATCGTGGGCCGGCCGGACCGCTACATCGAGTTCCTCGACGCCCGAACCGAGATCAGCGACGAGCTGCGAGTGAAGCAGATCATCATGGATCTGCTCGCCGCCGGTCCCGGCATGAGCGTGCTCGACGTCGGCTCGGGCACGGGCGACGATGCGCGGCAGATCGCCGAACTGATCGGGCCGAGCGGGAGAGTCGTCGGTCTCGATCAGAGCGCGGACATGGTCGGCGAGGCACGCCGGAGAGCCGCGAACGCGCCGGGATCGATCGAATTCGTGGAGGGCGACGCGCTGGCCCTGAAATTCGCCGACGCCTCGTTCGACCGGACTCGCACCGAGCGCATGCTCATTCACGTGGCCGATCCGGTGGCGGCCATCCGCGAGATGGTCCGGGTCACCAAGCCCGGCGGGCTGGTCGTGGCATCCGACATCGACGGCGGGACGATCTTCGTCAACGGCTCCAACAAGGAGCTGACCAGCGCGATCACCCTGGGCGCGACCGACGATCTGGCGAACGGCTGGGTCGGGCGGCGGATGCACCGATACTTCGCCGAAGCCGGGCTCGAACAGGTCCGCTGCGTGACGACCGTCATTCAGAACAGCGTCACGTTCATGCGGCGAGTCTTCGGCAACAGGCTGCAACACATGGCCGAAACGGGACAGACGACCAGCGAAGCCGTCGACCAGTTCTGGGCAGAGCTGGACGAGGGCGAGCGCGCGGGTTGGCTGTGCTCGGGAGTCGTCTGCTTCACCGTCGTCGGACGGAAATCCGTGAATTAAGTCTGTAGACGATTGGGTTTCGCGTGGGCGAGGCTCTGGTCGGCGGTCTTGGTCCACACGAACGGCTGGGCACGGTCGTTATAGGCGTCGATGGAGCGGCGGATCGCGTCGGTCAGTTCGTGCACGCTGCGGAACGTTGCGCTCGCCGATTACCTCGTCCGCGCTGGTCATAGCCCTTGCCGGAAGTCGGGCCGGTGTTGCGCGGGGTGGCGGACTGCGGAACGTCCTGATGGCTCGCCAGTGCCGTGCCAGGGTGATCGGTCGTGCTGCTGCGACTGGCTTATCTCGGAGTGACGAACGCGTTCGCCCTGCTGCGGCTGCTGCCGATGAGCGATCGGGACAAGGACGCCGAAATACTCGCCTTGCGCCACCAGCTCGCGGTGCTGCAGCGGCAGCTCGGTCCGGACCGGGTGCGGTTCACCCCGAGCGATCGAGCCCTGCTCGCGGCGTTGCTGCACCGGCTGCCCAGGCGCGTACTCACCAGCCTGCACCTGATCGTCAGGCCGCACACCGTACTGCGCTGGCACCGCGATCTGGTCGCGCGCCGCCACGCCGAGCGCTCCCGGCCCAAACGTCCGGGACGGCCGCGCACCGCGCGATCAATCCGCATCCTGGTGCTGCGGCTGGTGCGCGAAAATCCCCAGTGGGGCTATAGACGCGTGCACGGCGAACTGCTCGTGTTGGGCCTGGTCGGAGGACGCGGCTATCCAAGCGTTGGCGTTGTGGACGGTGCGTTGAGCGTCAGGCCTGATGCGTCCGAGGGCGTCTTGTTCCGGTTGCTCAGCCCGAGTGTGGGAGTTTGGCGAGTTGCTCGTTCAGGGATCGCCGTTCGGCGTCGGTCTGGGCGAGCTCGAGTGCGCGCTGGTAGGCGTGGCGGGCCTCGCCATCTCGGCCTGCGCGGTGCAGAAGGTCGGCCCGGGCGGAGTGGAAGTAGCGGTAATGGTCGAGGTCGAGGCCGTCGAGTATTGCAAGGCCGGCCTCGGGCCCGTCGAGTTCGGCGACGGCGATGGCCCGGTTGAGTTCGACGACGGGCGACCCGGTCTGGAGGCTGAGGGTGTTGTAGAGCGCGGCGATCTGCTGCCAGTCCCGAGGCTGCTGCAGGTGCAGGTCGGCGATCGCGGCCTGCACAGCGTACGGGCCCGTCTCGCCACGCCCGATCGCCTGCTGGAGGAGCTGCCGGCCAGCGCTGATCTGCTGCTCGTCCCACAGCGCGCGGTCCTGGTCGTCGAGCAGGACGATCTCCCCGTCGCGCATTCGGGCGTCTCGTCGGGCGTCGTGCAGCAGCATGAGGGCGAGCAGTGCGAGGACCTCGCCCTCGTCTGGCATGAGTTCGGCGAGTGCTCGGCCGAGTTGGATCGCTTCGGTCGCGAGGTCCACGCGGCCGCCGCCCCAGCCTTCGTTGAACACGAGGTAGACCACGCCGAGGACCGCCGCCAGCCGGTCGGGTAGTTGATGGTCGGGCGGCACGGCGAACGGGATGCGCGCGTCGCGGATCTTGTGTTTCGCCCGGGTCA
Organism: uncultured Actinomycetota bacterium; assembly: GCA_963714445.1. Lineage (GTDB taxonomy): Bacteria > Actinomycetota > Actinomycetes > Streptomycetales > Catenulisporaceae > Actinocrinis. The sequence goes on from CAVQPP010000156.1 coordinate 110,854, forward strand.
GCCGCTTGCTCATCGTCTCGGTCGGCACCAGGAACGCGAGCGCGATCTCCTCGGTCGACAGGCCGCCGAGTGCGCGCAACGTCAGCGCCACCTGTGCCTCCAGCGCGAGCGCGGGGTGGCAGCAGGTGAAGATCAGTTCCAGCCGCTCGTCGCGGAAGGTGGCTGACTCGTGCACGGTTGCCTCCGATTCCACGGTGAACTCGCGCTCGAGCAGCTTCGTCTTCTCGGCTAACACGCGTTGTCGGCGAATGTGGTCGATCGCCCGGTTTCGCGCGGTCGAGATCAGCCAGCCGACGGGATTGTCCGGCTCGCCGTCACGCGGCCAGCGTTCGGCAGCGATCGCGAACGCCTCCTGAGCCGCATCCTCGGCCAGCTCGATGTCGCCGAGGATCCCGACGAGGGTGGCCAGGACCCGGGCCCAGTGCTCGCGAAAGACGCCGTCAAGCGCCATGGAACAACGCTTCGAGGATGGGCCGCACCTCGATGGCACCGCTGGTCCGGGATTCCTGCAGTTCCTGTGCGATAGCGAGCGCGGCGTCGAGGTTGTCGGCCTCCACCACGATGACGCCGGCGAGGAATTCCTTGGTCTCGATGAACGGCCCGTCGGTGAGCAGGGTCCGCCCCTCACCGGTTCGCACGGTCGTGGCCGACCCGTCCGCGTGCAGACGAGCCCACCCGGTGACGTACGGCCTGGCGAGCACGTCGGCAACCACGCCCTCCACCGGGCCGGCGTGGGTCCGCTGGCTGCCGTAGGCAAGCAGTGCGTATTGCATAAACCCTCCAGTCACTGATCGGTACCGGTTCGAGTATCTGACGAACGGCATCGGCTCCGACGGACAACTGCGGCCGAAGGAATCTTCGCCGGAAGAATGTTGTCCGCGGCTGTCCGTGCCGGGCAGGGCTGTTCGTCACTCTGGCAGATCCGCCCACAGCGGCGGCCACCCGTTGGAGGACCGATGACGAAGAGGCATTCCCCGCCCACCGCACTCGCCACCTCGTTGCGTTGGGTGCTGGTCCTGACCTCGACCGCGTACTTCATGGTCATCCTCGACACGGGCGCGTTGTTCACCGCGCTGCCCCGGATGCAGCGCGACCTGCACGCCAACCTCGCCTCGCTGCAGTGGACCGTGAACTCCTACGGCATCGCATTCGCTGCCGGGATCCTCACCGCCGCAGCGCTCGGTGATCGGTTCGGACGGCGGCGGGTCTTCAACCTGGGCTTGACTCTGTTCACGCTCTCCTCGGCCGCGTGCGCACTCGCGCCCAACACCGCTGAGCTGACCGTGGCGCGCACCGTCCAGGGGCTCGCAGCGGCGGCGGTGCTACCGCTGAGCCTCACCATCCTCACGACGGCTTACCCACCGCAGCGGCGCGGGTTCATCGTGGGAATCTATGGCGGACTCGCCGGGCTGGCCGTCGCGTCCGGTCCTGTCATCGGCGGTCTAGTCACCGAGGGACTCGACTGGCACTGGATCTTCTGGCTTAACGTCCCGATCGGACTTCTGGCCACCGCGCTCGCCATGCGCCTACTGCCCGAAAGCCACGGCGCCCCTGAGCGACTCGACCTGCCCGGCGTCACCCTCGTCACCGCGGGCGTCATCAGCCTGATTTGGGCGCTGGTGCGGGCCGGCGACATCGGTTGGTCGAGCCCGCAGATCGTGAGCACCCTGATGTCCGGCTGCGTGCTGCTGGCGGCTTTCGTCGGGTGGGAGCGACGGGTTCGCGCGCCGATGCTGCCGATGCGGCTGTTTGGTGGGCGGGCGTTCGCCGTGGGGAACGTGACGATGTTCTTCATGTCGGGGGCCACTTTCGCCGCCGCATTCCTGATCACCCAGGAGTTCCAGTTCGCCCGCGGCTACTCGCCGATCTCGACCGGTCTCCGGCTGCTGCCGTTCTTCGGCACACCGATGCTCGTCTCACCGTTGGCCGGCGCGCTCTCGGACAGGATCGGGCGGCGCCCGATCATGGTCACCGGTCTTGCGCTGCAGGCACTCGGTTTCGCCTGGGTCGCCGCACGCGGGTCACTGCACACCAGCTGGATCGAACTGGTCATCGCGCTGCTCGTGGCCGGCGTCGGCGTCTCGATGGCACTGCCCACGGTGCCCACCGCCGTCCTCAACTCCGTCGCCGAGACAGAGATGGGCAAAGCCTCCGGGGTCAACTACATGGCTCAACGCTTCGGCGCCGTCTTCGCCATCGCGATCGCCAGCGCCGTCTTCTCCGTCCACGGCAACCTCAACAACCCGACCTCAGTGACCGCCGGGTTCCGGGCCGCCCTGTGGTCCTGCGTCGTCTTCGCCACGCTCGCCGCGCTGAGCTCGGCTGCCGTCACCCCACGCACATCGCGCACCAGCGCCGACACCGACGCGGCCGACACTCTCGTCGCCGCATGACCGAAAGGGACACCGCAATGCCCGACATCCTGCACCGCATCAGCATCGACGCCCCACGCGAAGCCGTCCACGACCTGATCGCCACCACCGACGGCATTGCCCGCTGGTGGACCGGCCGACCGATCGAGGGCGACAGCACCGTCGGCAGCCGGTTCGGCGTCTACTTCGGTGACGCCGACACACCCGCCGCCGTCATGCAGACGCAGTCCGACACCCCGGACGAAGTCGTCTGGCGTGTCGTCGAAGGCCCCGACGCTTGGATCAATACCCTGATCACGTTCGCGCTGCATCCCTCCAGCGACGGCGGAACGACACTGCTGTTCACCCACGCCGACTGGCCAGCGGCCAGCGAGTTCATGAGCGGCTGCAGCACCAACTGGGGTGCCTACCTCACCAGCCTGAAATACGGCGCAGAGGGCGTTGGCTTCCGTCCCTACCCCCAAGGCGAGATCAGCCGCTGGAACTGAGCACACAGCAGTGGCGCCGCTACCCGCACCGGCGCCACTGTCACGCTCGCCCGGCCAGACGGCTCAAGCCACCGCACAAGGCCTCGCGTTGGCGCATCAGCCCCTGGACCGAGTTCTCCGAGCGAGGTTGGACGACACCTAGACCAGGCGGTTGCGTCCAAGGCCGGCGGCGCCCAGCGACCACGAGGTGCGCTCGCCACTATCGGCGTCAGATCCGGTCGATTCAGTTGGCGCGTTGCGCAGACTCGCCAGATGTCGTCACACTTCTCCGCCTGGCTCAATGACGTGGCCCGGAGCGACGCGCGCGATCCGGGCGCGAGGCCGCCTGGGGCTGACGATTTTCTGCGGGAGGTATCCCCAAGGGCGGATCGTCGAGGACCTCTGGACTGCGTGGCGGTCTGCCCACCACACCAGGTTGCAATAGTGGGTCGGCTCGCGCGCTGACTGCACCATGCTCAGTAATGCAGCGATATGCGGGCGACCGCCAGAGGAGCTGCGTTAACTCATCGCCGGTCAGGGCCACAGATCTGTCCGTCCGCGCCGGTGCCGTTCGTCCATAAGGTGAAGGCCTGCATGGGCACGCCGGTTCTCGAAAGGGCGATCTACATGGCGAAGTTCATCTACCTCTACCGTGGTCCGGCCACTGCGATGTCCGACGTCACGCCGAAGCAGGGCGCCGAGCGGATGGCCGCGTTCGGCGCCTGGATGGAAAGGGTCGGCGCGGCGCTCGTCGACGGAGGCAGCCCGTTCGGGGCGAGCGCGTGCGTTCGCGATGACGGCACTGAAGGAACAGCCGGCGACCTGATCGGCTACACGATCGTCGAGGCCGACGATCTCGCCGCGGCGAGGGCGCTCACCGACGGCCTGCCGTTCCTGTCCAACAGCGACGGGAAGTGCGCGGTGGAAATCTTCGAGCTGCTGCCGATGTAGCAGGAACGGTCCGCCGCACCTACGACGCAGGTGCGGCGGACCATTGGCACTCAGCGCTCACCCGCCGGCCTGGCACTACCGGCCGTGCGGAACCAGAGGGGTGAAAGCCGCATTCTTCCAGGAAGTTCCCGGCCGCAGCCGGTGTGCCTGCATGACCCGAGAGCCGAAGATCCCGACCCGACCACCCCATCACCGTCGAACCCACCTCGGCCCGCGTGGTCGTGCGCGTCGGCGAACGGATTCGCGCGGACACCGACAAAGGACGCCGCAGCCCTCAGTGCCTCGCATGCCGGAGAACTCCTTGCGCGCGAGGGCGGTCCCGCGCCGGGCGCCAGCTCTACGCCTGCGTGGTGGAGTCTGCGGCGGCCGCCTCGCGGGAGGCGGTACTGGGGACGCGGGCGGTGCCGATGATCAGCGGGCGCACGAACGACGGCGCCTTCGGGAACTCCGCATGCTGGACCCGGCTGACCTCGAACCCGGCGGCCCGGATGGACTCGAGGGTGGGCCGGTTGCAGTCGCAGCAGACCGCCAGCCGGTTGAACCAGTTGATGCGGTCCTGCCGACGCGCAACCTTCGCGTCGTCGGAGCGGACGTGCTCCAGGAACAGCAGCCGGCCGCCCGGCCGCAGGACGCGCGCCAGCTGCCGTAGCGTGCGCTGCTGGTCGCTGACCCCGCACAGCACCAGCGTGGAGACGACGTCGTCGAAACTGTCGTCGTCGAAGGGGAGGTCCTCGGCGGGCGCGCGCAGCACCGTGGCGTGCGGCGCCCGCTCCTCGGCGTGGCGCTGGAGCCGCTTGACCATCGCGGGCTCCGGTTCGGTCACCGTCAGGGTCTCGACGCCCGGACCGTACAGGGCGAGATTGGCGCCGGTCCCGCCGCCGATCTCCAACACCCGGCCCGACGCGTCGGCCAGCAGGCGGCGGCGCATCTCGGCCAGTCCGGCCGCTTCGGTCTTGGCCATCTGCCGGTCGTAGGTCATCGCGAAAAACGTGCTGCGCAGGCTCATGGCTGCCTCGATTCCTCGTGCGCCGGCTGCGCCGCCGACGCCGTCGTCGATTCCGACGCTAACCAGCCCGCCGCCGACGGCGCATGAGGCAGTTGCCCCATCTTCGGCGCAAAAGCGTGGCTCGTCAGGTGCGGGCGCCGTAGGGGTGCGACAGCAGCCCGTTCTGCATGGCGAACAGGCAGGCAGCGGCGCGGTTGGAGGCGCCGGTCTTGGCGTAGATGTGCTCGATGTGGTTGCGGGCGGTCTTCGGCGAGATGACCAGGCTGGTCGCGATCTCGCGGCTGGAGCAGCCCCGCGCCAGCAGTCGCAGCACGTCGACCTCACGCGCGGTCAGGCCTGCCGGCCCTGGTGTACGCCGGGCGACCCGGTGCCCGGCGTAGGCAAGGACGGCGGCCACCGCTTCGGCGTCCAGCCGGCCCGCGGCGACCTCGGCGTGCAGCTCGGCCGCCGCCCGGTCCGCTGGCAGGGCGTCCCGGTGCGGCCGCGGTTCGAGCATCGACTGGTAGGCGTCTGCCACCGCCAGGATCCGGGCGGGCCACGTGATCGCCGCGGCCGTCAGCCCGCGCGGATAGCCCGACCCGTCCAGCCGCTCCCGGAACTGCACCGCGATGGCACCGAGCGGTGCGAGAGTCGGGGACTGGCATAGCATCCGTTCGGTCAGGTAGGGCTGCAGGCGCACCCGCTCCCACTCGCCCGCCCCCAGCGGCCCCGGCTTGTCCCAGATCGCGTTCGACACCCCGAGCCGGCCCAGCCCGTGCACCAGGGCGGCCCGGCGCAGCTGCGTCTCGTCCGCCGGCGGCGTGTGCAGCACGCGCGCGGCCCCGACGACCAGGTCCGCGACCGCCCGGGCGTGGCCGAGGGTGTAGGGCGACTTGAGGTCGACGAAGTCCGCGACGGCCACCAGAGCGGCGTCGAACTGCTCCTCGGTGAGCCGGACCCCGAGCGCCGGTTCCGCGGCGATCACGGCGTCCCAGGTCCGGACGGTGTCCAGCCCACTGAGGATCTTCTCGGCGTCCTGGCACAGCAGACCCGCTAACCGCGGATCGAACTGCCCTCCAGAGCGCTCCCTGGCCAGCGCGGTAGCCGCGTCGACCCCGCCGAGCCGGTGGGCGACCTCGGTGTACTCGGCGATCTGGGCCAGCCGCGAACCCACGGGCACCTCCTCGCCCCGCAGCCCGTCCGGCCAGCCGTGGCCGTCCCACTGCTCGTACGACGCGGCGACCGCCTGCCGCACGTTCTCCGGGAGTCCGAGCTGCCGGGCGAGGGAGCCAGCCAGCGCCGCATGACTGCTGACCATCTGATCGACGTCGCGGAATCCACCCAACGCGAACTCCAGGCCGACCCGGAAGCGGTGCAGCGGCGGGTTGCCCGACCCGACTCTGCGCAGCGTGCCTGCCGCGCCGGACAGGCTGCGGGGCTTGTAGCGGTACTTGGTGGCCTTGAGGGCGATGTCATCGCCGAACCACTTCGCCTGCTCGTGCGCGTCGGAGTGGCATCCCACGCTGACCAGCAGCGCGGTGTAGTACACGGCGAGCTTGTCCTGGTCGTCGAGCCCGATCCGGTCGCCGAGCCGCAGCGCGATCAGGCACTGCCGCAGCACGTGCTCCATCGGCTGGCCGAACCCCAGGTCGATGCCCAGCGACAGCGCGGCGACCAGCTCAGCCAAACGCATCCGCGCAGGGGCGTCGATACCGCTCACGCCTCGACGCTACCGCCGCGCTCACCGGGCCGCGCGTTTCTTCAGCCCCCGAAAAGCCAAGCTGGATGCCTCGCGGGCGGCGAGGCGGACACAAGCCGTCCTGCACAACCAGCCGCATCCACCCGAACACCGGATGCGCTGGTCGACATGGCGACGACGACGACACCAGCACACCGCCCGGCGATGCCACTACCAGCGAAGTCAGGCCACGCCACTGTGACAAATCTCGAACGTCAGCTGGAGTATTAGTAGGCGCGCGGTGCCGTGTGGCCTGACCCGTTGTCGGAAGCGTCACGAGACGGCGGCAAAGGGAACTCGCGCACCCAATCCAGCGCCTCCTGAGGCACCGACGAAAGTCAGCTGAGCTGCTCGGCGGGACGGCTGAAACGCTTAGCATCCCGTGTCCGCCCTGATCATTTCCCTGGCACCTTATAATCGCAGCTGCGACCGGCCGCGACGTCAGCAGATCGCTTCGATGCCGTAAGCTGCCGAGGCACCCCACCCGATGACTGTGGACCCCGGCGTGTCGCCGTTGTTGTCTTGGAACTGAATCTTCGTGACGCCGCCGGCGAGGTAAGACGGATCGCTGGCGCCGTTCATGTAGAGCACATTCCATCCGTAGGTTGGGGCCTCGTCGAACCTTGCCGCGAAGTGTTTGCCCGAGGAGTTCCACCACCCAAAGCTGATGTGCGCGTTTGCAAAGCCGTCTTGCGGGACGTAGAAGAAGAAGGCGCAGCCAGTCCCGTATCGCACGGCAGTCGGGACGTACACCTGGTACTTCATGCCGTTCGAGAACGTAGAACGTGTGGGGCTCGTTTATTAGGTTCGCATCGGTTTAGCTATCTGGTCTGCGATGTGTCCACTGGTTGGTCATGATCGAGGCATGATTCTCTCGATTGTGTACCGGACTGCCCGCCATCTGCCAGGCGCTCTCGCCATTGCCGTGCGCCACGACGCATCCAAGGACGCGGAACTGCTCGTGTTGCGCCACGAAAACGCAGTGCTACGCCGGAGTGTGGCGCCAGTGCGGTACACCTGGGCGGATCGGTTGTGGTTCTCCGCGCTCTCCATCTTGGTTCCACGACAACGGTGGGCGAGCGTCTTTCCAGTTACCCCGGCCACAGTGCTGGCCTGGCATCGCAGGCTGGTCGCCCGCAAGTGGGACTACACCGCACGCCGCGCCCCGGGACGACCACCGACGGCTGCAGCGGTCCGGAGACTGATCGTCGCGATGGCGAAGGACAATCCGGACTGGGGTCATCGCCGCATCCAGGGCGAGCTCAACCGGCTCGGGCACCGGATCGCGCCGTCGACCGTGTGGCAGATCTTGCGCGACGCCGGCCTGGGTCCGCACCGCGGCGAGCCGGACCGACGTGGCGTACGTTCCTGCGCGCCCAGGCCAAGCGCTTCGTCGCGGTGGACATTTCGTCCAGACCCAGGGCGATTCCCACCGTCTGGCCGAGGCCCTGGCCGGCAAGGGCGTAGTCCCGCTCACCTGAGACCGACCCTCCGGGCCTCCATCGCTCTGACCTGCGGCTACTCGCCCGGCCGAATCATTTGGGCGGTGAGCCTGGATCGTCACGATCTCGCCGGTGGTGCGGGAATGCGTCCCCGGCGACAACGGTGCCGTCCGGCATGATCGTGGCCACGGGCGGTCGACGCTCCGTGACCCTGCTCGCGCACTCGCCCTCCTCAGCCGTCTCAAAGCAGAACTCTGTTCTGATCGTGATGCGTGTCTGTGGGTCGATGCCGCGCAGGTGTTCGAGGGATACGGGTACCTCGGTGAGATCCGCGATCCTGAGCAGTTCCGTGTCGGAGGTCAGTTCAGCGATCGCGCGGATCTCAGCGCGCATGTGCGGTGGCACCGGGGCCGTCGTCTCGTAGGCGCCGCCCGTCTGCCGGAGCACGTCGGCAAGTACTCGCCCCGGCGGCCCCGGGCATGTCGAAAAGCCTGTTCCGTAGATCCGCATCGAGGGGTCGTCAGGCTCCAACACCTTGGCGTATGCCCGGAAGATAGCCATTCGCTCAAACCTGTCCCTTTCGTGGCCACCCTACTCACGACGAGACCGATTGGCCGGAACATCCGGTTACCCACGGTAGTGCGCGATGGGCGAACAGAAGCACTCGAGAGTGTGCCGCAGGGGAGATCTCATGGCCGCCAGCGCGGATCCACCTGGCCACCTACGGGGATTTCTGATGGCCACCAGCACGGAGAAACCCATGGCCGCCCACTCGGAGGACCTCGTGGCCATTGACAGCCAGTAGGTCGAATCACGAACTTCCCTCTTAAGAGCGAATCGGCGGCCATTGCCGCGCGGCGATCCGCGCCTCGCGGGCCCAGTGCGCAATTCGTCGTCCGGACGGTCTGAGATCTGTCGTCATCGTCGTGGAACAGGCGGGCGAAACCCACGGCGTAATCCGGCGGAATATCCGCCCCTGCACCTTCCGTGCCGCCACGTCCGCCCCGCCGCGTCAGACGTCCCGACCCACGCGGCGGTGGACGCCCGCGGAGCGCCACCGTCCCCTCACCACCTGCGCACGCCGCCGGGCTCGTCGGCTCGTCGCCGATCTCCGCCGCAGCTGCCGCGCCCGCCGCTGCACCGTCTGCCACGAGCTCGCCCGCAGGGACAACCGGTCAACTGCAGGCACAGCAGACGGCCGGCTCGGCGACAGCAGAACCGTCAGCCCGGTCCTGCTGCTCAGCGGCCTGACCGCAGCGATCGCAATGTTCTGCCTGCTGCTGATCGCCTCCCGCGCCGCGACCGGGCGGGCAACACCGAGGCCGGCGACCACGGCACACGACAAGGCGAACGATGCCGACGACTGCGACTACTAACTGCCCCGCTGCGGAGATCTCGCGCGACTCGGCGGTTACCTTGTGAAGGATGAAGGATGAACGCGAGTTCTTCGGTGCCGACGCGATCGACTGGCGTGCCTCGGGCGAACCCGGCGTCAGCGAGCGGGTGCTGAGCGTCGATCGGGACGATCCGGTCGTGCTGACCAGGCTGGCCCGCTGGTCGCCCGGTCTGGACACCACGCCGGAGGGCGTCATCGTGCACGACTACTACGAGGAGGTGCTTCTGCTCGACGGGGAGCTGACCGACCTCACCCTGGGACGCACGTTCCGGGCCGGCGACTTCGCCTCCCGGCCGCCGGGCATGAGGCACGGCCCGTACCGCACCGTGCCGGGGTGCACGATGCTCGAAGTGCGCTACCGGCCGTGAGTTTCTTACGACGTCTCGTCCAGGCGGAAGCCGACCTTCAATCCCACCTGGTACTCGTCAACGCGGCCGTCCTGAATCCGGCCGCGGATCTCGGTGACCTCGAACCAGTCCAGGCCGCGCAGCGTTTCGGCGGCTCGTGCCAGGGCGGCGCGGACGGCGGAGTCGATCCCCTCCGACGAGGAGCCGACGATCTCGGTGACTCGATAGACACTTCCGCTCATGTGTCCTCCTCTTGCGATCCGGCTGCGGGCAGCACGCCTCTGGTGCTCTACCAACGCTAGGCATGGACGGCGCGGACGCCCAGCGGTCAGGCCCCGAATTGGTCCGTCCGGGCAAACCGGGCCAGACATCAAGCGCCGCTTCGACCGCCCGGTCGGCCAGCCATCCTTCCGCCAGTTCGGTCGCCGCTGTCCGATGAGTTTTCGTGTCCGCGCGGATCAGTATCTTCAGGACTCGGAGTCTTGAGAGGCGGCGGCGCATGACCATCACGCTCGACAACGATGACCTTGCCGAGCTCGCCGCGCCCTATCCGGTGCGTGATGGTCGGTGACCCTCGCCCCCGCCTCGGTCCCCCTGGAGTGCGTCGGACGGCTGGCGAAGGCGGGGATCATCGTCAGCCTCGGCCATTCGGATGCGACCGCCGAGGAGGCGCTAGCGGTCTTCGACGCCGGCGCGAGTGCGGTCACCCATCTCTACAACGCCATGAGCCAGCTCGCCTCGCGCGCGCCGGGCGTCGTGGGGGCGACGCTGGCTGATCCGCGCATCAT
>CAVQPP010000157.1:0-4337 GCA_963714445.1 uncultured Actinomycetota bacterium
GACGCATTGCTGGTGGTCAGGTCCAGCGCACCCGCCAGCAGCCCGTCGGCCAGGCAGCACGCGCCGGCCAGCGCGAGCTGGCCGAGGTCCGCGACGTCGCGGCCGTCCAGCCCGGCGTTGAGCAGATGCGCCACCGGCGCCCGGTCCAGCCGCAGTGTGTACTCGGGCTCACCGGCGGAGCTCGGCGTCCGCACCGCGGTCACCCCCGGCGCCGCGGGGTCGACCAGCACCACCCCGACACCGCCCGCGGCGAAGCTGGCCGGTACCAGCACCCAGCGCGCCTCGGCGGCGTACGGCACGCCGACCTTGGTCCCGGACACGGCGCCCAGCCTGGCGCCCGGCGCACCGTCCAGCGTGACGGTGGTGGCGGGCACCAGCGGCATCGGATCCGACGGCTCGCGCACCGCGGCGGTGAGCAGCGTGTCCCCGGCGGCTACCCCGGCCAGCACGGTCTGCTGCACGTCGCGGCCGCCCACCGGGTGACCGGCAGCACGCCGAGCATCAGCGTAGCCAGGGCGGGCCCCGGCTCGGCCCGGCGGCCCAGCTCGGTGAGCAGGACGGCGGTGTCCAGCACCGAGAGGCCGTCACCGCCCAGCCAGTCCGGCAGGGCGAGCGCCAGCAGCCCGGCCTGGGCTAGTTCTTTCCACTGTGCTGCAAACCCCCGTGTGTCCGGCCCCACCGACGCTCTCTCGGCCGGGCGGCTGCGGTCCAGCACCTCGGCGGCGGCCGCCGCGACCGCCTGCTGGATTCCGTGCGGTCGAAGTCCACTCAGCGCACCTCTTCTCGGGGCAGGCCGAGCACGCGCTCGCCGACCAGGGACAGCAGGATCTGGGATGTCCCGCCCGCGATGCTCAGGCACCGGGTGAGCAGGAACTCGTGTACCGCGTCAGCGGCGGCCGTCGGTGGCCGCGCCGTCCGGGCCGGACAGGGTCAGCGCGGCCTCGGCGACCGCCTGGCGGTGCGCCACGCCGATCAGCTTGCGCACGCCGCCGCTGGCCGGTTCCGCGCCGTCCAGCTCTGCCAGGGTGGCCCTGAGGTCCAGCAGCGACCCGGCCAGCCCGCGGGCGACCAGCCCGCCGACCTGCTCTGTGATGCCGGGTCACCGTCAGGCCCGGCCGGCGCGGACCTGGCCGAGCAGTGTGTCCACCTCGTCGCCGAACCCGACCCGCCGCCCATCGCGGTGCGTTCCGCGGCCAGCGTGCTGCGCGCGATCCGCCAGCCGTCGCCCGGCTGGCCGAGCAGGCAGTCCTCGGGGACCACCACCTCGTCCAGGAACACCTCGTTGAACATGGCCCGCCCGGTGATCTCGCGCAGCGGCCGGATCTCGATCCCGGGGCTGGCCATGTCCACCAGGAAATAGCTGATCCCTCGGTGCTTCGCCGCGTCGGGATCGGTGCGGGCCAGGCAGATCGCCCAGTCGGCCGAGCGCGCCACCGATGTCCAGACTTTCTGCCCGCTCAGCCGCCACCGCCCCGACGCGCCCGGCCCGGGTCCGCAACCCTGCCAGGTCCGAGCCGGCTTCCGGCTCGCTGAACAGCTGGCACCAGACGAGCTCGCCGCGCAGCGTCGGGCCACACGAACCGCTCGATCTGGTCGGCGGTGCCGTGCTGCAGGATGGCGGCCCCGCCCAGCCGCCGATGACCAGGTCGGGTCGGCCCACCCCTGCGCGGCCAGTTCCTCCTCGATCAGCAATTGCGTGCTGGGTCGGCGCGAGGCCGTAGGGGCGGGGCCAATGCGGTGCGGCAATCCGGATTCGGCAAGCGCCCCCCGCGCGGCGACCCGGCGAGCCGCGACCCGCGATACGCCCGACCTGCTCGCGGATCGCGGCGCGTTGCTGCTCCACCTGCGCGCGGCGGGCTCGACATGCAGGTGCCGGCGGGCGCCGGCCCGGTCAGCGCGGCGGCGCGCGGCGCCGCCGCGCGGGGAACCGCCCAGCAGCTGCCGCATGTGATCGCCCGGCGCAGGTAGAGATGGGCGTCGTGCTCCCAGGTGAAGCCGATCCCACCGAGGATCTGGATGCAGTCCTTCGCGCACTCGAGTGCCGCGTCGGGCGCGACGGCGGCGGCCACCGCCGCGGCCAGCGGGAGCTCGTCGGGCGCACCGACCGCGATCGCGGCGTCCCAGGCCACCGCGCTTGCAAGCTCGGCCCGGCACAGCATCTCTGCGCACAGGTGCTTGACGGCCTGGAAGCAGCCGATGGCCCGGCCGAACTGGTGCCGGGTCCGGGCGTACTGGGCCGCGGTGTCGCAGCACCAGCTGGCGACCGCGGCCGCCTCCACCGCGGCCAGCGTCGCGGCCAGGTCCCGCACCCGGGACGTGCCCAGCCCGGTGATGATCTGCTCCGCGTCGATGACCGCATCCTCCAGCCGGATCCCGGCCAGGGCGCGGGAGAAGTCCACCGGCGGCCGCGGTGACAGGCTGAGCCCAGGCATGGCCCGGGACCAGGAACCAGGCGGCGCCGTCCTGGCCAGTCAGGGCCGTGCCGCGTCCGGCACGCTCGCGCCGAGCAGCAGGTGCGTCGAACTGCCCGCGCCCAGCACCAGGCCGGTGTCGCCGGTCACCCGCAGCGTCCCGTCGTCCTGCCAGCTGCCGCGCAGCGTCCCAGCCGAGAAAGCCACCGCGGCGCTGGCCTGCCCGGCGGCCATTTCGCGCAGCAGGGCGAGCGTGGCGGGCCAGGCGGGGCGAAGTGTTTCGGGCCGCCCGGCCGGGCTGCCCGCCAGCAGCAGGCCGGCCAGCAGGGTGGGCATGACCGGGCCGGGAACCAGCGCAGCCGTCACCTGCTCCAGCGCAGCGGCCAGATCGGCCACGGTCCCGTCCGCGCCGCCCACCGCGGAGGGCAGCGCGATCGAGAAGATACCCAGCTCCGTCAGCCCGCCCAGCAGCCAGTGGCCTCGGCTACATATGTCGGATTAGCGCCGGGTGACAGTGTGCCGCTGTCCGGGCCACCGCGATGGGTGCCGGGCCCGGAACCTGGCTCCAGCCGCCGGACGAGGGCGATCGGGTCGGCGCGCTTAGCCCAGTCACGCACGGCCGCCTGCAGGGCCCGCTGCTCGTCAGTGCTGGCGATCGGCACCGGCCCTCCTCTTCGCCTCAGCCCTCAAAATTAGAACACGTTATACCTCGCCGGGGCCAGCCGCCCACTACCCATCGAGCTGTGATTGGTAGTCTGGACTGTAGAACGAGCCCTGCAACCAGCCCGGCTTACCCGATATGCCGGTGGCTGATGGCGGGAATGGCTCCGAGTCATGGGACAGGACGAGAGGCCTCGATGGCATCGCCGAGAACACGTAGCACTATTGCGCCGAATGCACCCACCGATGCCGAACTGGGCTCGGCCGCGCAGCGCGACCGGCGCAAGCGGATCCTGGACGCGACGCTGGCCCTGGCGTCCAAGGGCGGCTACGAGGCGGTGCAGATGCGGACCGTGGCGCAGCGGGCCGACGTGGCACTGGGCACGCTGTACCGGTACTTCCCGTCCAAGATCCACCTGCTGGTGTCCGGGCTGGCCCGCGAGTTCGAGCGCCTCCAGGAGAAGCTGAACCGGGCGCCCATCCCGGTGACACGTCCGTATGACCGGATGCTGATGTGCTGAGCCGGATGACCCGGTCGATGCAGCGTGAGCCGATGCTGGCCGAGGCGATGACCCGGGCCTTCATGTTCGCCGACCCGAGCGCGGCCGCCGAGGTCAACACCGTGGCCCGGCTGATGGAGCAGATCCTGACCCGGGCCATCCACGAAGGCGAGCCCTCCGAGGACGACAAGGCGATCGCCCGGGTGATCGGTGACGTCTGGCTGTCCAACCTGGTCGCCTGGGTGACCCGGCGCGCGTCCGCCAACGACGTCACCAACCACCTGGAACTGGCCGCCCGCCTGCTGCTCCGCTGAGTCAGCCAGCACGGGCGGCAGCCAGCGCCGGATCAGCCCATCAGGGTGTCCAGGAACGGGTTGCTGAAGACTGAGCTGGGGTCGTAGCTGGTCAGGATAGAGACGGCGGTGGACCAGTTGTCGGCGCTGGCCTGGTGTCTTACCGCGGCGGCAACGGCGCTACCCAGGATCGAGGTGCTGGTCCACGGCGCGGCCGAGGCGTACGTCCGCGGCCTTGGACGATTCCGGCCGGACGGTCGACAGAGCCGCCGGTGTAGTGGCTCCAGATCCACGTCTCCATGTCCGTGTAGAACTGCGAGAAGCCCGGCGCCACCGCAGCGTGCCCATGTCCAGCCAGACCGCCACGTCCCACTCGGGGTGGTCCGGCCTGGGGCCGGACCGAGGACAGGATCGGCGAGATCTGCGCGCCGCTCACCACGGAATCCGCGGTCTGGTCGAGCCCGCTGACCCGG
>CAVQPP010000158.1:0-5576 GCA_963714445.1 uncultured Actinomycetota bacterium
GCATACAACGATGTAGTGCTGAACCGTTTCTGCTGCACGACGGAGGAGTGTGCGGTTATGTTGGGAGGGGCGCCTGCGCTCACCAGGAGACGCCACGACGTCATCCGCGCCGAACTCGCGCGCTCCGGTGGCGTGCGTATCCGTGACCTGATGACTCGGCTCGGCGTCTCACGTGCGACGGTCCGCCGCGATCTCGGCGCGATTGTCGATGCCGGCGACGCGGTCAACGCGCGCGGCGGCGTGCTGCTGCCCGCTGACCGAACGCCTCGTGGCGTCGCGGCACTCGAACACGATGCGATTGCCACAGCTGCGGCGCGGGCGATCGTCGCGGACGAAGTCAAGGATCTGGGACTGTTCGGTGGACCACTGATCGATCAGCTGGCGCGTCGGCTTACCGATCAATCGCAGCTGCATGTCGTGACGAATTCGCTCGTCGTGGTCCGCATCCTCAGCGAGCGGAACTCGAGCTCCGGCCCGCAGGTGACGCTCCTACCCGGGACACTCCATCTGTCCGGCGCGGTGCTCGGCAGGTTGGCCGCCGATTCCCTCGCCGCGTTCCACCTCGATGCGACGTACTTCGATTGCGTCGGCTTCGACGCGCATGTCGGGGCCACCGTCGACGATCTCTACGAGGCAGCGCTGCGCCGACTCTCGGTCCAGGTCGCCGACCGCGCGGTTCTGCTCCTCGAACGCGCCCGGATCGGCGCGTACGCTCTCGGCTCCTTTGCAGCACCCTGCGATCTGGATGCTGTCATAGACGCGAGATAGCGAAACGTCGGCCGGTCATGCGGGTTCGTACCCCACGTGACCGGCCGACATCAGCCCACAGGCTTAGGTCAGGTCAGGAGCGGAACTGTTGCGCGCCGGTGCTGTTGCACGTGTAGATCTGCAACTGCGTCCCATCGGCGGTGTTGAAGCTTGGATCGTCCAAACACAGACCGGACTGCGGGTTGAACAGCGAACCATCAGTGCGCTGCTGCCAGACCTGGCCGCCGACGCCGTTGCAGTCCCAGAGTTCGACCTTCGTGCCGACCGCCGTGCCATCGCCGTCGATGTCCAGGCAGCGGCCGAGCGTTTCGAGCGAGCCGTTCGCGTTGTGGAACCAGTGCTGGTCGATCGCGTACGCCTGACAGTCCCACAGTTGGACGAACGTGAGGTTGGTGCCGACGTCGTCGCCCGCGACGTCGACGCACTTGCCGCCGGGGCTGTTGACCATGCCGCCGCCGTTGACCGAGAACTTCTGCGCGCCGGTGCCGTTGCAGGTGTAGATCTGCAACTGCGTGCCGTTCGACGTGTTGAAGCTTGGATCGTCAAGGCAGAGGCCTGACTGCGGGTTGAGCAGCGAGCCGTCAGACTGCTGAATCCACTTCTGGCCGCCGACGCCGTTGCAGTCCCAGAGTTCGACCTTCGTGCCGACCGCCGTGCCGTCGCCATCGATGTCCAGGCAGCGGCCGAGAGTGGAGAGCGAGCTGTCCGAGTTGTGCGTCCAGTGCTGGTCGGCCGCGCTGGACTGGCAGTCCCAAAGCTGGACGTGTGTCAAGTCGCCGCCGATGTCGTCGCCGGCCACGTCGACGCACTTGCCGCCCGGGGCGCCGATCGTGTTGCCGGTCGCAGGCATCGATGACGATCCGGAGTAGCCGGCCGCGACGAGGTTCGCCTGCACCGCGTTATCCGCCGAATCGCTCGGATAGCCGGCGGTCATCACGCCTTCGAAGAACGATCCGATCGACGCGTTGCTGTTATCGCCGCCGGTACCGAGGACGATCGAGCCCTCTTGGTGCATAGGCTGATAGCCGTTTGACGGCAGCGGGCCGTTGTACCAGGTGCTCAGTCCGCCGTTTTGTGAATCGCCGCCCTTGAGCGCGAAAGTGTTCTGGCCGTTGTTCTTCAGCAGCGCGGTGACGAAGTCGCTGTTGTCGCCGAGATCGCCGGTGTTCGAGCCCGCACCCTGATACTGACCGTTCTCGAGGTCGGCCGCGACCCACGGCCCCTTGCCGGAGCAGGGCGCGAAGACGCAGGCGGTGCCGAGGTTGACGGCGTCCATGTGGCCGTTGCCGGTGTCGGTGACCTGCGCCTCGACGTTGCCGAAGTCGTAGCAGCAGCCGCTGTTCACGTGCGTGCCGCTGGCGACCATGTACATGCCTTCCGGCTGGCCGTTGCGGGCGACGCCGGACCCGACGTAGTGCCGATAGCCGGTGCCGGGACCGATGTAGACCCCGAATACCTTGTGCCCGCCGGCCACGATCGGCAGCGCGGCGGCGTTCGCGCCAACGTCCTGGCCACCGGCCGTGCCGGGACCTTCGATCGTCAGGTCGTTGTGTTGCGGCGACTGGTCGTAGATGGTCGTGATCACGCAGTTGGTGTTGGCGCAGAAGACGTCTTGCTGTGCCGCGTTGGCGTATCCGCCGGCTTGCAGCGTGCTGACGTCGGTGGTGGCGCCGTCGGACGAGCGACGGACCTGGTAGAGGCGGCCGCTGTAGCCGCCGTACACGGCACGCACGGTGCTGTACGCGGCGACGCAGGGCGTGCCCGCGCCGCCGTAGATGTCGCATGGTTGCGACGTGGCGGCCTGCGCGGTGGTCGGCAGCGCGATCAGGGCGCTGACGATGATGGCGAGAACGGAGATGGCGGAGGTGATCAGCCGTCGAATGCGGCGGATGGACATCAGAAAGCGCGCAGCAGGAAGTGCTCGGACGCGCGGGGCAGCGCTCACGGTGACCTCGAATGGGAGTGGGTGTCATTCGAAATGAGGGTCGGAATGCGGGTGGCGCTGTCCGAGTATGCGCGAATACGGGCAGGAATAACAGAGCATGTTTAAAAATGACGCGAATGAACAAACGCGTCCGGTCTTGTTAATTGACGGATCGCGCCACCTCGCCGACGCTGACCGCATGGAGTCCGAAGTAGAGCACGTCGACGTGGCGATCGTGGGCGCCGGGATCTCCGGCATCGGCGCCGCCTATTACCTGCGGACTCGGCTGCCGTCGAGGTCGTACGCGGTCCTTGAGGCGCGCGGGGCCCTCGGCGGGACTTGGGACCTGTTCCGGTATCCCGGCGTGCGCTCAGACTCTGATCTGCACACGTTCGGGTACGAATTCCGGCCGTGGCTGGACGAGCGCTCGATCGCGAGCGGCGAGTCGATCCTGGAGTATCTGCGCTCGACTGCGGCGGATCACGGCATCGACCGGAAGGTGCGGTTCAACCAGCGTGTCGTGTCAGCATCCTGGTCAAGTGACCAGGCGCGCTGGCTGGTGGAGATCGAACGCACGGATCCGGATACGAACACGGATACCGGCGAGCGGCTGCAGCTGTCCGCGCGGTGGATCTTCAGCGCTACCGGCTACTACCGGTACGACGAGGGCTTCACGCCGCACTACGAGGGCCGCGAGCGGTATCAGGGCACGTTCGTGCATCCGCAGCATTGGCCGGCAGACCTCGACTACGCGGGCAAGCGTGTCGTCGTCATCGGCAGCGGCGCTACAGCCGTGACGCTCGTCCCTGCGCTGGCCGATACCGCCGGGCACGTGACGATGGTCCAGCGCACGCCGACGTACGTGCTGCCGCTGCCCGCGCGCGACGCGATCGCGCTTTGGCTGCGCGCGCTGCTCGGCCCGGAGCGCGGGCATCGGGCGGCGCGGTGGTGGGGCGCGATGAGGCAATCGCTGCTGTGGCGGCTCTGCCGTCGATTCCCGGGCGTGACGCGCAGACTCATCCGGTCGATCGACGTGCGGCATCTGCCCGAGGGCTCCCCGGTGGACGAGCACTTCAACCCGCCGTACGACCCATGGGACCAGCGGCTGTGCGTCGCGCCGGACGGCGACTTCTTCAAGGCTCTGAGTGCCGGCGCGGCCTCGGTGGTGACTGATCGAGTGTCGAGCTTTACCGAGACGGGGGTCATGCTGGCATCGGGAGCGCAGTTGGCGGCCGACATCATCGTCTCCGCGACCGGCCTGAATCTGCTGCCGTTCGGCGGTACGGCGCTGCGCGTCGACGGGGCACCGGTGGACCTGCGCGAGACGGTGGCTTTCAAGGGCATGATGCTCTCGAGCGTGCCCAACTTCGCGTTCGCGGTCGGCTACACCAACGCCTCGTGGACGCTGAAGGTCGGGCTGCTGTGCGAGCACTTCTGCCGGCTGCTCGCGTAAATGGAAGAACACGGATACGACGCGTGCGCGCCGGTGGTTCCCGATCCGGACCACGCACCCTCTGCTGGATTTCGCCGCCGGGTACATCCAGCGGTCGGTCGACCAGTTGCCTCGGCGAGGTACGAGCATGCCCTGGCAGATGTCGATGAACTATCGGGCCGACGTGAAGTTGTTGCGCAACCGGCCGGTCGACGACCCCAATCTGCGCTTCACGGCGGTGGCCTCTCGGGCTTCTGGTGAGCAGCTCAGGGCGCAGACATCGAGCGCGTCGTAGCTGTCCGGTATGAGCCCTCTTGACCGCTCCGGCTTGGCCGGGTAGGAGTGAATAGTGCGCTGACAACGTTGTCAACGCGCCGTCGGGCCACGGGAGACGAGAACTATGACGCAGAAGCTCGGGATCGACCGCCGCAAGTTCCTCGGCAGCGCTACCGCCGCCGCGGCGGCAGCCGCCGTCGTCACGACCGCCGGAGCCGGCCCGGCGAGCGCGAGTACGGACACGAGTACAAGTGCGAGCACTGCGGCTGCGCTGCCGGCTCACCACCGTGACCGGCGCGTTCGCCTTGGCCTGAACTACACGCCGAGTCGCAGCTGGTGGTATTCGTGGTCTGACTGGAACGAGCGGTCGATCGCCGCCGACCTGGCCGACATCGAGGCGCTGGGCATGGACCACATCCGCATCATGGGCATCTGGCCGCAGCTGCAGCCGAACGCGAACCACGTCAGCGGCGAGATGGTCGACCGGATCCGGCACCTGCTCGACCTCGCCGGCGCGCACCGGCTTCAGGTGGAGGTGACGGTACTCGACGGCGCGGTCAGCGGGTTCCTCTTCGTGCCGCCGTGGCTGCTCAACAACGGCAACGGCCAGCTCACGAACATCTTCACCGACGCGGACGCCATCGCGACCCAACAGCGGCTGTTCGCGGCGCTCGGCGCGGGGCTGGGCAACCACCCGAGCCTGCTCGGCTTCGACCTGTCGAACGAGATCTACTGGTTCGCGCAGCCGTTCGGCATCGACGTCGCGCCGCCGGTCGGCGACGTCTGGCTGCGCGCGATGTTCGACGCGGCCGAGAAGGCGGCGCCCGGACGGCTGAACGTCGCGGGGATCGATCATCTCCCCTGGCTCAACGACGACTACTTCAGCCGCGACGCGCTCGGTACGACCGGAACGCTGAGCGCCAACCACACCTGGGCCGGTTGGGCCGACGTCTTCAGCACGTACGGTGCCGATGTCCACGCCGTCGCTGCATTACTCGGAGTACTTCATCGAGCTGATCAAGGCGTTCCACACCGACCTGAACCGGCAGGTGTGGATCGAGGAGACCGGCGTGTCAAAGGTCTGGATGGACCCGTCGCTCATCGCGTCGTGGACCGAGCAGTCGATCAGAGTCCAGAATCCACCTAGAGCGTCTGCGACTAATCACTAACCACTAG
>CAVQPP010000159.1:0-3358 GCA_963714445.1 uncultured Actinomycetota bacterium
GTCGATCAGGAACATGGCCAGCTGCGAGGATTTCTGGGGCGTGACCTGGTGGTGCTCGCACGAGGTGAACCCGGCGTTCACCGGCTTCAACCCGCTCGAACACTGACCTCGGCGTTTACACGAACGACCGCGAGCTCAAGCCGATCGGCGCCACGATCGCGAGGCTCGCGCGTGAGTACGACCAGCACCCGCCCGAGCCGCTGCACCGCGAACACCGCGCTGGTGCTGCCGGACGACCTCGTGCCGTGGACGCCGTTCTTCGAGCCGTTGGTGAAGCTGATCGACAAGGGCGTGCGGCCGGCCGTGGTGAAGGCGAGCCGCAGCGTGGACAAGGCGTACCTCGAGGCGCGCGGGATCGACCGGCTTATTCAGATCGATCAGGTGTGACCGATGTACTAGACGTACTAGATGGGCTCGATCTAGATGTGCCCGATGTGACAGTGACAGTCCGCATTTCAGGGCGGCGCTGCCTGGGTTCGGAAACCACGAGCTCATATAGGTCAGCGCGTCGCGCAGCGTGTCGAGGGCCTCGGCCGCGACGCCTGACGTGCGCGCGGCGATGGCCTTGGCATTGACCAGCGCCATCGTGTTGCGGAAGTCGGCAATCCGATCTTGCATCTGCGCCGCACGCGCGGTCAGCAGTTCCTCGGCGCGGCGTAGCTCGTCGAGGTCGCCCCGCAGCTCCTGTGCGCGTTGCTGGGCACGAGCGGACTGTTCGGCGAGCAGATCTGCCTGCTCCTCACCTGCTGCGACGGCGGCGCTGTGCTGGTCGCCGATCCGTCGGCCGCCTTCTTCGAGGTCTTCGATGCGCTCTTCCAAGCGCTTGCGCGCCGCGACGACGTCTACCGTCGCGCGGTGTACGACTTCCAGCAGCACTGTCTGCATACGCGCCAGAGTCGTCATGCGGTCTTCGAATTCATTCACTGGCGTTCAACGAACGAGCGGCGTGCGGCGTTCCCGTGTTGCGGTGCCATGTCATGCTTTAGTGCGGGATTGATCTGAATTCGCGCCGGATTGATTGATCGCTGGAGGTCGGGGGCGCGTTCTGGCACGGTAGGAGTGGTGATCAGGCCGGGGACCGGAGTGCACATGGAGTTTCGGTTGCTGGGCACGGTGGGCGCCGAGGTCGACGGCCGCGCCGTGAACCTCGGGCCGCGTCAGCAGCGGTTGTTGCTGGCGGTGCTCGCGCTGGAAGCCAATCGGATGGTCCCACTTGACCGGTTGATCGAACTCACGTGGCCCATCGAGGCTCCACGAACAGCCGCGCACGCCGTACGTGTGTGCGTGTCGCGCGTGCGGGCGCTGCTCGCGGAGGCCGGAGCCAATCCGGCGGAGGTCTCGCTGGCGACCGAGGGTCCGGGGTACATGCTGCGCGCCGATCCCGAGCGAATCGACGCGCATCGGTTCAACGCTCTGGTGCGGGAGGCGCGCGAGAACGACACCGACGCCGCGCGTGCGCTGGATCTGCTCGATCAGGCGCTCGCGCTGTGGCGCGGACCGGCGCTGGCTGATGCGGCGTCGGATGAGGTCAGGGACCGGTTGTGCGCCGGGCTGGAGGAGGCGCGGCTGGTCGCCGTGGAGGATCGACTCGACGCGTTGCTGCGGCTCGGGCGGCATCGGGCTGCGGTCGGTGAGGCGACTGCGCTGGCTGAGGCGCACCCGGATCGTGAGCGCGTGATCGGCCTGGCGATGCTCGCGCTGCATCGCTGCGGCAGTTCGAATCAGGCGTTGGATCTTTATCGGCGGACGCGTACGTACCTGGCTCGCGAGTTGGGGATCGAACCGGGCAGCGAGTTGCGGCGGCTTGAGACGGCGATCCTGCGGGATGACCCGGCTTTGCGTGAACCAGGCGAGGCCAGTGCGGCTGAGGCCGGCGGGACGTCCGGGGTGAGTTCCGCGGCGGTCGGTTCTGCTGCTGTGGTGCCTGCCCAGTTGCCGGCGAGCGTGGCGGATTTCACCGGTCGCGTCTCGCACTTGAAGTGGTTGGACGGGCTGCTCGGCGGGCTGCAAGCAGACAGCGCAAGGTGCGTCGCGTCCGTGATCGCGGGGACGGCCGGGGTGGGCAAGACGGCGCTCGCCGTCAGGTGGGCGCATCGAGTGCGCGACAGCTTTCCGGACGGTCAGCTCTACGTCGATTTGCTCGGTCACGCGCTCGCGCCGCCGCTGCGGCCCGAGCAGGCGCTCTCGCAGTTCCTACGCGCGCTCGGCGTCCCGCCACAACAAGTGCCGACCGACGGCGTCGAGGCGGCGGGGCTTTACCGGACCCTGCTGGCCGACCGGCGAATGCTCGTGCTGCTCGACAACGCCGCGAACGCCGACCAGGTGCGGCCCCTGCTGCCGGCTGGACCCGGCTGCCTGGTCGTGGTCACCAGCCGCGATCGGCTTGACGGCCTGGTCGTCCGGGACGCCGCGCGCCGCCTGACGCTCGACGTGCTCTCGCCGCCGGAGTCCGAGGTTCTGCTGGAGCGCATGCTCGGTGCGCAGCGGATCGCCGCCGAGCCGCAGGCTGCTGCGGCGTTGGTTCGCACGTGCGCGCATCTGCCGCTGGCACTTCGCATCACCGCTGCGCACCTGACGAACCATCAGGGTCGCCGCATCGCTGACCATCTCGCCGAGTTGGAGCGCGGCGACCTGCTGTCCGAACTCGAGATCGAGGGTGCCGACGGGGACGCCGACGTCGCCGTCAGGGCCGCGTTCGACATCTCGTATAGCGCGCTGAAGCCCGATACGCGGCAACTGTTCCGGCTGCTCGGCCTCGTGCCCGGCTCGGACTTCACCGCTGCGGTCGCCGCGACATTGGCGGACATCACGCTGCGCGAGGCCGGTCGACTGCTGGAGCGGTTGGCGGCCGCGCACCTGGTCGAGCAGCACGTCCCGGGCCGCTACACGATGCACGACCTGCTGCGGCGATACGCCGCCGAGCGCGTGCGCGACGAAGAGCCCGACGACGGACGGCATTCGGCGACGGACGGACTGCTCGCGTTCTATCTGCACACTGCGACCGCTGCGGTCGAACTGCTGAACCCGTACGTCGTCCGGCTGCCGATGCCTGCCGACCTCGGCGCGCCGCCGCAGGCAGCGTCCCGGTTCCACGACCCCGCCGACGCGTTGGCTTGGCTCGACGCCGAGCGTTCGAACCTGCTCGCCGCCGTGTACCACGCCGCGCTGCATCCGCCGCGGCGCATGGCGTGGCTGCTGGCGGACGCGCTTCGCGGCTACCTCCACCTGCGCCGACTCGCCCTCGACTGGCTACCCGTCGCGCAAACCGCGCTCGCGGCGGCGCGGGCCGAGGGCGACCTGATGGCGTGCGCGGCGGCGGAGCTGAGCATCGGCCAGTGGCACTTCGCCAAAATGGTGC
>CAVQPP010000160.1:0-5818 GCA_963714445.1 uncultured Actinomycetota bacterium
CTGGCGTCCGATGCCAGCGACTCCGAGGGCATCGCCATCGGCAGCCAGACATCGCGCTGGTGATCGCCATCTGATCTGGGACACCGGACGATCCGGGTCAGTAGAGTCATCGCGTCGTGATCACCGGGTCGTCCTGGAGCGGGTGTGTCTGATGCCACGGTCGTCACTGCAGAGTCGGTGGCGGATGCTGGCTTCGAGGTCGCGTTCGTCAACCGGGACGGCGGGGAGCGCCGGATGGCGTTGTCGCAGTGCTGGAGCGTGAGGT
The DNA here is from genome assembly GCA_963714445.1 of uncultured Actinomycetota bacterium. Lineage (GTDB taxonomy): Bacteria > Actinomycetota > Actinomycetes > Streptomycetales > Catenulisporaceae > Actinocrinis. Next base: position 266 of record CAVQPP010000160.1, read on the forward strand.
TCGAGCAGGTGCCGCCGGTGCGGGAGTTCGCTTCGTTTCCGGGGCAGTCGCATTTCCCCGGGTCGTGGTGGTTTTCGTCGAGTGGCGGGCATGTTGGTTTTGAGTCCTGGCTCGAACGCGACGTGGTGATGTCGCTGGACGCCGACCCGCGGGTGACGGCGGTCGCTTCCCAGCCGTTCTGGCTGAGCTGGCCTGATGGTGAGCGGCTGGTCCGGCATGCACCGGATTTCTTCGTCCGCCGTCGCGACGGCAGCGCCGTGGTGATTGACGTGCGAGCTGATGACCGGGTCGAGGATAGTGACGCGGCGAAGTTCGCGGCCACCGCCCGGGCGTGCATGCAGGCTGGCTGGCAGTACCGCCGGATTGGTGCTCTGGATCCGGTGCTGGCGGCAAATCTGCGCTGGCTGGCTGGTTACCGGTATCCGCGTTTCGCGAGATCGGAGTTCGCCGGGGATCTGATCGGGGTGTTCACTCGTCCCCGTGCGCTCGCGGACGGGGCGCTGGCGGTCGGGGATCCGCTCGCGGTGCTCCCGGCGTTGTTCAGCCTGCTGTGGCGAAGAGTCCTGCTGGCCGATATCGAATCGGCGCTGCTGACTTCCAGGTCGGTGGTGCGGGCCGCGGATGCCGCCGTTGCGGATGATGAGCGGTGACGGTGTCGCGGCCGTCCGGCCTGCAGGCCGGCGTCGAGATCGCCTGGCGTGGCCAGGTGCACGTTGTCGTTGCGGTCACGGGTGCGTCGGTCCGGCTGGCGGACGCGGCGGGAGATGTTACCGAGGTTCCGCTGGCGGCGCTGGTGAACGACCCGGCGCTGGAGCTGGTCGCTGATGTCCGGGCGCCGCTGGTCGCCTCGGACATCGTCGGCACGGTCCGGGCCGAGGTGCTGGAGCAGGCCCGCTGGTGGGAGCATCACATCCTGGAGGTGCTGACCGGGCGGCCTGGTGAGTGCGGCCGGGATCATGTCGTCCGGCCTGAGTTTGACCCGGCGGCCACGACGCTGCGGCAGCGGGAACTGGCCAAGGTCAGCGAGCTGGCGGCGGCCGGATGCAAGGTCGCGCTGGGCACGCTGCAGCGGCTGCGGCTCGGGTATGAGCGCCGGGGGCTGCAGGCGCTGATCGACGGGCGTTCGGTGCGCAAGAGCCCGGGCGGCGGCAGGACCGATCCTCGTGTCGTCGATGCGATCCGGCAGGCGATTGCCGGGGAGAGTGACCGGTCCACCGGCACCGTGAGCAGGATGCAGCGTCAGGTCCGCAAGATCCTGGAGAGCAGATACGGGGACCAGGCACCTGTCATGCCGTCCCAGCGGACGTTCTACCGGCTGGTGGATCGCTTGTCGTCGGGAAAGCACACGTTCGGGTCGGCGCGGACGCGCCGGACGCTGGCCAGGCAGCCGGACGGGCCGTTCGGGACGGTGAGCGCCCTCCGGCCGGGTGAGTGGATGCAGGTCGATTCGACTCCGCTGGATGTCCGGGTGGTACTGGACAACGGCGTGGTCAACCGGGCCGAGCTGACGTGGCTGATCGACGTGGCGACCCGGTCAATCCCGGCGGCGGTGCTGCGGCCCACGACCAAGTCGGTGGATGCGGCGCTGCTGCTGGCGCGGTCGCTGACTCCGGAGCCGATGCGGCCGGGGTGGGCGGACGCGCTGAAGATGTCGCGGTCGGTGCTGCCGCACCGGCGGCTGGCAGCGATCGATGAGCGGCTGGAGCACGCGGCCGCCCGGCCGGTGATCGTGCCGGAAACGATCGTGCTGGATCACGGCATGGTGTTCATGTCGGCGGCGTTCCGCAATGCCTGCCGGGCGATGGGCGTCAACGTCCAGCCAGCCCATAAAGGGTCGCCGTGGGAGAAGGGCACCGTCGAGACGAGTTTCGGCGCTGTCGGGTCGTTGTTCGCCCAGTACGTCGCCGGCTACGTCGGCAACAGCGTCGAGAACCGCGGCAAGGACGCCGAGCATGACGCGGCCTGGTCGATGATCGAGCTCCAGCAGCTGCTGGATGAGTGGATCGTGGCGGTCTGGCAGAACCGTCCCCATGACGGGCTTCGGCATCCGCTCATCCCGGGCAGGACGCTGACACCGAACGAGGCGTATGCGGCGCTGATCGAGACCAGCGGCTATGTGCCAGTGCCGCTGTCGGCTGAGGATTACATCGAGCTGCTGCCGGCGACCTGGCGGGTCATCAATTCCTATGGCATCAAGATCAGCCACCGGCGTTACGACTGCAAGGCCCTCAACCCTTACCGCCGCCAGCATTCCGGGATCGAGGCGAAGAAGGGGCTGTGGGAGGTCCACCGGGACCCCTATGACGTGTCGCGGATCTGGGTCCGCAACCACCACGACGGCGGCTGGATCCTCGCTCCCTGGACCCATCTGAAGGGACGAGCAGGCCCCGTTCGGCGAACAGGCCTGGGACCACGCCCGGCAAGTGCTGGCCCGCCGCGGTGCCAGCCCGGTGACCGAGACCGAGATCGCCGCGGCGGTCGAGGCCCTGCTCGATAAGGCCGGACACGGCCCCGGCGGGCAGAAGCCATCCCGGCAGGACCAGCGAGTAGCCGGGCGGGCCCGGGCCATCGCCCGGGAGACTCCGGCGGTCCCAGCCCCCGCATCTCAGGAGGCACCCGGCGAGCCCGCTGACGACCCCGGCGCTGAGCAGGAACCGGGTCCGCTGGCAAAGGTGATCCCGCTGGGGATCTTCGACCCCTTCGAAGAAGCGAAGAAGCGGTGGTGAGCGCCCCGGATGCCCAGTCCTGGCGTCAGGCGCTGACCGAGGACAGCTGGAGCCGCCACCTGACGACCCTGGACGGCTGGCGGAAGTTCACCATGGCCGAGACCCGGCCGCCGGACCTGCTGTCCGGCCCGCAATGGGCAGCCCTGCCGGAGACCGACCAGTTGCTCTATGACGAATACCGGCTGGACTACCACACCAGGCTGGCGGCAGCCGCAACATCGACCCTGCGGCAGGTCGTCACCACGGGACGGCGGCTGACGCTGCTGAACCGGCACGCCGTCAGCGCCCGGCGGGGCATGATCTTGTCCGGGGCGGCCGGGACGGGCAAGACCACCGCCATCACCCAGTTCGGCAAGACACACGAGGCCATCGACCGGCTCCGCCATCCCGGCGTCGGCGACCGCATCCCGGTCATCTACGTCACAGTCCCGCCGGCCGCGACCCCGCGGATGCTCGCCGTCGAGTTCGCCCGGTTCCTCGGCCTGCCGCTGACCGCCCGGGCGAACATCACTGACGTGATCGAGGCCGTCTGCGGCGTCGCGGTCGATGCCAGGGTGAGCGTGGTCTGCGTCGACGAGATCCACAACCTCCAGCTCGCCACCCGCAGTGGCGCCGAGGTATCCGACACCCTGAAGTACTTCTCCGAGCGCATCCCCGCCACGTTCGCCTACGCAGGCATCGACGTCGAGCGCGAGGGCCTGTTCTCCGGCACCCGCGGAAGCCAGATCGCGGGCCGGTTCACTCTCATCCCCACCCTCCCGTTCCCGCTCGCCGCCGAGTGGCAGGGCCTGGTCGCCACCCTCGAAGACGCGCTCCGTCTGCACCGCCACCAGCCCGGCACCCTGGCCGGGCTGCAGGAGTACCTGCACCGCCGCACCGGCGGGATGATCGGCAGCCTGTCCCACCTCATCCGCGGCGCCGCCATCGAGGCGATCCTCGACGGCAGCGAGCACGTCACCAGGAAACTTCTCGACACCATCACCCTTGACCACGCCGCCGAAGCCAGTCCCGCCAGGAATGCCCGCAAGCACCGGTGACGGCCCGGCCGCCGGGCAGGACCGGGACCACGCGCCCCGGCCGCTGCCGTTCCGGCCCCGCCCCTCGGCCGGGGAAACCGCCGCCTCCTACGTCCGCCGGCTGGCCCGCGCCAACCACCTGCGACCCGGCTACCTCCGCCGCTACCTGCGAGACCCCGGCGACCCAGGCCACGTCCGGCTCAACTGGCTCGCGGTCCTCGCGGCCGGGACCAGGCCGCCCTCGAGCGGGCGCTGACCAGCCCGCACCCGGCCCCCGGCCCCGCCCGACAGCACGAAAGCAGGGCAAGGCAGCGCTGTTCACCGAGATCCGCCAGGACGCCCAACAGGCCGGCCTGTCCGTGCGCGCGCTCGCCGACCGGCACGGTATCCACCGCCGCACCGTCCGCCAGGCGCTCGCCTCACCAGTCCCCGCACCCCGCAAGCACCCGGCAGGGCGCGCCACCAAGCTGGACCCGTTCAAGGACGCGATCGGAACCATCCTCCAGCAGGAAGCAGACAACCCTGACCAGCCCGCACTCACCGCCAGGGAGATCTTCGACTGGCTGGTCGCCGAGCACGGAGCGACGCACGTCTCCTACTCCACCGTCCGCGACTACGTCGCCGGCCGCAGAACCCTGCGGCCCAGACCCCGGCGGATCCCGGCACCAGCCTCGCCGGAATCTCCCAGCGCGCCCGGCGGGAGCATCCCGGCGGCGATGTCGCCGGCTCACCTCGCCGTTGAGCACGGGGACCTGCCAGGCCTGCGCGACCTGCTCGACGCCGACCACGACGTGGAAGACGACAACGGCGACGGCTGGACCCTCCTGCGCCACGCCATCAGTACCGAATACGACATTCACGCCCGGACCAACCAGCCCCTGCACACAGACGCCACCGCGCTCCTGCTCGCACGAGGTGCCGACCCCCTGCGCCAGCGCAACGGCCTGCCCGTCATCGCCGAGGCCGAAGCACGCGGGCACTGGCTAGCCGCTGAGATCATGCAAGCCTGGATCAGGCGAGGCCAGAATCCAGCCGCCACCTGACCAGCCAGCCGGACCTGGTTGACCGTGAGAACTGACCGAGCTCGTTCGTGACTTGCAGCCGCACCGTTGATCCGGTGAAGTTGATGGTCGGCAGTCTTGACCGCACCTGACATCTCGTCTCCTGCGGGCTGGTGATCGTCCGGGACCTATAACACCCCTAAGGAGCGGCCAGGGCCGATGACAGGCGCCGAGACACCGCTGAACGGCGGCAACATGAGCAGCGGAGTCGTCCTGGTGGGTGACACGGTGCGCCGCCCGGCCGGCCCTGGACGCCGGCCGTGCACGCCCTGCTCGCCCATCTCCATGCTGTCGGCTTTCACGGCGCACCCCGGCCGCTGGGCATCGACGAGCGGGGCCGCGAGATCCTGACCTTCATCCCCGGCACACCCGCCTGGCCGCACCAGTTCCAGCTGCTTGACGGTGACGGCCAGCTCCGCCGTTCCGCCCGCCTCATCCGCGACTTCCATGACGCCGTCGCCACCTTCACCCCGCCGCCAGACGCACGCTGGCAGGCGCTCATCCCGGCAGACGGCGACGCGATCATCGCACACCAGGACCTGGCTCCCTGGAACCTGATCATCGGCGACCGGCAATGGGCATTCATCGACTGGGACACCGCCGCGCCCGGAACCCCGCTATGGGACCTCGCCTACGCCATGCACGGATTCGCGCCGCTCAGTGCCAACCCCGCCTACCAGCGCGACGACGCCGACCGCCGACTTCGCCTCATCGCGGACGCCTACGGCCTGACCGAACAGCAGCGCCTGG
>CAVQPP010000161.1:0-13486 GCA_963714445.1 uncultured Actinomycetota bacterium
GCTCCGCGCGACCGGCCGCCACGCTCGCCCGACGATTTCCTGATTACCCGATAGACCTGATTTCCCCAGCACCCAATAAACCCGATTGCCCCGGGTGCATCCCCAATACCCGACAAGTCTGATTATCGCGTAAATGCGGCTACTTGAGTCGCCGTGGGTGAAGATATTAGCGCCAGCGGTGATTGGGGATGGCAGCGCGCGGAGTACGGCGTGGCTGCCCGGGGCCGGTGAGCAGGATCAGCCGTGCGGCTCGGTAGCGGTGCGGGCGGAAGGGTTCGAGCAGTTCGAGCATTCGCGCGTCATCTGCATCACGCTCGCCGGTGAGTGCATAGCCGATGTGCTTGGACAGGTGCAGATCGCCTACTGACAGCGCGTCGGCGAAGCCGTGGGAACGCTGCGTCGTCTCAGCCGCCGTCCAGATGCCGATGCCGGGGATCGTGCACAGGCGCCGTACCGTCTCCTCGCCGCTGAGGTCACCGGTGCGTTCGAGCGCTGAGGCGACTCGGACCGCGCGTATCACCGTCGTCGAACGTTGGCCGTCCACGCCGTGTCGGTGCCACTCCCACGATGGAATCGTCGCCCATACGCGTGGTGGCGGCGGGACGTGCAGTTCCTTCGGCGCGGGGCCGGGCGCTGGTTCGCCGTGGCGCTCGACGATGCGGCGCCACGAGCGGAACGCCTCGACGGTGGTCACGCGCTGTTCGAGGATCGCCGGGATCAGCGATTGCACGACGAGTCCCGTGCGGATCAGCCGGAGGCGCGGGTGGCGGCGATGGGCTTCGGCGAGTAGCGGGTGGCCGGCGACGAGTGCTGGGAAGTCGCCGAGTTCGTCGTCGAGGCCGATCATCGATGCACCGCGTGCGGCGAGCCAGCTGGCTCCCGGGCCCCAAGCGGCGATCTCGACGCGAGGGCCGTCGCGGCGGATTCGCACCGAGCCGGGGCCGTCTGGGGTCAGGCAGGCGCGCCAGATCGCGCCGTCGGGTGTGGCGCGGTACGTCGGGTCGGCCGGGCCGCGGCGTAGTACGGCTAGGGAGAGCGGGAGGTCGACGTCGGAGACGATGGACTCGATGGCGTCCGGCGGCTGAGTCTGTTGAGGCGGCGTCTGCGTAGGCAGAGTCGGGTGCGTTAGGGCGCGTTGAGATGGGATCCGCTGCTGCGTGTCCGGCAGCGGATCTATGAGATCTGGTGCTGTGTCAGAAGTTTGGTCAGCACTCGGGTCAGGACTCATCGGCGGAGAAGCGTACCGCTCCGTCGCCGATAACCACGTCGCACCACACTCGAGCGCCACCGCGCAATTCGTTGCGGGCGCCCACGGTCGCGCCATCGCCGATGACGACCGCGTCGAGCACCGTGCCCGCGCCGATGCGCGCGCCGCGTCCCACGATCGACTCGCGGACGACCGCACCGGCCGCGATGTGCGCGCCCTCGCCGATCACTGAGCCGGTGATTTCCGCGCCCGAGGCGATGCGTGCGTTCGGGCCGATCGTGCTGCCGCCGCCGACCTTGACGTCGACGGCTAGATCTGCGCCGGGGAGGATCAGGGCGTCGGCTAGGTCGGGACGTGCGGTGGCGGGGATGGCCGGGGAGTCGAACGCGGACAGCACCAGGTCGGCGGAGCCCTGGACGAATGCTTGTGGGGTGCCTAGGTCGCGCCAGTAGGACTGTTCGACGACGCCTAGCACCTTCGCGCCGGCCGCGAGCAGGCCGGGGAAGGTCTCGCGCTCGACCGAGACGGGGCGGCCGGCCGGGATGTCGTCGATGACGGACCTGCGGAAGACGTAGCAGCCCGCGTTGATCTGGTCGGTGACGATGTCCTCGACGCGCTGCGGCTTCTCACGGAACGCGGTGACCCAGTCGTCCTCGTCGGTGGGGACCAGGCCGAAGGCGCTCAGCTTCTCGCGCGGGACGCGGGTCAGGTGCAGCGTGACATCGGCATCACGCTCGCGGTGCGCGTCGACGAGCGAGGCGAGGTCTACGCCGGAGAGGATGTCACCGTTGAAGATCATTACCGGCTCGTCGGGGGCGCTGCGCAGCCGGTCGGCCACGTTGCGGATCGCGCCGCCGGTGCCCAGCGGCTCGGTCTCGGTGACGTAGTCGAATTCGAGGCCGAATGCCGAGCCGTCGCCGAAGTACTCCTCGAAGACCTCGGGGCGGTACGCGGTGGCGAAGACGATCCGGTCGATCCCGGCGTCCTTGGCCCGGGCGAGCAGGTGGCTGAGGAACGGAACCCCCGCGACCTCCAGCATCGGCTTGGGTGTGTTGACGGTCAGCGGCCGAAGCCGCGTCCCTTTCCCTCCGACCAGGAGAATCGCTTCAGCCACGGTCCTTACACCCCTCATTCTGTGGTCTTGTGCGGGTCGATGTTACCGCTCGTGGCCGCGCGAACCTGCCGCGCAGCAGCCCATGGGACCGGGAGAGCGCGCACTCGCCGAGGTGCGTAACCTCCCTGTCGTGAGTAATACCCGTTTCACCAACCTGGCGGAAGTCTGGCGGTCACGCATTGCGTCGGACGCCGCACGGCCCTTCCTGACCTACCTCGACGACGCGACCGGTGAGCGCGTCGAGCTGTCCTACGCGACGTTCGGCAACTGGCTGTCGAAGACCGCGAATCTGGTGCAGGACGACCTGATGGCCGAGCCTGGCGATCGGATCGCGCTGTGCGCTCCGCCGCATTGGCTGACGGCGGTTTGGGCGGTCGCGCCGTTGCTCGCGGGCGTGGCGGTCGATCCGTGGGGCGAGGCGAAGTCCGCGCACACGGTCATCGCCGGGCCGGCCGAGGACGTGCTCGCCGCCGCGCGCGACTGTCCGGGTGAACGGCTCGCGCTTTCGCTGCTGCCACTCGGTCGTCCGTTCGAAGTTGTGCCGGATGGCTTCCGGGACTACTCGGCGGAGGTGCGTGGCTTCGGTGACCACTTCGCCGCCTTCAACGCGCCGCAGTCGGATACGCAGGCGTTGGTGATGGGGCGTGGGGGAGGGACGTTTACGCACGCGGAGTTGATCGAGCAGGCTGCGGCAGCGGCCGCGTCGGTGAAGGAGTCGGCGGACAGTCCGGAAGTCGGGCTCAGCGGTGGCGACAGGATGCTTGTGGACGCGCGCCGGGATCGATTCACCGGAAGTGAGCTGGTCAGCTGGCTGTTCGCGCCGCTGCTGGTCGGCGCGGGCATCGTGATCGTGCGCGGTGTCGGCGTGGCTGACGCGGCCCGGCTCGACCGGATCGCCGAGACGGAGCGCGTGACCCGCAGGCTGACGCTCGGCTAACGCATCCGCAGTGCGTCAGCAGATGACCGATCCCCCGGCTACCTTTTACCGCCGATCTACGCCACTCTCTGCCGATCTTCACCTCCATGCACCGTTTTACACACCAACTGCATGGGTGATGACAACTCATGAAGTACAGCGCAGATTTTTCTATGGAATCTTCATCGAAACCCGCGCAACCCAACATGAGTTCGGACGGTCTCTCAAGATGGATCGCGGGGCTGATCACGGTGGGATGATCACAGTGGGGCCGTGCAAAGTGGGTGGAGGGAAGGCTGATGGCGACGTTCCGGCTTAGCCGGTCGCGAGCGCTGCGCATCACGGTGGCCGTGGTGGCGGCCTTCTCCGTGGCCGTAACGGGGCTGCTGGCTTATATCTATCTTCACCTGAATGGCAACATTCGGACGTATAGCTCAGTCGGGATCTCCCCCAGCCGACCGCCGATATCCACGCCCGCGCCTAGCTCCACCGGCGGGCCGCCGATCAACCTGCTGCTGATCGGCTCGGACAACCGGTCCGGCAGCAACTTCGAGCTCGGTGGCGCCGTCAACGCGGGTGGGGCCCGCTCGGACACCACGATCCTGATGCACATATCCGGCGACCGTAAGCACGCCATCGGCGTCTCGATCCCGCGCGACTCGCTGGTCAACATCCCGTCGTGCTACGCGAACGGTGGGTGGATGCCCGCGCAGACGGACGTCATGTTCAACTCGGCATTCGCCGAGGGCGACCTGCCCGGCGGAAACCCGACCTGCACGCAGAACACCGTCGAGGCGCTGACCGGGATCCGGATCGACCATACGATCGTCATCGACTTCACCGGCTTCGCCGCGATGAGCACGGCAGTCGGCGGGGTATCGGTCTGCGTGCCCACGGTGGACAACTCAACGCTTGAGCACGACTACGGCATCACGCTCAACCCCGGGATTCAGACCCTGTCCGGCCAGTCCGCGCTCGAGTACGTGCGGGCCCGCGAGGGCTTCGGCGACAACAGCGACATCGGCCGGATGAAGCGGCAGCAGGCGTTCCTGTCCGCGCTGATGAAGAAGATGCTGAACTCTGGCACACTGACCGACCCGATCACGCTCTACAAGCTGGCCGACGCGGCAACCGGCGCGATCACGGTGGACAGCTACCTCGACTCGGTCAACTCGCTCGTCTCGCTGGCACAGGCGCTGAAGGGCGTGCCGCTGTACAACTTCGACTTCGTGACCACGCCGTGGCAATACGACGGGGCACGCGTCGACTTGATCCAGCCCGACACGAACTTCCTGTGGTCGCTGCTGCGTGAGGACAAGACGCTGGAGGGCAAGGACGCCTCGGGCGCGACGCTGTCCCCGAGCCCCAGCACGAGCCCGAGTCCGACCGTGGCCCCGAGCGCGAACGCGAAGGCGGGCCAAGGTACGGGCGCACCGTCCGCGGCCGATGAGCGGCTTTCGATGGTGCAGCTCGGGCAGAGTCCAAGCCTGCGCCCGAGCCTGAGCGCTCTGAGTGCAGCTTCGGGTGCATCGGCCTCAAGCACGCCGAACACGCCGATCTCGATCCCGAGCGGCATCACCGACAACATCCGGCACGCGACCTCGGACCCGTGCGCGGATCTGAACTACGGCAACTGAGTCAACTGACGCAGCCGAGGCCGGCCCGCGATCATCGCTGCGTAGACCCGAGCTGTGTGGACTCGAACAGCGAGCGCGGCGAAGTGAGGAATCCCCAGCCCCAGGACCAGTGCATCGTCGCCAGCACGAGCGGCAGACGTAGTCGCACCGCCAGCGACTGGCCGCGCGTCTCACGCATCGAGCCGAGAGCAAGCAGCAGTAGGTAACCGACCGGGATCGCGAATCCGATCGCGAGCGGCGCGATACCGGCCGCGAGCCCGGCAATGCCGATCAGTAGACCCAACGTGCAGAGGATGAGCATCAGCGGCGGGGCGAGGTAACGCAGGCTCGCTGTGCCCTCATGCGTGCGCATGACGACGCGCCGCCAGCGTCCGTACTGACGATACTGGCTTGCCAGAGCCCTGAGGCTAGGGCGCGGACGATACGTGACGCGAAGGTCCGGCGAGAAGTAGACGAGGCCGCCGTCCTTACGCAGCCGATGGTTCAGCTCCCAGTCCTGTGCGCGCGTGAACGCCTCGTTGTAGCCGCCGAGCTTTTCGAGCACCGCGCGCCGGAACGCACCGAGGTACACCGTGTCGGCGGGGCCGGCGGCGCCTCCGGTGTGGAACTTGGCGTTGCCCACGCCCAGTTTGGAGGTCATCGCGGTAGCGACGGCGCGCTCGAACGGCGTCTGGCCCTCGGCATGCATGACGCCGCCGACGTTCTGCGCACCGGTCTCTTCCAGCAGACGCACAGCCGTGGCGATGTAACCGGGGGTCAGCAGACCGTGGCCGTCCACGCGGACGACGATCTCGTTGCGTGAGGCGCCGATCGCTGCGTTAAGCGCGCTCGGCGTGCGGCCGGAGGGATTGGGAACCGTGCGGATGCGGGGATCGGTAGCGGCAAGTTCGGCAGCGATCTGGCTAGTTCGGTCCTTCGACGGACCGAGTGCGATCACTAATTCGAGCTCGCCTGGGTACTCCTGCGCCAGGATGTGGCGTACCGCGTCGGCGAGGTGCCGTTCCTCGTCGAGCACCGGCATGATCACTGAGACCGACGGCCAGGACCGGGCGTCACGCGCGGCCTCGGCGGGTTCGGGCTCTTTCGTTGCGTTGGCGTTCATCGGGCTCGAACTCTACCGAAATCGGCTTACCGCAAAAGCCAAACCGCGCGCACGGCACACTTCCGCGCTCCGCTTACGGCTCCTCGCGCGAGGCGAGAATCGCGGCGCGGCGAGCGAGCCGGTGCGTGCGACGGATTCCGGCCTCGTGGTGACGCCGCTCGTCCTCGTGCGTCTCAAGCACCAGCGGATACGTAGGGCGCGGCTTGCCGTCGTTGTCGATCGCGACGAAGACTAGGTACGCGCTGGCTACGTGCGCCGGCTCGGCCCCCGCCTGATCCCAGCGCTCGGCTTCGACGCGTACGCCGATCTCCATTGACGTGTTGCCGGTCCAGTTCACCTGCGCGTGCGTGTGCAGCAGATCGCCGACGTGCACTGGGTTGAGGAACGCCATCTCGTCGACGAACGCGGTGACCGCCGGTCCGCCGGAGTGCCGAGTGGCGACCAGGCCGGCGACGTCGTCGACCAGCTTCATCATCACGCCGCCATGCACATTGCCGAGCAGATTGACGTCGAGCTGGGTCATCACCCGGCTCAGCGACACCCGCGTCGCCGACACGGGCTTGCCAGGAAGTTGCTCCGGGGTCTGAGGCATGATCACACGATAAGCCGCGTCCGGCGTACACCTCTACAGCGGGCCCCGCAACTCGCGTGCGTCTTCACTCCGCCGAGGTTGGCGGCAAACGGCAAAGCAGCCAAACCGCCGCGTTCCTCCGATAGGCTGCCGAGTGAGTGAGACTGTAGCGAGATTCAAGGCGTCGAAGGGCTTTTCGCATGAAGATCATACCTCTGTCGATCCCCGGCGCCTGGGAGATCCTGCCGCAGCAGCACGGCGACCGGCGTGGCCTGTTCCTCGAGCTGTACCGCTCGGACAAGCTGGCCGAGGTTGTCGGTCACCCGTTCGAGCTTGCGCAGACCAACCTGTCCGTCTCGGCACGCAACGTGGTGCGCGGGATCCACTTCGCGCAACTGCCGCCGAGTCAGGCGAAGTACATCACCTGTGTACGCGGCGCGGTGCTCGATCTGGTCGTCGACATCCGGGTCGGCTCGCCGACCTTCGGCCGCTGGGAGTTCGTCCGGCTCGACGACGTGGAGCGGCGCGCGGTCTACCTCTCCGAGGGCCTCGGGCACGGGTTCTGCTCGCTGACCGACGACGCGACGATCGTCTACGGCGTCTCCTCGACGTTCAACCCGCAGCGCGAGTTCTCGATCAACCCGCTCGACCCGGACTTGGCCGTCGAGTGGCCGGCCGAGAACCCGCAGTTCTCCGACCGCGACTCCGCAGCGCCGTCGCTGGCCGAGACCCGCGAGGCCGGACTGCTGCCGGACTACACGGCCTGCCTGGAGTACTGCGCGGCCAAGTCGGCCAAGTACGCCGCCCTGCACCCGTAAGAGCGCGCTCTAAGCCGTAACGCTTCCACTCGACGCCTAATCGACGAGCGACTGCGTACCCAGGACGATCGCGAGCGCCAGCCGCTCCGCGTCATCGGTGCCAGGCGCGGCCGTGTAGACGCCGATGCGCAGGTCGTCCACAGCGACGATCAGATTGTCGCAATCGAGCGTGATCCGGCCGGCTGACGGGTGATCGATTACCTTGTGCCGAGACACGTCCCGAAACGAAACCGACGTGTCCGAATCCCACAGCTCAGCGAAGCGCGGACTCAACTCCGTGAGCTCGGTGATGAGCCGTCGCAGCGACCGATCAGCCGGGTAGCGGGAGGCTGTCAGCCGGAGATCGGCGACCAGACGCGCCTCATGGTCAGCCTGCTCCTGCGCGGTGTGGACGACGCGGTTCGCCGGTCCGAGCAAGTTGCGCCAGATGGCGTTGCGTTCGATACCACGCCAGGCCGACGTGTCGCCCATGAGCGCGTCGTAGGGCGCGTTGGCGAGCACGAGCGTCCGCCGGTGCGAACGAAGCCCCGGCTTCGGCCCCTTGCGTTGGCACCGGTTGGGCCAGCATCTTAGTGTTCTGCAGCACTCGCACCGGACTCTCGTTCCAGCGGAAATTCGTCAGCGGCGACATGCACTTGCCCTTCTCCATCAGAAATACGCCATCGCGCGTCAGCCCGGTAACTGCAGCGTTTTCGGCTGCACCACGCGGATGTACCAGAGCCGCGTAATCAAGCAGCCCCCGATCCACCGATCGGATCAGATCCGCCAGCGTAGTTGTCCTGCCCATCCAGCACGAGGTTCGCGGGAAACGGAGTCGGCTTCTTCCGCCTTTTCGGCCCAGAACCGATCGTAGAAAGATTGCTGACCACGCCTTTTCGATCCACGGGATCTTTTCATTCGGCAGCAGCGAAGGCCCCCAGGGAGTGGAGGCAGCTTCGGATGAAACGGATCGTGCGCAGCGTGATGTATCTCGGGGAACAGCTTCTCCCCAAGTAAGGTTGCCGCCGGCTTCGCCTGTCTTGCTCAGGAACGACTGACCCTGCTCGGCGTCCCGCGCTCCGAACGCAAACCCGAGCCATCCCATCAGATCGGCCACGGCGGCCGGCTCCAGAATCACGGTGTATTTGCCGGGATCCAGCTTCTTGCGATTCACGCCGTCGAAGGCACTTTTCCGCCGCGATACGCGCCTGCGTCTCGCCGTTCAGATCCTTCAGCGAAACCGAACTCTGGGTGGCCCATCCGGAACTGGTGCCTTCCGGCGTTGCGCATCGTATGGGTCAGGCTGAATCGTATACGTGTGGTAACCGAATAGGCCGGCCTTATTCCCGACACGCCGACGGCATTCGCGGAGCGCTGAATAAAACCGGCCGCTGACAAGCTTGTTCTTCAGCGCCGCCTCATCACCGCCTTCACATGCGGAATCATGACGTCGCCCCGCGCAGACGCGGTGAAGGATCGAAGTTGCTCAAGTGCGGATATTTCTGCGCAGGCAGCGCCGGCATGTCTTCCGGATCGGGCCGCGAGATCGCGGCCAGTTCTTCGGCCTGCTTAACGCCGTCTTCAGAGCCGCGGCAGTAAGTTCGCCGACTGCCGCGTTGCCGCTGCGCTTATCGGCCGTGGTACTGGTAATCGAAATCTGCTGGGTCACGCGGTATCCCGAAGTGGTGATCCCGTTGTTGGCAAAGCGGATGAAATCGTCCTCGGTCCACTGCACGTTGACCTCGCAGCCGGGCAGCTTCGAGTAGCCGATGACTTGGTCGATGATGTTTTGACGTCCTGTTGGCTGAACATGGCATAAACCGTGCTCTAGTCGGTCAGCAGCACGTTAATCTGGCGGAAGCGGAGGGCGAGCAGCCATGGCTGACGGCATTGATTTGCGCCGGTTCGCCTTTGCCATCGTTGGGGGCCCGAACTGCTGCCAGTAGCTGGGTCCGGAAATTCCGTCGCAGGCATGCCAGAAATCGGTAGTCTTCGCCTGATAGGCCACGCGAGAAAGCATCCCGCGCTTCTTGCCGCCCTTGATTTCCCAGAAAGCATCGCCGCCGAACTGGAAGTTGTAGCGTTGCTGGTCGATCGAGAAGCTGCCGTCGCCTTCGATCAGAATGCCATCCTCGACGCCGGCGATCAGATCGTCCGGAGTGACTTCCTGCGGGCCGGCGCCAGCCATACATTCGGCATGCGCTGAAAAGGAACGCTTGACCACGAATCGGCGTAACAGCACCCGCGCGATTCTGTTCTCTCCGATCAGGTGGGCCTGATCGCGAATGGTCTGGTAATGCTTGAAAACGCCTTTCTCGATGATCGGGAAGCTTGCGTCGTCAGGACGCCGTCATCGTCGTACTTGACGGTCGCGAGACCCTTATCGATGGTGCGGTCGCCAAATACATTGATCAGTTCGCTGCCAAACGAAAACGTTCCCCATCTTTTCCGTTGTCAGAAAACTCGTGCCCGCAAAGTTGGCTTCGTACCCCAGCGCGCGGTCCAATTCGGTCGAATGTCCGATGGATTCGTGAATCGTCAGCCACAGATGGCTGGGCAGCAGCACGAGATCCTTCTTCCCGGTTTCACCGGAGGCGCCGCCAGATGCTCCACCACTTCGTCCGCGATCCGGGGCGCGTTTTCGCCCAGATTCGCCTTCGCCACGTACTCCCAACCCCGCGACAGCGGTGGAACCTGATACGTACCGCTCGCGCGAGATGTTCTTCTGCAAATCCACCGCCGTTCCGCCCAGATTGGGATAAACCTGGACGATGTATTGCTGGATGGAGGAGCCTTCCGACGAAGCGAAGTATTTATCTTCGCCCTGAAAACCGAGCCCGCCCAACGAAGAGAATACCTTGGGATTCTTTTTGACCGTCGACGCAGCGCCGTGGATGAGTTCCAGTTTCTCGTCCATCGGCACCGCAAATGGATCCTTCTCCTGAGGAGAACTCCACCGGTCGACATAATGCCCCGTGGGCGCAAGGCTTACGGGCTGTGCCTGCAAGACCGAATTCGCTTTCGCCACCGTTACGGCCTCGCGAGTGATTCGCGCGATCTCGGCTTCGTTCACTTCCGGTGATGCCGCAAATCCCCATTGCCCCTTCGCAATCACCCGCACACCGAAGCCGAAGCTCTGGCTGTCGCTGGCGAATGGCACTTCGTCGGTTCCCGAACCGCCGCGCGGTGGCGAGAGCCGGCAGCCGCAATATTGGTCGCGATACCGATTGATGCGAATATCGCAATACGTTGCTCCTTGCTTCTTCGCCTCCTGCAGGGCGACGGATGCCAGCTTCTCGAGCGCCGGATTCGGTTTCGTATCGCTCGCATCAGACGCGCCGAACAACTGCTCAGCGAAGCGTAAAGACGCGGCAGTGCAAGCGGAGCCGGCCAAAAAGGCGCGGCGCGTGAACGGGCGCTGGATCATAGTCGTTCGTTAGAATCGCATTTTCCCAGGCCCCGGTCAAACCACCATCAGAGCCTCACTGCGTGATCGCAAACTCCGAGTGCAGGCTGGCTGTAGAGTCTTCGCCCGCCCATACGTCGAACGAGGCGCACTCCACCGTCCAGTCCTTCTTTTGCGGACTCCAGCACTGGAGTTCTTCCTGGCCGAGCGGAAATTTCACGGTCCTGGTCTCACCGGGTTGTAGCGCCACCCGCGCAAACCCCTTCAGCTCGCGAACGGGACGCGAAGCCGACCCCGACCGCTGATGAATATACAGCTGCGCCACCGCATCGCCCGCCACTGAACCGGCATTCGTTACGTCCACGGAAACTTCCGTGGTCTCGCCCGCCTTCAGGCTGGTCTTGCTCACCCGCAGATTGGCGAACTGAAGTCTTCGTGTAACTTAGCCCGTACCCGAAAGGAGCAGAGGCTTCGAACTCACATCCCAGTAGCGCGACGTGAATGTCGGCGCGTCCTCGGGTTCGTGCGTGAGGTTGTGGTTGTAGTAAAGCGGCTCCGGTCCGCCCCGCGAGGCCAGCTGACCGGCAGTTTCCCGCCCGGGTTGACGTCACCGAACAGGATGTCGGCAACCGCGTTGCCGCCTTCCGTTCCCGGATACCACGATTCGAGGATGGCCCTCGCATGCGCGGCAGCCCAATTGATATCGAGGGGCCGTCCGTTCTCCAGCACCACTACCACGGGTTTGCCCGATGCCACCGCAACCTCCAGCATCTGCTCCTGTATGCCCGGCAGGTCCAGCGTTGCTCGCGACGCGGCTTCGCTGCTCATCGAAGAGACCTCGCCCAGAACAGCAATCACGACCTCTGCGCCGGCAGCGGCCGACTTCACTTTCGCAAGTGCGTCGGCAATCTCAGCCGGACTCGGGCAGCCTCCGGTTTCTTCCCCTTCATCTGGTCGAACATCGACGGGTACTTCCGTTCCGGTAGTGGGCCGCCAACGTGGTTGATTTGAACCTGGGAGCCAAGCTTGCCGCGAATACCAGCCAGAATCGTGACCGGATGAGTTTTGCTGGCGCCGCCGAAGAGTCCCTCCACGGTCCACCCGCCCTCCATCTCCTGCGCCGCGTCCGCCAGCGGGCCGATCACCGCGATTCTCTGGAGCGACTTGCTGAGCGGCAGCGTTCGATTTTCGTTCTTCAAAAGGACCATCTATCGCGCCGCCAATGTACGCTCCAGGACCAGTCCTTCGGGCCGGCTGAGAGTTGCTTCCACCTTGGACTCATCGATATAAGGGTGGTCGAACAGGCCCATTTGGTATTTGATCGCCAGAATCGGTAGCACCGCGGCATTCAATTCCGCCTCCGTCACCTTGCCGTCCGCCACCAGCTTCGGTAAGTTCCGAACATAAGTAAGGCTGGCCATATCCATGTTTACGCCGGCATTCAGGGCAGTGTGCTTGTACGCGGCCAGAAACGCATGCGTAGCCTCGCTTATACGCAGCAGGAACCCTATATGCGTGCACAGACAGAATTTGTAGTGGAACATTTAGTCGTGTCACCAGCCCTCGAAGCATCACGACGCGCCGTTCTGGCACTGTTTGAAAAATGTGTAAAACTCAATGCTTCACTCTCTGAAGAGACCTATATAACCGCTATGAATATCGATCAGCCTGGGATGCCGGGCCATTTTATTGTGTCTTCACTTGATATATCCGTTCCTATCCGTCAGAATGTACTGGAAACCCTTCATATTGAGCAACGCTTACAAACTGTAAGTAATTCCGCTTTCAAAAGAGCTTGATATCCTGGAATTGGAGAATCATATTCATAGCCAGGTCCAGCAAGAAGTCGATAAAGGTCAGCGTGAATACTTCTTACGTGAACAACTGAAAGCCATTCAGCGTGAACTGGGCGAGGGCGATCCCACTTTGCGCGAGAACCTGGAATTGCGCGAAAAAATACGCCTCAGTGGCATGCCCGAAGAGGTCAGGGCACGTGCTAATAAAGAGCTTGATCGCTTGAGTATGATCTCCCGCAATTGCTCCTGATGGTGGCGTGATCCGTACCTACCTGGACTGGCTGGTCAACCTCCCCTGGGACAACAACTCCGGAAGCCTTGATCGCCTTGACATCAAAGAAGCCGCCGCCATCCTGGACCAGGTGGCGGCACCGTGGCGCGGACCAGCGCGACCCAGCCGGCGAGCGGCAGCCGGCCGTCGATCAACCGCGACAGGCCGCCGGTGACCGGCGCGCTGAAGCCGGCTCGCTCGATCGAGTGGGCGAGCAGCGGCACCGACTGGAGCGCCTCGACGGCCTGGGCGACGCGCGCCTGGATCTCGGCCGGCGCGACGCCCTCGGCGAGCAGCTCGCCGGCGCGGCGGTTGCGGCTCATCGGCGCGAGCGCGGTGGCGACGAGATCGCCGGCGCCGGCCAGGCCGATGAAGGATTCCGGGCGCGCGCCCGCCGCCTCGGCGAAGCGCCAGACCTCGGCGAAGATGTGGCCGGCCGCCGCGCCGGCGGCGTTCAGCCCCTGAGCCTCGGTCGCTCCGGCGGCGAGCGCGGCGGCGTTCTTGGCGACGCCCGCCAGCTCGACGCCGATCGGGTCGTTGGAGAGCTCGCAGACGACGCCGGCGCGGTTGAAGATCCCGGCGAGCGCCTCGGCGAGCGCCTCGTCGAACGCGGCGGCGACGAGTCCGGCGCCGGCATGCACCATCTCCTGCGCGTGGGCGGGTCCGCCG
>CAVQPP010000162.1:0-4687 GCA_963714445.1 uncultured Actinomycetota bacterium
GCGACTGCAGCGTCGGGATGACGAGCTTCCCGGCGAGTTCGCGCTCGTAGTCGTCGCGGCCCTTGCGCTCCGACGGGAGATCCACGCCCGGCCGCCAGCGCCAGCCATCCGCAGTCCACTCGACGGCCTGTGTCCAATCGTGGTGGACGACGTTCCGTGCGAAGCGCAGGCCGAACATCGTCGAGTCGGTGCTGACCCGGCGCTCCCACTCCTTGCGCGGCATCAGGTCGAGCCCGTCCGGCGCGAATTCTCTGGATATCCGCCAGTCGATCGCGGCCGCCCAGTTCAGCGCCTCGAACAGGGGAATGAACGCCTCGTCGGCGTCGCTGGCGCCGACGGCTTCGAGCCGCGCGACCGCGCCGTGGTATCCGAGGACCAGCACTCCGACGTCGACGCCATTGTCCATCGAACCGATGGTAACGCCGACCGGTGCCAGTCGTTCTCGATGTCCGGCCCCACCTCACCGGCACTGCGCCGTGCGTCGGCTACGCGGATCAGCGTGGTCTTGGGTTGGGCCGCGGTCGCTCAGTTCGCAGGAACCGTTCTCGGTCTGCTCTTTCGACGATCGCGTCCGCGACACGCGTCCGGCAGCGCTTATAGCCGGCCCGCCATATCAGGGGTTCTTGCTGGCTGTATCGCGCGGACGAAGTCATTGAAACGTGCCGCCGACTGTCAATCTCAGCGCGGCTGCGTGCATCGTTGCGAGCTCCGAGTTCGCGCTCGCGCGCGTTCAAAGGTGCCAGTGCGCGGTCGAAACGTTCGCGCGTGGGCTGCGGCTTCCATTCGGCGGCGCTCAGCCGCCACTGCTCCGCGTCTTAGGGTCTGCGCCGCTGCGCGGGCCGCGGCGGACGGCCGTGCTCGCGGCGGGCCGTTTGAAGATCGGCGCGGTCGGCTGTTCGGCGATTACAGCGTCGGCGGCGGTACCGTGCCAGTACGCATGGAGTTGGCGTGCGAGGCGAGTCCCGTCGGTCGGTGCGGCAAGGATCGCTGCGGCTACGAGTTCCTGGCGTGTGGTGCGCAGGCCAGCGGCGTTGGCGAGTTCGACGAGGAGATCGATGCGTCCGGCAAGCGGGCTCGGGATGATCATCCCGATTCGGTAGGTGGCGGCCGTCGAGAGTGGCTCGCTTGGATAGCAATGCGGCGGGGGATCGGGTTTCTCGGGCACTTCCTCGAAGAGGCTGTACTGCGTTCGCGGGCCTGGTGAGCCGGGCGGGTAAAAGAATCGCCACTCCTGCACCCAGCGCTCGACGACAGCGTCGGCGACCTTTGCCGACCGATAGCCCTTGAGCGTCTTGCGTAACGCGCGGGTGGTCGGCGGGAACGCGAGCATCACCGCGCAAAGCACCTCCTTGCGCGTCGTCGGGGCCCACGCGTCTGTCCCGACTCCGGATAGCGCGTCCAGGCGTGCGCTGAGCGGGATCGGGAGTTGGGTGCCGACTTGACGTTCCGGGCAGCGGTACAGCCGCGTGTCGGCAGGGATCTGGTCGAGCACCCTAAGTATATTAGACGAGCGTTGAGCCGCTCGAGTTGCTATCGTGGCAGGCACATCGGTTATTCATCGAGGGAGGTGGCAGGTGGCTCATTTCGAGCACGTGCCGAGGGGCGCGGTTGATCGTGAGGTTTCGTTGCGATGGCTGCGTCATCGGAGGACAAGCGCATGGTGACCTGCGAGCGCGACAAGGCGATCCTCTGGCTAAACGATCGTATTGGCCGCCACGTGATCGTGACCTGCGGTTACGACGTCGGCTTTGACGCCTGGATTTTTGGCTTCGAGGGTCGGCTTCGCCATTGGAGCGCCGACTGGCAGGGGACCGCCGTCGTGGCGGTTCCGCGCGACGACGTCCTCGGCTGGTTCAAGGTCGACGACGCAACGCTCGATGTGACGCACCTGCCCGTCGTGTACCACATCACGCGCAGCGAGCTCCGGTTCGACTTGGCCCACGGCGTGACGGTGCGGGTGACCTCGACCTCGTGGTGAGCGGGACGCGACGAGCGCACTCTGACGTACTGGCTGGAGGACCTCCTTGCCAGGCGTTCTCCATGTCCGCCGACGATGCGGGCCAGGCATCTGCGCACGCACCAGGGGACCCAGTTCGCCTGGTCACGCCGCCCGGCAGAAGCTCTGGCTGTGCTCGTGTGCGGGCTCGCTGCGGTCGAGCTTGTGATCACGCCAGTCCGGCGACTTCGCCGCCGGGCAACGCCGAGAGAACGCTGCGCGCTCCTGCTCAGCACCACGTGGCTCTGATTCGTGAAATCGCCAGTCTTCGGGCGCTCAGATGGCGCACCACGCCATCTGCGCGCGGTCGCGCGTGCGGAAGCTGCCACGCAACCTTGGAGCGAGGTGCCGCTCGCGATGTCCGAAGCCACAGACTGGCCGTCGCTCGCATACAGCCTCGACCGTCGGCCGCGGCGTTGCATCCGCTACTCGCACAGCGTCGCACGGGCGTCGGAGCCCGGTCGCCACGGGCGGATTGCGTGCTCATGAAAGACCACGATTCCCTCGCCAAGCCTGACTACCGGGCGACCGTCCCACGTGGCCGGTTGACGCTCGTGCACTGGCATCCGTGGCTCATGGGGGGGCCTGGGGTCCATGCAACGCTCACCTCCGCACGTGCGATCGCGCGGCAGACATGCCCTCTCTGCGGCGGCGACCTGCCGCAGTGGAAGGTCCTGCACGCCGCCTTAGAGCCGCGCAGCTCATGAGCGGTGTGCTCGGTCACGCGGCGGAGGACACGCCGCGTAGTGAGGATGAGCCAGCGGCCGAGCGTTCCTTCGGCAACCCTCGTGGGCGCGGGATCAGGCGGCGCGCGTCCAGTCGCGAGATCCGGCGAGCGCGCGAGTGGGCTGCCGCCGATCTTCGCAACCGCCATCCGGGTATGGCGGACGGCGAGATCGAGCGACTGGCCGAGCAGGAGATCGCCAGACAGGTCGAAGGAGATCCGCGCCTCGCGGCGCGTGTCGAGGCGCTCGCGCCGACCTCGCGGGCACCGGGTCGCAATGACATCCACGGCTTTGCTGAGCTCGCGGCGGCGGTTGCGTTACCGCCGTTCGCGGACGTGCTCCGCCAGATGGCTCTTACGCCGAGCGCACGCGGGCCGATCAGCGACCTGAGCGGCGCAGTAGCGGCCCTCGTCCTGATGGCTGCAAGTAGCGGCTCTAATACTGCGTTGCACGCGTTCGAGACGTTGAAGTCGTCGATTGCTGCAGCTTGGGCCCTCGGACACCCGACGTTGCCGGCGAGCACGAGCCAGTGCTACCGAGACATCCCCACGATCACAGGGCGGCGCGGCGAGAAGGCTGGCCACGATCCGCGGATTCTCCTCGCCGCGAACGCCGCGTTCTTCTCGGAGCTGCGGCGACTCGACGGGCCGTGTGGAGAGCCAGCGCATCCTCGCTTCGGCGAGGTCGGCATCATCGACGCGACGCGGCTGCGCGCCCCGGTCCCGCAGCTCGGCCCTCGAAAAGGCGGGGGGCACCTCGACGCCCTTCGTCGCGAGGGTATGGACCTCGTCGAGGGCATCACGTACGAGTACTCGGGCCACAAGGACACGGTCATCGGCTGGAAGGGAGCCGTAATCGTCGACCAAGCCACCTCGCTACCGCTGGTCTGGGCGCTCGCCCGTGGCCAAGAGAACGAGCGATCCCTCCTGCTCCGACTCCTCGACCTTCTGTTCGACCTCTGGCCTGACTGCCCGATGCATACCATCGTCGGCGACGCCTTCTACGATCTTGCCGCCGACTTGTCGCTCCAACTCGAGGAGTCTTACTCGCTGCACCCCATTTTTTCTCACCAGGGTAAGCGCGAGACGGCCACGACGGGTCGTCGCGGTAGGACCCACGCCGTGATCGACGGTCAGCCGCACTGCGTCTGCGGACCAATGAAGTTCCGCGGCCGAGACGATTTCTACGACGCAGCCAAGCGACTGGCCGATGGCAGGCGGCGCGGCGAGGTGGGACCAGGCGTGCGGAAGAAGGCTCGCGTGCGCTGGTCGTGCCCAAACAACCTCTGCGGCGAGGTATCGCTCCATCTTCGTGATAACCCGCGCGATCACTCATGGTGGCCGCGCACGGGGGCCGGCAATCACACGCTTGATCGTCGAGCGCTCGAGATCTACCGAAACTCGGTCGAATCAGCGTTCGCAGGCGTCAAGCTTGGATGCATCGGCACCCGCGATTCCTGCGCCCTGTGGGCCCGCGACGACGGCGCCGCGTGGCTACTCGGACTGCACTTTCTCAGCCGGACCGCCCGAAGGGTCGCGCACGAGACCGGCGTCTACGGATTCTTCGCTGACGAGTTCCGCGAGCTGGGCTTGCACCGGACCGGCTCGCGAGCCGGTGACGACCGGATGCGCGCCCTGTTCCGCAGCAGACCCGCGCAGTTTCGCTGGTTGTGGCCCACACCGGGCCGCTCCTCACGCTAGCTTCGATCGCAAACCACCCGCCTGCCATCTAGCCTGGCGGAGTCCGCCGGCACCGGTGGTTCGTCTGATCTGCGAAGGCAAGAAACCTGCGACTCGGTGGCGGAACTTCGGGCACCGGTCCACGGGAAACCTGCGACCGCGCCGAAAACGCGCTCGAAACCCCGGATTCTCAGGCGAACTAAACTTGCGACAGAACACGCGAAACCCCCGCGGTGATCGTCTAGCCTCCAGCGGTCATCCGGAGGGGTGGCAGAGCGGTTGAATGC
>CAVQPP010000163.1:0-11545 GCA_963714445.1 uncultured Actinomycetota bacterium
GACCGCGAGGCCGAGGTTCGTGCGCTGCTGGCCGGCATCCCGGCGCAGCGTGCCGAGGGCTGATCAAGGCTCACCAGCGGGACCGGTCGCAGGCGCACAGCCTGCGGCGGGGGGACGAGAACAGCAGGACAGCACAGCGAGGCCGTGAAACCATCGCGGTCTCGCTGTGCTGTGTCCGTTTATGCGCATCCACGCATCCACGCATCCACGCATCCACGCATCCGCGCCATCCATGCCGCGCTACCCACAACGCGCTGCGGACGCCCCTATGCGCCTACGCCCCAAGCGCCTTACGCACGCGCTTCTCCGACACTGGATAAGCCGTACCGATCTGCTGCGCGAACAGACTGACCCGCAGCTCCTCCAGCATCCAGCGAGCCTGCCTCAGCTCCGCCCCCGGACGCCGACCACGCGGCACGCGCGCCATCGCCGCTTCGTACTCGCTCTCCAGCTGCTGAATCTTCGCCAGATTCGCCTGGTCCC
Source organism: uncultured Actinomycetota bacterium (assembly GCA_963714445.1). GTDB lineage: Bacteria > Actinomycetota > Actinomycetes > Streptomycetales > Catenulisporaceae > Actinocrinis. The sequence continues at coordinate 484 of CAVQPP010000163.1, forward strand.
GGTACGGCTCGTCGGCCATCTTGTCCAGCCGATAGCTCAACGCGCGCAGATACCTGGGCAGCCGGCCCAGCTGCTCGTACCCGGTCTCCGAGATGAACCCCGGCCGCACCAGCCCGGCAAGCTGCGTGCGCGCGTCGCTAAGCGAGGGCAGCAACGACAAACTAGCGCTGCCGCGCAGCCGCCGATCCAGCTCGTGCGACGCCCCCAGAATCGCCGCCGCCAGCTTCACAACGGTCTCCGCCGCCTCCGCCAAGTCCTCGCGCACCGCGTCACGCAACCGCGCGAAGCCTTCTGCGTCCCAAACCACACCCCCGTGACGATCAATCAGATAATCGGTCGCGCACGCCACGCAGTCCTCGAACAGCTTCGGCACCGGCCCATACGGATTCGTCCCCAGCGCCAGCTTCTCCCGGTTATCCAGCGCCGCGAGCATCGACCTGTTCGGCGACGGGATCGTCAGCATCAGCAGACGCCGCGTCCCCAGCCGCATCGACTCGGCCTGCTCCTCCTCGGTGTCGAGCAGCCGCACGCCCACCGACGCGCCCTCGTCGACCAGCGCCGGATAAGCCTTCATCGCCACGCCGTGCCGGCGCTCCTCGAAGGTGCGTGCGACGGTCCCGAACTCCCACGCCTTCATCCCGGTGCGCTCCATGTCGTCGGCCGCCGCCGAGATCGACTCGCGCACCTTGACCTTGAGCCGCAGCTTCAGCGCCTCGAGATCCTTGTCCTCATCGACCTTCCGCCCACGCTCATCCACCACGCGGAACGTCATCTTCAGGTGCTCGGGCACCTTCGCCAGGTCCCAGTCCTCCCGCTCCAGCCCCGGCGCTCCCATCCGCCGCATCTCCCGCTCGAGCCCGTCCAGCAACGGCCCTTCGCGAGTAGGCAGCTTTTCCAACAGCGCCTTCGCGTAGTTCGGCGCTGGCACGAAGCTCCGCCGGATCGGCTTAGGCAGCGAGCGGATCAGCTCAGTCACCAACTCCTCGCGCAGCCCCGGGATCTGCCAATCGAACCCCGTCGGCTCCACCTGATTAAGCACCGCCAACGGCACGTGGACCGTCACGCCATCGGCATCCGCCCCCGGCTCGAACTGGTACGTCAGCTTGAACCGCAGCCGCCCCTGCCGCCAGACGTCCGGATAGTCATCCTCAAGAACCGTGCCCGCGCCCTCGTTGACCAGCATCGCCCGGTCGAAGTCCAGCAACTCCGGCGTATCCCGCCGCACCTGCTTCCACCAGCGATCGAAGTGCGCGACCGAGACGACATCCTCGCTGACCCGCTGGTCGTAGAACGCGAAGATGGCGTCGTCGTGCACGGCGATGTCGCGCCGCCGCGCCCGGTTCTCCAGCTCCTCAACTTCTTCGAGCAGCTTCCGATTGCGCTGGTAGAACTCGTGGTGCGTGCGCCACTCGCCCTCAACCAGCGCGTGCCGGATGAACAGCTCGCGGCTGAGCTCGGGATCGATCCGTCCGTAGTTGACTCGCCGCTGAGCCACGATCGGCAGCCCATACAGCGTGACCTTCTCGTACGCCATCACCGCGCCCTGATCCTTAGACCAGTGCGGCTCGCTGTACCCGCGCTTGACCAGATGCCCGGCCAAGCTCTCCGCCCACTCCGGCTCGATCCGAGCCGCGATCCGTCCCCACAGCCGCGAAGTCTCCACCAGCTCAGCCGCCATGACCCACCGAGGCGACTTCTTGAACAGCGACGACCCCGGAAAGATCGCGAACCGGGCGTTCCGCGCGCCCACGTACTCGCGCTTCTCCGGCTCGTACATCCCGATGTGCGAGAGCAGCCCGCTGAGCACCGCCTGATGCACCGACACCGGATCCGCAGGCACAGTGTTCGGCGTGACCCCGAGATCCTTCGCGACCTGCCGCAGCTGTGCGTGCAGGTCCTGCCACTCACGCACCCGCAGGTAATGCAGGAACTCGTTCTTGCACAGCTTGCGGAACTGATTGGATGACAGCTCCCGCTGCTTCTCCCGCAAGTACTCCCAAAGCCGCAGGTAAGTCAGAAAATCAGACTGCGGATCCTTGTCCATGAACCGGGCATGCGACTGCGTAGCCGCTGCCTGCCGATCCGCAGGACGTTCCCGTGGATCCTGAATCGACAGCGCCGCCGCAACAATCAGCATCTCGTTAACGCACCCGGTGCGCGCCGCCTCAATGACCATCCGAGCCAACCGAGGATCCACCGGCAACCGCGCCAGCTGCCGCCCCACCTCCGTCAGCCGAGGCTGCGCTTCCGCCTCTACCGCCTCAATCGCACCCAACTCATGCAGCAGATCCATCCCATCCCGCACATTGCGCCGATCCGGCGCCTCGACAAACGGGAACGCCGCGATGTCCCCAAGCCCGATCGACGTCATCTGCAGGATGACCGACGCCAGATTCGTCCGCAGAATCTCCGGCTCCGTAAACCGAGGCCGCCCCTCGTAATCGACCTCTGAATAGAGTCGAATGCACACACCATCCGACGTACGCCCGCACCGCCCCGCGCGCTGGTTCGCCGAGGCCTGCGACACCGCCTCGATCGGCAGCCGCTGCACCTTAAGCCGATGGCTGTAGCGCGAGATCCGTGCGGTACCCGGATCAACCACGTACTTAATCCCCGGCACCGTCAGCGACGTCTCAGCAACGTTCGTCGCCAACACAATCCGACGCCCCGTGTGCGCCTGGAACACCCGATGCTGCTCAGCCGTAGACAGCCGCGCGTAAAGCGGCAACACCTCCGTATTACGCAGCCCAAGCTTGCCTAACGCATCCGCAGTATCCCGAATCTCCCTCTCTCCGCTGAGGAAGACCAGCACATCCCCCGGCGCCTCGCGCTCTAGCTCCTCCACCGCGTCGCAAATCGCCTGAATCTGATCCCGATCCGCATCGGCATCCGGATCCTCAAGATCCAAGATCGGCCGATACCGCAACTCCACCGGGTACATCCGCCCCGACACCTCAACGATCGGCGCCGGTCGACCCTCCGCATCCACGAAATGCTCCGCAAACCGCTCCGGATCAATCGTCGCCGATGTGATAATAATCTTCAAATCCGGCCGACGCGGCAAAAGCTGCTTCAAATACCCCAAGATAAAATCAATATTGAGGCTCCGCTCGTGGGCCTCGTCGATAATCAGGGTGTCATACCTCAACAACTCCCGATCATGCTGCAACTCCGCCAGCAGGATGCCATCCGTCATCAGCTTGACGTTGACGTTCTCCCCGCCCTGCTCCGTGAACCGAACCTTGTATCCCACCGCCGTTCCCAGCGGAGTCTTGAGCTCCTCGGCGATCCGCTCAGCCACCGTCCGCGCGGCCAGCCGCCGCGGTTGGGTATGCCCGATCAGCCCACGTACGCCCCGCCCCAGCTCCAGGCAGATCTTCGGCAGCTGCGTAGTCTTGCCCGACCCCGTCTCGCCCGCGACGATCACCACCTGGTGGTCACGAATGGTCGCGAGAATCTCGTCCCGCTTCTGACTAACCGGCAGTTCTTCCGGATAGCTGATCGCCGGCACGTTAGCCCGCCGAGCCGAGAGCCGCGCCGCCGCAGCGTCGATCCGCTCCTCGATCTGCCCCCGAATCGCAGCTGTCGCCTCCGGCCGCCGCGCCTTACGCGCCCCGTCCAGCCGACGCCGCAGCCGGGCCTCGTCCCAGAGCGAGACCTCCCCGAGCCGCCCCCGCAAGTCATCAAACGTAGACCCACGCGACCCCGCGACACGGGCAACAGGTTCAGACGTACTCGCTGCCCCATCCGACGGGCGATGCTCACTGGCCATAGCCCATCAAGCATAGGTGCCGAAAACAGGAACGACCCCGGATTATTCGGCCGGACACCATCCCAGCCGATCGTCCAGGGTCGTTCCACATCAGCCACCACGCGACGCCGAGGCAGTCGCCCCAGCACCATGCCGCCGGCATCACGCCGACAACACCACTCCCGACGGCATCACAATCGATGCCATCGCTGGCTCCCTAAGCCATCACGCCGAGTTGCACGCAGAGTACTGGTTCGCCTCAGACGGCGGGTTGTCCGACAGGATGCCGGTCAGCACGTTGCCCGGGCCCTTCCAGTGCCACGGCAGCAGGCAGGAGTCGTCGAGCACGCCCGCGATCGCGCCGGTCGGGTGCGGCGTGTGCGGCCCGTTGCAGGCCGAGTAGCCGTCGACGTTGGTGGCGATGTCGAGGGGACCTTCCCAGTACCAGGGCGCCGCGCACACATTCTCGCCGACGGTGAACAGCGGCTGGTCGTCGTCCGACATCGCCATCGCCGGTGCCGAGGCGGCCAGCGGTGCGGCGACCGCGACCCCCGCGATCGTCGCCAGGGCGAGCAGCTTGCGCATGGGATTCCTCCAGATTGGACGGTATGAGGGGGGCCCGGTCCCCGCGGTTTCGGAAGACGCGACCGGACCCAACCTGTCAACCGCCGCTACGCCGCCCCGTCACGCAAAATAGCCCGATCAGCCTAAAAAGTCCGATTACCTCACCTATCCACCCACTCAGTTCCCCCCAACTTCCACTCACCCCGCCCCCATCCCCCACTCACCCCGCCTCATCCCCCAAACACAAAAGGAGCCCGGCCCAAGGCCAGACTCCCAAACTCTTCCCACTCATCATTCATTTATCAGCTACGTGGCCAGGGGCGGGGTCGAACCGCCGACCTTCCGCTTTTCAGGCGGACGCTCGTACCAACTGAGCTACCTGGCCCCGGCACCAATGAACCTCACGGAGCAATCCGCGACGCCCGATCGATCCGAGCGGTCCTGACGGGATTCGAACCCGCGACCTTCACCTTGACAGGGTGACGAGCACTCCTAGCTGCTCCACAGGACCTTGCTTATTCGGCCCGGCGATCCTAGCAGACCTACGCCTGCGCTGATCGGCCGTGCCAACCGTCTCCGGTCGTAGCCCCAACGGGATTCGAACCCGCGCCGCCGCCTTGAAAGGGCGGTGTCCTAGGCCGCTAGACGATGGGGCCGAGCCCTCTTACGAGGCCCGGTTTCCCCCGGGACGTCCGTCCGTCGGGGACTCGTAGAGCATACGGGACGGGTGCCAGCCTCGGCAAAATGATTGCCCGCAGGAAAGCCCAGTCCACCTCCCGTTAACCACCCAGCCCCTCACTCACGTCGTCCCACCCCGGCCCGTACGCACACCCCAACCCCGAAGCCCGCGCCCCAATTCGCCAGCCTGCACGCGCGCGCCAGACACTTTGCAGCCTCGCGGCCGCCACAACCCACCCTCGCGCAGCTCCCACGCCGACCGGAACCTGTTACCCACTCGACCACCGAGTTGGCTACGCTTGGCCGCGAGGGGCGCTAGCTCAATGGCAGAGTAGCGGACTTTTAATCCGTAGGTTGTGGGTTCGAGTCCCACGCGCCCCACGAGCATCTGCCGTGTGACCTGCGGTTTCTCCCGTTCCTGCGGCCGTGATGGAATCCGTAGGCAACATTTTCGGCAACTTTCGAGGCAACACGAAACGCCGTGTCGATCGCGGTCCTGGTGGTGTGGTCGGCGTCGGGGTACAGGTGGCCGTAGGTGTCCATGGTCTCCGCGGCGCTGGCGTGCCCGAGCCGCACCTGCAGCACCTTCTCGTGCACGCCCTGGTCGATGAGTAAGGACGCGTAGGTGTGCCGCAGCCGGTGGAACGTCACGTCCCGGGGCACGCCGTAGCCCCATGCCCGGGCGCGGTTCCACTCCCGGCGCCGCCAGTTGTTCTGGTTCAGCACCGCCCCGGCCGGGGTGGTGAACAACAGCCCCGCGGGCCCGAGCGGGTACTGCGAGAGGTGCAGCCGCAGTTCCGCGATCGCCAGTGCGGGCAGTGGCAGGGTGCGTATGCCGGCCTTGCTCTTGGGCGGGGTGAACTCGGGCGTGGTGGCGTTGCGTTTGAGCTGCCGGTCCACCGTCACGGTGCGTGAGTGCCAGTCGATGCGGTCGAGGGTGAGGCCGGCGATCTCGGACCAGCGCATCCCGGTGCACGCGGCCAGGATCACCATCGCCCGGTAGCGCGGTCGGACCGCCGCGGCCATCGCCATCACCTGTTCCGTGGTCAGCGGGTGCAGCTCCGCTTTGGTGGCGGCGCGCAGCTCGATGCGCCGGCAGGGCGTGCGGAAGATCAGTTCGTCGTCCAGCGCCAGGGCGATGATGGCCTTGAACACGGCGCGGTAGATCTGCCGGACCGTGTTCGGGGCCAGACCCTTCGCGCTCAGGGCGTTGATCCAGTCTTGCACGTCGGCGCGGGTGATCGCGGCGACGGGGGTGTGGGCGAAGGCGGGCAGTACGTGGTTGCGCAGGGTGCTTTCGTAGAAGACGACGGTGCTCTCGCGTTTGGTGGCCGCCTTGACCGCCAGCCACCGCGCCGCGACGGCGCCGAACGTCGTCGGTACGTCCCCGGCTCCGTGGCGCAGCCTGTCCCTGTCCAGGGCTAGCCGCGTGTCGAACGCTGCCGCGTCGCCGCTGTCACGGAAGGACTTGGAACGCTGCCGTCCGCCGGGGTCGCGCCACTGCACCCGGTAGCTGCAGCGGAGCTTCCCGGTCGGACCGGGCTTGAGGGGAATCGTCACCACAGACATGCGAACCTCCCGATGAACGACACCACCCCGGGACGGGGTGTTTCGTTGACCGTGCGGCACTTGCGCAGCGAAGCCGCAACTGGGTGCAGCCATCCAGGCGACGGACCCGACCCTGATGATCCGCTCATCCGACAGGTACCCAGGAACTGGCGCTGGCCTGACCCTATGAGGGCCGGGCCCCCTCGCTCCGGTCGTCCCGGCGTCGTACGTTCCGGGTGTGTATATCCACTCGGGAAGGAGGCCCGGGATGTCCTCAGAGTATGTCGGGATCGATGTGCACCGCAGGCGCTCGCAGATCGCGGTGATCGACCAGGGCGGCAAGGTGCAGGTCAACCGCAATGTCACCAACGGGGTGGACACGGTGCTCTCGGTGATCGGCGCGCTGCCGGTCGGCACGCCGGTGGCGTTCGAGGCGGCGTACGGTTGGGGCTGGCTGGTCGAGCTGCTGGATGACTACGGCTTCCAGCCACATCTGGTGCACCCGTTGCGCTGCAAGGCGATCGCTTCGGCGAGGTTGAAGAACGACAAGGTGGACGCGGCAACCCTCGCCCAGCTGCTGCGCGCGGACCTGCTGCCGGAGGCGTGGATCGCCCCGCACCAGATCCGGTGGCAGCGCACGCTGCTGCGCCACCGCTTCCAGCTGGTACGCCTGCGCACCCTGGTGCGCAACCGGATCCACGCGATCCTGGCCGACCACGGCGCCGACCGCCCGGCCGGCTGCTTCACCGGGCCGGGGCGCGCCTGGCTGACCGAACTCATCCTGCCCCCGGTCCCGCGCCGCGTGATCGGCGACCTGCTCAACCTGCTGGACGCGATCCAAATCCCCATTGACGCGGCCGACCGACAACTGGCCCAGGCCGCCCGCGACGATCCCCGCGTCAAAACCCTGCGACGACTGCCCGGCGTCGGCCCGCTGACCGCCCTGACGATCCTGGCCGAGGTCGGCGACATCACCCGATTCCCGAATGCCCGCAAGCTCGCCGCCTGGGCCGGGCTGACCCCCACCGTGCGCAGCTCGGACCGCACCGTGCACCACGGACACATCTCCAAACAAGGCTCCCCGCACCTGCGCTGGATCCTGACCGAGGCAGCACACACCGCTATCCGCTCACCCGAGTTCCACCGCTTCAATCTCGATCTCTCCCGCCGCCGCGGCAAGAAGATCGCCATCACCGCGGTGGCCCGCAAGCTGCTCACCCGCGCCTACCACTTGCTGGCCGCCCAGGACCAGACGCCGGCGGCGCCATGACCACCCCGAACCGGGAGTGTCGCCAAACCCGGGCACGCTCGCATCCATGCATGAGCCGGCATCACCGCGCTCGATGACCTGACTGAGCAGCCCGGTCCCGGACCATGGCCATGGCACCGACCCAGGTCGGCGGCCGAATGGGTGCATGCGAGACCTCTCCGAACGCCACACGATCCGGGACAAGCCACGCCACCCGCCAACAACAGCCCGCCAAGCCCGACGTCCAGCACCACCCGCCGGGAGAAATCAACACGCACTCTTGACAAGCCCGGCCCTCATGGGTGCACGGATGAGGTTTCCGGCACCCTCAGCGTTACGGCGACGTGGCCGAGAGCCGGGCACTGGGACTGGTCTACGACGCCACCGGCACCGCCCGGCCGCCGATGGGTTCGGTCAAGCCGATCTATGGCCACCTGTTCGGCGCCGCCAGCGTGGTCAACGTGGCGGCCACCGCGCTGATGCTGCACCATCAGACGCTCTGCCCGACGATCAACACCGGTGTCCCCGACCCGGAGTGCGACCACGACCACGTTTGCGAGGGCGCCCGGCCGGTCCAACTCGACCTGGCGCTGTCGATGTCCTTCGCGCTGGGCAGCCAGAGCTCCGTCGTCGCCCTCGCCGCCGCCTGAGACCTCCGGTGCGAGCACGCGCACCGCCGAGCACCTGGTCGACGGTGAATCGCACCGGGTTCCGCCCACGATCAGCCCAATTCGACCGGAGGTTACCGCGGCTGCATCGACGACCTGGCCATCAACTGGCCCCGAGGGGTGTCACGCTCCGATGATTTTGTTGACGAGCGTGACGATCTGCGTTACTAGCGGCGCGACATCGCGCAGCTTCTCGGTGACCGCGCGGAGACCGGCGATCATGCTGGTCACCAGCGCGCGGTTGGGTTTTTCCTCGACGGCCTCCTTGATGAGATTCTGGACCGTGCTCGCGGCCACCTCCGCGTCCTCCGCGTGTTCGGGCGGGAGCTGCGTCAGCGCGGAATCGAGCCGGGTCACCAGCTCCGCGAGCTGTGCTTTGACGGCCGGGTCCGCCGCGCTGGCGTTGACCGTCTGTACGACGTTCTCAAGCTTGGCCTTGACGATCACGATGCCGCTGTCATTGCTGATATGGATGTTGTCACCCATGATGATTTGACCTCCGATGTGCTGGGTGAAGTCGACGATTCGGCTGGCCCACCTTGTTGGGGACGACGTCGATCGAGCCGGTGCGCGCGAGCAGTTCGGCGCTGAAGTCCGCGACCCGGCCGAGGTCGGTCGGCGCGAAGGTGAGGCGCGCGCTGTCGGCCCCTGCCGCCTGCGCGTGTCGGTTCAGCAGCGACGTAGCGGCCTTGCGGTTGAGATTGTGCAGGGCCAGCTGGGCGCCGTCGTCGAGCGTGAGGGTTACCGAATAGCGATTGAATCGCTTGAAGTAGAGCTCTGTCGCTACTTTCGCTGCCGAGGCGCCGTTGACCAGCACGGTGAAGGCGAAGAACAGCTCGGCGGGGAAGGCGTTGAGAGTATCTGGATCCTTCTCCGAGACTGTGAACTTCGTCATGGCGGCGGCGAGCGCGGTGGTTTGCGCGGCCGAGCCCGGCGCGGTCTCGGCTTCCGGCATCACGCCGAACGGATTGCGGGAGGCGGAGAAGCGCCGCAGAGTCGGCAGGGCGGTGACGGCGAGCGGCGGCTCGGCCAGGAGGTTGCCGTCGAGGTAGACCTCGACCAACCCCAGCCCTTCGAGCGTCGCGACGTGAGTCAGGCGGTTGTCGGATACGTCCAGGCGGCGCAGCATGCTGAATTCGGCGATGCCGCCGGGCAATTCGGCGAGGCGGTTGCCGGCCAGGTCCAGCGTGGCGAGTGTGTCCGCGCAGCCGAGCGCGGGCACCGTGGCCAGCAGGTTTCGGGACAGGTCGAGCAGGGTCGGGCCACGGAGCGAGGCCAGCGCGGCGACGTCCGTGAGTTGATTGTTGCCAAGCTCCACCTGTTCGAGCTGCCGGCAGTCGGCCAGCCGCGCCGGAAGCGAGGCGAGCTGGTTGTCCGACGCGTCGAGCTGGCGCAGCCGCTGGAGTCGGCCGATCTCGGGCGGCAGCGCGTCAAGCCGGTTGCCACCGAGGTCCAGCCGTTCGAGACAAGTGAAGGCGCCGATCCCCTCGGGCAGCTCACGCAGCCGGTTTCCGCTCAAGTTCAGCACCTTGAGGTCCCGCGCCGTGCTGAGCTCCGGCGGTAGGCGGCGCAGGCCCAGCCCGCTCAGGTCGAGCTGTTCCGCTGCTTCCCGGCCGGCCGTCTCGAAGGCCTTGAGTGCCTTGGCCGTGGCGACGTCGGTCATGCCGTCGCACCCAACGCGCGCAGCTGGGCGACAGTGTCCTCGAATTTCCTGGCCGCGGCGAGCGCCGTGGGCGTCATGCCATTGTCCGTTTCATCGTCGAGGGCCGCGCCCGCCTCGGCGAGCAGCGCCACGATCTGCTTACGAGTGGACTCGATCGGTATGGTCACCGCGTAGTGCATGGCCGCCGTGCCGTCATTCGTGGTGAGGTCGGGATCCGCGCCGCCGCGCAGTAGCAGCCCCGTCACCTCTGGCCACATGTATTCGACCGCGTATATCAGCGCGGACCGACTGTCGTTGTCTTGTCCGTCCGGGTCGGCCCCGGCGGCGAGCAGCTTCGCGACGGCGTCGCGGTGGCCCGACTGCGCGGCCGAGATGAGCGGAGTCTGCCCGCGAGCGTCGGCCCGCGCCGGATCGGCGCCGAGGCCGAGCAGCAGGTCCAGCCAGCGCGGGCTGCGCGCGGCCGCCTCGATGAGCAGCGTGGAGCCGAGGTCGTCGAGGCCTCTTCGTCGACGCTGAATCCGGCGTTCACCAGCTGGCCTGACAAGTGGAGGGGTGAAAAGGCTATCCAAGCCGTGAAAGATGGAAGGCTGAGCCGCGAAGCTGTAGAAAGATCTGCGGCCAATGTGCTATTCCTTGTCGAGCGTACAAGAGGAAATGATATGTCTCCAGAGCCGGAAGAAAGAGGAAGAAAACAAGGAAGACCATCGAGAGTTAATCAGACGAGCTGGAACTCAAGGTCTAACTTTGCTTAAGAATGAGGGCGGTGTTCTATCCAATCCGGCCAACCGGAACGAAGGTCGCTGTCATCGGTCCTAATGCCAATAGAGCAATTGCAGGAGGCGGTGGAAGCGCAAGTCTAAATCCTTACTACAACACATTACCGCTAGATAGCATTAAGGCGATTGTGGGCGACAGAGTGACGTATTCACGGACGGGTACTG
>CAVQPP010000164.1:0-4577 GCA_963714445.1 uncultured Actinomycetota bacterium
CGACGCGCTCGTGGTCACGGCGACGGTGCCCGAGCGCGCGGAGCGGTTGCCCGCGGTGTCCTTCGCGTAGACGGCGAAGGTGTAGCCCGTCGAGGGCGTCAGGCCACTGATAGTGGCCGAGTTCGTGGTCGGCGACGCGACGACGGTCTGCGTGGTGCCGCCGATGCTGACCACGTCGTAGCCCGCGATGCCCACGCTGCTCGTTGACGCGCCCCAGCTCAGGTTGACCGAGGTGGCGGTGATGCCGGAGGCGGTCGGCGTGCCGGGGGTCGTCGGCGGCGTCACGGTCGAACCGGGCTGCAGGGTGACCACGGCCGCGCTGTACGGCGCGATCGTCTGCGATGCCGCGCTGCCGCTCGCGGCCGTGGTGATCGAGCTGCCGGGCGGGGCGAGCGTCGCCACGCTCGGCGCGCCGGAGGCCGGGGTGAACCCGGCGTAGCTGAGCCCGACGGTGTAGCTGTTGGCCGGATCGTCGTTGACCAGCATCACCCGCAGCGTGCCGTCGGCGGCCTTGACCGCGTACGACTTGACCAGCGACTGGCTGGAGGTCGCGGACACCAGGGTGTCGCCGGGGTGGACGAACTCGGCGAGCAGCCGCATCCCGTAGTAGGTCGGGAACGGGGTGTCGGCTGCCGGCTCGCAGACCTGCGCGCCGTTGGCCGCGGCGCAGCTGCCGTCGGCCAGGACGCCGTAGTCGCCGTAGGTCGCGTTGCCGTAGAGCGAGGAGCCGTTGTCGCCGGTGGTGACGATGCCGTTGTGGATCTGCCACCAGTCGACGCTGGAGACGCCGTTCTGCAGCCAGCCGAGGTAGTCCTGCTCCAGATACAGGGCATTGACGATGCTCAGCGTCTGCTTGCCGGGGTTCGAGGACACCGAGTTGGTCTCGGTGAGCATGATCGGCACGTTCGCGCTCCCGCTGTACTGGCTCAGCAGCGAACGCAGGCTGGAGACCATCGTCGGGATCTGCCCGGTGTCGCTCAGCAGCCCGGAGTCGGTCGGACCGGGCGGGGTGACGGTGCTCGGGTTCTGCGGGTACCAGTGCACGTCGGCGAAGCCGATCGAGCTGCCGAGCGCCTGCAGCACGGTCTGGTTCCACGGCTGCGGGCTCGCGCTGTTGGTCACGCCGTCCGGCCAGTTGCCCGGCGCGGTCAGCACGACGCCGACGACGATGCTCGGGTCCACGGCCTTCATGGCGCTGATATAGGCCTTGACGTTCTGCGCGTAGACGGCGGGGCCGCAGTTCGTCGGAGCGGTGCTGGAGGAGCAGTGCCGGTCCGGCTCCCAGCCGGTGCCGCCGTAGGTGCCGTTCCCGTAGACCTCGTTGCCGATTTCCCAGTACTTGATGCCGTAGTGGTGCGTGACGTTGGCGTAGCGCACCCAGTCCGCGGCCAGCTGCGCGCCGGTTTCGGCAGGGCTCTGCGACGCGCCGACCGCGTCGCCGGTGCCGTAATTCACGGTGACCATGCCCTGCGCGCCTGTTTGGCTCAGCAGCGTGGCGTACTGGTCGAAGTTCACCGGCTGGGCCAGGCCGGAGATCACGTCGGTGTTGTTCTTCCAGTTGTACTCGTCCGACGTGGTTCCGCCCGGAAAGCGGATCAGGCCGATCCCGGCGTTCTTGAGCAGGCCGGGCACGGCGGCGTCGGTCAGCTTCGCGTCGTAGACGGAGCCGTTGGTGCCGATTCCGGTCGCGGGGGCGGTCGCCAGCGCACTGCTCGCGTTGACGCTCACCGTCGCGGCAGCGGCGGCTGACGTGGCGGTGGCCTTCGCCGTGCTCGGTGCCGCCGCGAAGGCTTGCGCGGCCGGCGCGGCGAGCGCGGCGGCACTCGCGAGCGCTACCGCGGTAAGCGCCGCGAGTCGGCGTCGGGTACGGGGTCTTGAGTCGGTGCGCGTTCGTGGCGCGTGGGTTCGCACAGTGTCCTCCGTCAGGTGGCCGGTCGTCGGGGGACGATTGATCATCCGAACCGTCTCGTCAAGCAGCCTGCCCGGCTCACCACAACGACGCAGCGCACCGGACGGTCGCCGCCGAAACTTGCGCGAGAACGCCCGTTGAGCCGAGCGCCCGGCGTTCGCGTACGCCGAATTTCGCCCGTGTTCGGCGGTGCGCGGAATCCGCGATCGCCGCCGCGAGCGGCGGCCACCATGTACCGCGGCGGCGATGGCGGGTCGGAGGCGTATCAAAGTAATGACATTGCCTTAATGTGATTGGGATGGTTTCACCGCAGAGTGGCAGGCGTCTGTCATATGCCCGCGACCCGCGGAACTTTTGGCGACGTCAGGCCGCTCAAGGCCGCGCCCTGCGCACTGTGGCGTTAGGAGCTGAAGGCCACGATCGGGCGGTCGACGATGAACCCATGCGCGCTCGTGATGAACAGCGACGAACCGCCGCCTGAGGACGCGCCGCCGTCATCGGCGACGGCGGCGCCGGCCACGACCGGAACCGTCGGCAGCGGCGGCAACAGCGCGCCCGCCCGGCGCGCGTTACGAGACCCGGACACAGTCACTCCTTCCCGCGCCAGCCAAACACGGTCGCCGAAAGGTGGGCGTACGCCCGCACTACGATCTTCCCTCGGTCCGTATTACCGGGACCTTGCCTATCTTGCTGGCGTGACTGGCAGGGTACTGTCCGACCGTTCCGGCTCGGTCGTCGCGTGACTGCGGTAGGTTCCAGGCGGCACGGAGGGCGAAGTGAACCAGTCTCATCAGGCATCAGATGAAGACCGGAATGCTCTCGGTCAATCTAATCAAGGCATTGTCGGAATGTCTTGTCAATGAACGATGGCTGGGTGTGGCGCAGCGTGATGCTGCGCCCGATTTCGGCTGAGCTTGTAGCGTCGGACTTCGGTTTCCGCGGAGAGGATCGTCGATGTTCGACGGAGGAGACGGGCGGGGTGCGACGGAAGCGATGGCTGCCGCCGCGCCGACGATTGCCGCGCTCGATGGCGCGCTGAGCAACTGCCGCGCCTGCCCGCGGCTGGTGGCGTGGCGGGAGGAGGCCGCGGCCACCAAGCGCCGCGCGTTTCGCGACTGGGACTATTGGGGGCGGCCGGTGACGGGGTTCGGTCCGGACGACGCGGCGATCGCCGTGATCGGGCTCGCCCCGGCTGCGCACGGCGGTAACCGCACCGGCCGCGCGTTCACGGGTGACGCCGCTGGCGACTTCCTCTATGCGGCCATGCACGCGGTCGGGCTGGCGTCGCAGCGCACGGCCACGCATCGAGGCGACGGTCTGACGCTGTTCGGCGTGCGCGTCACTATGCCAGTGCACTGCGCTCCGCCGGACAACAAGCCGACGCCGCAGGAGCGTGACGCGTGCCGGCCGTGGCTCGCGCGCGAGTTCGGCCTGCTTCGTCCGACGCTGCGTGTCGTGGTCACGCTGGGGGCCTTCGCCTGGCAGGCCGTGCTTCCGGTGCTGGCCGACGCTGGTTGGTCGGTGCCGCGCCCACGCCCGAAGTTCAACCACGGCGCGCACGCGATCCTGAGCAGCGCCGAATCCGAGCACGTATCAGAGCACGTATCAGAGCACGATCGTGAACATCCCGAATCGCTGCACCTGCTCGGCAGCTACCACCCGAGCCAGCGCAACACCTTCACCGGCACGCTCACCCCCGCCATGCTCGAAGATGTACTCGCCACCGCCGCCCGGCTCGCCCACCCGCCGACTCCGTCGGCTGAGCCGATACCGCAGCTCCATCGGCACTAAATGAAGCAGCGGCTCGGTCCGAACAGAGAGCTGATATGGACGACCGGAGATGATCCGGGACTCCGTTGAGCCGAGGCGTCATCCGCGCGTGCATCACAGTGCGCTGCTGCTGTTGGCGTTGCTGGCAGCCCTAGTCGCCGTCTACGGCTAAACCGGGCAGCCCGACCACAGGCCGTCGCGGGCTCAGGGTTTTGTCTCACGCTCGGGCGTGGGCGTCCAGTACGTGCGCGACCGCCTCGGTTACCTTCTGCGCGAACGGGATGTTGAGCCACTCGTCGGGCACGTGCATGTTCGAGTCCGCGCCGATGGCTCCGGTGACCAGGAACTGCGCGTTCGGATAGCGCTCGGCGAGCATCGACATGAACGGAATGCCTCCGCCGATGCCGAAACCCTGGTGCCGCTTGCCGAGCACACTGTCGCTGACCCGGTCCAGCGCATCGCTCAGCCAGGGAGCCAGCGCCGGGGCGTTCCAGCCGTCGAGGGTGAAAATGTCGTCGAGCCGAACTTGCGCGTTGTAGGGCACGTTCGTCGTCAGGACCTGCGTTAGTTCCGCCAGCGCGGCTTGCGGGTCGGCGGTGGGCGGAAGCCGGAAGCTCAGTTTGAGCGACGTCGAGGGGCGCAGCACCGCGCCCGCCGCGGCCGGTTCGGGCATCCCCGACGCGCCGACCAGCGAGAGGGTGGGGCGCCAGGTGTTGTTGAGGATCAGCTCGACGTCGTCATCGCAGACCGGGCGCACCCCTTCGGCGAACGGATGCCGCTTCGGCGCACCGGGATCGAACCGGGCCAGCTCCTCGGCTTCGGCCCGGCGGTCGGCCGGGATCTCCACGTTCATCGACGCCAGCTTGAGCAATACGTAGTTCAAACGAAGTAGACGAAG
>CAVQPP010000165.1:0-9870 GCA_963714445.1 uncultured Actinomycetota bacterium
GTCGTGAAAGAAGATGAACTGGTGATGAATTACTTGGAAATCAGCAGGAGCTAGAGATCTCCTGCATAGAATCAGAGTATGGAATTTCACCATACTTCAATTCAGGCTGTGTGAGGCAAGTTTACGATTCGATGCATCGGTTAGTCGAAAAGGGCAAGGACTTGAAAAGACGGCAGAAAAGCTAGCGAGAGTACTCGCTTCGATTCTGGGCAGTCTGATGACAGAAAAGCAAGCTGGAGCAGGACAGGAAAGGGGGGGGGGGGTAAGATCTTTACGTATAGAACGAGGACCTCATTTTCCCCGACTTATTTGATCTTCCCCACGAAACAATTGTAATTCAGAAAATCACTGACCAAATAGAACAAAGTACTAACTGTACGAATAAACAGAAAAAAAAAAAAAAAAAAATTATAGCGCTGATGACTTGTTGTTGTCCTGCTGTTGTCATGGTTGCTTCCAGTAGTTGGTTTGCACCTGCTGATGTATGTGCGGGGCCGGTCATCGTGTTCGTACTTGGTGGTATAACCGATGTTGTTGTTGTTGCCTTTTGATGACCCGACGGAATGTTGAATCAGGTAGTACTGACGAATGAATTGAACTGGTTGGGTTGAGAAGTTTTATACGGTACCTTGTATACTTTGGATTGAGTTTGTTTTTGAATTGTTGTCCTTGGTATGAAATGATGAGGTTATTCTATCCCTTTGGAGTGTGCATCGGAGGGTGGAGCAGACGGTCCGGCGAGCGGTGAGAAGACCCCACCCACCCACCCCACCACAACATGGCCACCACCGGTGATTGACGCGACCATCCAGGGCGCGAGCGGGTTCGGGATCGACAAGTGCAACGGGGTCATCTACTTCCAGAACGTGAGCGGCACCTATTCCATCGGCTCCGTCACCTCTCCCGCCGTGTTCCGCGCCGCCGGGTACCTGAACGGCCCGCTGTTCTCCGGTCACGGCACGCTGACCGCGCTGAGGACCGGCAGCCAGCTATTCACCTACGTGGGCTGAGGAGCCGCTATGCCGTCAACGCTGTGGTCCGCACCGGTCGCGCTGGGCAACTCGGCGCCGCTCGTCCAGTCCACGATCACCGCGGCGGTGCTGGACATCACCCCGCCGGGTGCATCGTGCCCGACAGGTACCTGAACCTGGGCACCCGGGTGCGGATCAACGCGTGGGGTTCCTACATCGCCACGACGACGGCGTCAACGATGGCGCTGGGGCTGTACCTGAACAACCCGGGCAGCACGATCCTGACCACCCCGGCGGTGCTCACTTTGGGCCCGGCGGTCACGGCGGTCGGACGACGATGCCGTGGCAGCTAACGAATACTGGGGGCTGATCGCCGCCATGACGACGACCACCGCGTCGGGGTCGATCACCGGCCGGGGCCGGTTCGCCTCCGCGCTCACCTCGTGGGTGACGGCGGAGACGCTGAACGTCGCACCGCAGGCCGTCGCGTCGCAGACGGTCGCGCAGACCGCGACCGGCATGATCACCACCAACGAGCAGAACGTTCTCGTCGGCTGCACCGTCACCACCGCGACGGGCATCACCAGCATCACCACGAACGAGCTGACATGCGAACTGCTTGGGTGACCCTCCCGGCCTGACCCAGGGAGGGCGGTGAGCTCGCCATGGCGATCAGCGTCGTCCAGGCCGCGCCGACCGCCGTGGCTGCCAGCCTCACCACGGTCACCGCGACGTTCGGCAGCCCGACGACGGCCGGGAACACCCTGATCGCGTGTGTCACGGCCAACGGCAACACCGCCAACCCGGCGGTGTCGGGGATCACCCTCGGCGGCGCGGCGGACCACTGGCAGGCCGTCGTCACCGCCGCGGGGCTGACGTCTTACGGCGGCGGCATCTGGTATGACCCGGGATGCGCGGGCGGCCAGACGGCGGTAGTGGTCATTTCCTCGGGCGGCTCGGGCACCAACCCGGAGATCGCGGTCACGGTCTACGAGGTTTCAGGCATCCTGGCTGCCGACAAGTCCGCCACCGCGCCCGGCGCCTCTGGCACGACGTTCTCCTCGGGTGCCACGGCTACCACCGCGTACGCCGCTGAGATTTCGCCGGCGTGGTCCTGAGCGTCGGCGGCTCGCTCGCCGTCACGGGCGCCGGGACGTGGGTGACGCAGGGCCCGGCGATCGCTGGCTCGCCGTCGCTGTCGCAGAAAGCCGGCTACCAGATCGTCTCGGCCGCCGGGACGGCGACGTTCTCGGGCACGCAGACCACGGGCTCATGGCTCGCCCTGGTGGCCACGTTCTACGCGGCCGGCGGTGGCGGCAGCACCGGCCTGCCGATGGCACCGGGCTGGCATCCCGGCGTGGGGCTGCCCGGCCTGCCCGGGCGGCACGCCGTTCTGGCGCCGCCGTCCGCTGGCATCCCCACCGGCGTCACGGCGGTCAGCCCCACAGCCGGGCTCGCCACCGCTTCTGGCATCGCGCAGCCCGCGGTGGCGTCGATTCCGGTCAATGCCCCAGCCCAGGTGGCGACCGGCACAGGTACGGCGCAGGCCGCGCTGTTCCCCACGTTCAGCTTCCCGTCGGTGCCGGGTATGGCGGTACCCGGCCTGTTCACCCCCGGCAGCCCAGACGTGGCCGCCTATGCCCACGCCGGGCTGGCCACGGCCTCGGGCGCGAACGCCACCTACGCGGCCACGTATACCGCCCTGTACGGCCAGAACGCCACCGTCTCCCTGGCGAACGCTGTCAGCGCCCCGGCCCAGGGCGCCACGGGCACGGGTGCGGCGCAGCCACCTACCGCTGCGGTGGGCGCCAGCGCTGCCGCCGCGAGCGGCACCGGTGGGGCACTCCCGCCAGGTGACAGCCCCACCGCCGGGCTCGCCTCTGGCACGGGAACCGCGCAGCCTGCCACCGCTGCTGTGGGCGCGAATGCCGGGGCCGCGACCGGCACGGGCGCGGCGCAGCCCGCGGTGGCCGCGGTGGCCGCGAACGCGGCGGCGGCGACCGGCACGGGCGCGGCGCTGTCGCCTGGTGGCAGTCCCACCGCCAGGGCCGCGACGGGGACGGGTGCGGCGCAGGCTCCCGTGGCCACCGTGGGCGCGAACGCTGGCGCCGCTACTGGCACGGCTGCAGCGCTGCCGCCTGGCGACAGCCCCACCACCGTCGTGGCCACGGGAACCGCCACCGCGCAGTCCCCAGTTGCTGCGGTGGCCGCGAACGCCGGGCTCGCGTCCGCCGTGGGCGCGGCGCAGCAGGCCAGCGTCACCACGGGAGCCACGGCCGTTCTCCCGTCCGGCACCGGCACCGCACAGCCGCCCACACCCGCCGTGGGCGCGAACGCACTCCTGGCCACCGGCACCGGAACCGCGCAGCAGGCCAGCGTCACCACGTCGGGGTCGGTGAGCGCCCCAGCCCAGGTGGCGACCGGCACAGGTACGGCGCAGGCCGCCACCACGGCGGTGGGCGCCCTCGCGGCGGTGGCCACCGGAACCGGCACCGCGCAGCCTGCGGTCGCTGCCGTGGGCGCGAACGCTGGCGCCGCTACTGGCACCGGCACCGCACAGCCGCCCACACCCGCCGTGGGCGCGAACGCACTCCTGGCCACCGGCACCGGAACCGCGCAGCAGGCCAGCGTCACCACGTCGGGGTCGGTCACCGCGAACGCCGGGCTGGCCACGGCCACTGGCGCCGCAGGGTCACCGCTGGTGGCGCTTCCCGCCACTAGCTTCCCGTCGGTGCCGGGGATGGCGGTCCCGGGCCTGTTCACCCCAGGCTCCCCGGACCTGGGGGCCGTGCCTCACGCGGGGGCCGCGCCCGCCGCCGGGACCGCGCGGCCAGCGACCGCGGCGGTGGGCGCGAACGCCGGCCTCGCCACCGGCACCGCTGGCGCGCGGGTACCGGCGCTTGCTCTCAGCGCCGCAGCGAACGCCGCCGCGGCGCAGGCCCTCGCCGCCGCGCTCAGCCCGGCCGTCACCATCGGCCTGGCGTTCACCATCGGTACCCTGACAGCCTCCGGCGCCCCGTCCAGCGTCCTCACCGCCGGGACCAAGTCCACCGGGGGGCCGTCGTGAAGAAACCCGCGAAGGCGAAGGCCCCGGGGCGCCCGCACAGGAAAGCCGCCCACGCGAAGAAGGCCACGCCGCCGAAGCCCGCGAAGCCCGTGCACGTCACCCCGAAGGTGAAAGCCGCGCGGCACGCCGCCGCGGTGAAGGCGAGCAAGACGCGGGCGGCGAACGCGCGGAAGGCGAAGCAGCATCCGCGCCGCGCGCTGCCCCTGGACGGCGGGGTGGCGTGCTGCGCGGCCGAGGCCCTGGCCGCGTCGCTGCGGCTGTGCGGCCAGCTGGTGCGCGACGCTGACGTCCTGGCCCTGTACCTGCACACGACGGGCGACCTGGACCGCGGCGCGCACATCGCCGCCACCCTGGACGCCGCCGCGCAGTTCGGGCTGGCTGGGATCCACCCGGTCAGCTTCGGCCCGGTGGACCTGGACGACCCGGCGGCGCTGATCCTCGGCCTGTCGCTGCCCGGCCCGCACGCGGTGCTGGACACCGGCAGCGAGTGGATCACGTGGGGGCTGGCGTGGCCAGCGTGGGCGTTCCCCGACGTCGTGTGCGAGGAAGCCTGGCGTGTGGACTGGGGGCTAACTCCGGTCGTGCAGGATGTCCGACAACTCGGCGAGATGCGAGGTCAGGACTGACTGGTTGATGTGGTGCTCGGGCAGTTCCCCGGTCCGCATGGCCCAGTCGTGAACCCGGTTGTAGGTCCTGGGTGGCATCCAGCCCCCCATGTAGAGCGCGTGCTCTATGCGGTCCACCACGAGCACGGCCGTCCGGCGGCGGTCGGCCTCAGTCGCGATGCCGTACGCGGAGTCCTGCAGTTCGTCGGCTATCTCGGCGGCGAGAGCCTTCTTGTCCTCTTCGGTCATTCCATCAAGGTACGGGAGGTGGGCTGAGTGGCGCGCTATCCGCTGAACCAGCCCATCAGGCTGTCCACCACGGTCAAGGACGTCACCGGGACCCTGGTCAACGCGACCACCCTGACCCTGCTGGTGAAAATCGCCGTCATCGACGGCACGCAACTCACCACCGGCACCTACGCCACCCCGGTGAACGACAGCACCGGCACCTACCACCAGGACATCCCGGTCACCGACCTGGCCACCACCGGCCACTACCAGTACACGTGGACGGCGACCGGCACCGGTGCGGGTGTCTCATTCGGCGAGTTCGACGTCTTCGACCCGTTCGAAACGGCCGTGCTGCCGCTGCAGGACGCGAAGGACGCCCTGAACATCCCGCAGGCCACGACCACCAGCGACACCGAGATCGCCGCGTACGTGGCCACGATCGAATCGTGCCTGGAGCGGTACACCGGCGGCCCGATGGTCAACCGCACCGTCACCGAGCGGGCCGAGATGATGTCCAGCCAGACGGTCATCCTGGTCCGCCAGCGGCCCCTGGTGTCGGTCACGTCGATCACGTCGGCGTCGGGCGGCGCGATCGACATCAGCGCGGGCCTGGACCTGGACGTGAACGCGGGGGCGATCCGGCGCAAGCTGGGCCTGCCGTTCTACGGGCCGTTCTTCGAGTGGCTGCCGCAGGTCACCGTCACCTACGTCGCCGGGTGGGGCACGGCGGTCCCGGCGGCGTTCGGTACCGCGGCGCGGATCATCCTGCAGAACCTCTGGTCGACGCAGCGGGGCCCTGCGCCGCAGCCGCTGATGGGCGAGGAGATGGTGACGCTGCCCGGGTTCGGCTTCGCGATCCCCAACCAGGCGGCCGAGCTGCTCGACGGCTCGCTCAACGGCATCCCGTTCTTGGTGGAAGCCTTCGTGTGAGCTATCCTGACGTTACCCCTGGGGCGCGTAAGCGGGTCTGCGGTCCGTTCCCGGGATATGGGCAAGGCGAGGCCAACAGGAAACCGTGCAGATTGTCACCGGGTAGCTCCCGGCGGCATTTGCGCAGGCCCCAAGTAGCTGACCCCAGGGGCGTATCCCGGTGAGCACCATCCGGTTCTCCGACGCGGTCACCGCCCTCCTGGCCGCGTTCGCGACCGCCGCGCCGCTGTCCGGGGTCACCGTCTCTGACGGTCCGTCGCCCACCGCCGCGCAGGCGCCCGACTTCATCATCGTCGGCCACGACGGCAGCCTGGACGCCGACGGGACGCTGTCCGGGGTCACCCAGGCGGGCAGCCTCACCCAGGCGTGGCTGGAGTTCCAGGCCATCAGGAACGAGACCGGCCACGTCCACTGCGTCGCCGTCTCCCAGACCGGCGACTGGATGGACCTGGCCGCCCGCCGCGCCCGCACCCAGGCCCTCGTCGCCGCCTGCGAGGACGCGGCCCTGGCCGCCGGGGTCGTGGGCGGCCTGCAGTTCGAGGGCACCGAGGACGCCGCCGTCGCCTACCGGCAGCTGGACCAGGGCGTCGCGGTGATCATCCCCTTCACGATCGGCTACACGACGCAATGGAGCTGACGTGCGCTGGCTGATCGCCCACCCCGGCCCCCAGTTCAGCGTCCACGACGTCTACGAGGGCTGGACCGAGGCGCTGCGCGCCCTCGGCGAAGAGGTCTACACGTTCAACCTGGACAAAAGGCTGCAGTTCTACGACACGGCCCTCGTCGAGATGGACCAGAAGGACGACGAGGGGCGCCCCGCGGTCCGCAAGGCGATGACCCGCGAGCGGGCGGTCGAGCAGGCCGCGTACGGCATCCTCGGCGCGGCGTTCCAGTGCTGGCCGCACGTGGTCCTGATGGTCTCCGCGTTCTTCACGCCGCCCGCGCTGCTGGACATGCTCCGCGGCCGCGGCATGAAGGTCATCCTGCTGCACACCGAATCGCCGTACCAGGACGGTGAGCAGCTCGTCCGGGCCGCGCACGCCGACGTGAACCTGCTGAACGACCCCACCGGCATCGCCGCGTACCGCGAGCTCGGCCCGGCCGCCTACATGCCGCACGCCTACCGCCCGGCGATCCACCACCCGCCAGCGCCCGGCACCGCGGCGGAGTGGGACCTGTCGTTCATCGGGACCGGGTTCCCGTCCCGCATCAGGTTCTTCGAGGAGATGGACCTGTCCGGGCTGGCGGTGAAGCTCGGCGGGATGTGGATGCAGCTGCCGGAGGACTCGCCGCTGCGGGACTGGACCGCCACCCGCGACGACGACTGCGTCAACAACGCCGACACCGCGGGCATCTACCGCCGGTCGCGGTGCGGGATCAACTTCTACCGCCGCGAGTCCGAGGAAGCCCACGCGGACGAGGGGTGGGCGTGCGGGCCGCGGGAGATCGAGATGGCCGCGTGCGGCCTGTTCTTCGCCCGCGACCCCCGGCCGGAGTCCGACGAGCTGTTCCCGGCGCTGCCCGCCTATACCACGCCGGGGCACGCCGGGGACCTGATCCGCTGGTACCTCGCGCACCCGGCGGAGCGGGAGAGATGCGCCGCGGTGGCCCGCGAGGCCGTCGCGGGCCGCACGTTCGAGGCCAGCGCCAGGTCATTGCTCCGGTTGCTCGACCGGCAGCCAGTCAGCATGTAACGGGAAAGCAAGGGAGTGGTTACCTGTGGCACGAGTGCATGGCCGCAACGGCTCGGTTTACCTGGGGATCGCAGCCGGGGCGGCGGCGTCGGTGATGCCGTTCCAGGCGGCGTGGACGATCAGCATGGTGACCAACAAGGTCGATGTGACCTCGTTCGGCGACGGGAACATCGTCTACGTGGCGGGGCTGCCCGACGCGTCGGGTGACTTCACCGGGTTCATGGACGACGCGTCGAGCCAGACCTACATCGCGGCGACCGACGGCCTGCCGCGGAACTTCTACCTCTACCCCGACATCACCGCCGACCCCCTGACCTACTGGTTCGGGACGGTGCTCCCGGACTTCTCCGCCGACGGCGCCATCGCCACCGCGGTGGACTTCAAGTCCACCTGGAACGCTGCCAGTCGTGTGCAAAGGTATACGCAATGGGGTGGCCTGAACACCTAAGCCCCCGGCTGAGGCTTCTCCTGGTTAGCGGTATCCGCAGGCAGGTCGGGCGTGATGCGGCCTTTTAATCCGTAGAGGCCGCGGAGTCGGCGCCCACAGCCATATGAGCCCCAGGGTGCCCGCCGCCGCCCGGCGCGCTCGTATGCCTGAGCGAGTTCAGGATCCTTCAGCGCGTCGGCAACGTAGGCGTCCAACTCGTCCATGTCATGCGTTCCTTTCGTGGCGTGCGGCGATCGACCGGGCTGCCAGCGCGATCAGCCACGCGAAGGCCGGCCAGCAGGTACCAGGCGGCCATGACCGGCAGGATGAGCCACCCGGCGAGCAGCCAGCCGAGCGGGCCCATAGAGATCCACCACCGGCCACCCGACGACATCCCGATCCTCATCTGTCCTCCCCGCGGGCCTCGCGCTGCACGGCCAGGCGTTCCCGCTCGCGTTCCACCTGCACGGTGTGGGAGGGCCGCAGGCAGGCGGTGATGATCAGGCCGATCACGCCGAGCAGCAGCCCGAGCAGGAGCCCGGCTCCGGCGCGGCCCTTGTGGGATCCGATGACGGTGGATGCCCCGGCGATGAGCAGCCAGACGATCAGGAAAGTGCCGGCGGCGTTCATCGTTCCGCCGCTCTCTCCGAGCCGGTCATCTGGTCCCTGTCCTGGTCCAGTCCGCGCTCGATGTAAACGAGCATCTGGGCGTGCACGCTGCGGCGCTCACGCTCGGCGGCCTTCTTCAGCCGGTCCGCCACGTCATCCGGTAGGTGGATCGTTGACTTCTTCATGCCGTCAACGTACCACCACTTTGACATAAGGGAGCATCGTGCCCGGCATACCGTCAGCGATCCTTGCCGACCGGCTCCGCAGGGCGGCGCAGCCCATCGCCGACTACGCCCGGCTCAGCTCGGCCCGCTGGTCGCGCCGCGTCCCGGCGTCGGTGCGGCTGCAGGGCGGCGCGTCCCGCATCACGATCGCCGCGGGCGGCCAGCGCGCCCCGCAGGCATACACGATGGAAGGCCGCGCGGACGGCAGCCCCATCGCGCACCCCGTCTACGGCCACGGCCCCCGCATCCGCGGGCCCCTGGTCAATGGCCGGCATGACCCGCCCGGCTGGACCTGGGTGAAGCAGACCCCGCGCCCGTTCCTGGCCGAGGCCGTTAACGTGAAGCAGGAGGACATGCTCCGCATCTTCGCGGGCGTCGTGGACGACTGGGCCCACGACCTCGGCTACCGCTGACCAAGCAGGAAGGCTCATCTTGATCATCGACTACGAGGGCGCGCGGTACGAGTTCGACTACGGCGACATCA
Organism: uncultured Actinomycetota bacterium; assembly: GCA_963714445.1. Lineage (GTDB taxonomy): Bacteria > Actinomycetota > Actinomycetes > Streptomycetales > Catenulisporaceae > Actinocrinis. The sequence goes on from CAVQPP010000165.1 coordinate 9,243, forward strand.
CCGTCCGGCAGGCCATCAAAGTGGAGAAGCACACCGGGCTGAAGATGACGGACTGGGGGGAGGCCCTCAGCAAGGGCGAGAGCCTGATGGCGCTGCAGGCGCTGGGGTGGCTGGTCCTGGAAGGCGGCCGGGACATGCCCATCGAGGACTGCGACTTCAAGATCGTCAAACTCGGTGAGGCGTTCGCGGTGGCCGCGGCGAGGGAAGCCGAGGCGCAGAAGGCCGCTGATGCCGCGCGCCCTACCCAGAGCTCGCCGCCGCAGAACGGGAGTACCGGCGCCAGCGCCGCGGCAAAGAGCCGTCTTTCGTCACCGACGGTGTGACGGCCGCCCGCGCCCAGTACCTGTTCGCCCTCGCCCACACCTGCCACGTCCCGCCGCCCGTGGTCGATGAGCTGACGGTCGCCGACTTCGGGCGCCTGACGCTGGGCGTCAACGCACTACAGGACGGAGACTGACCGTGCCCCTGGTGAAGTCCGTCCAGATCGACATAGGCGTCAAGGGCGACACGGAGTCCAAGGCGAAGCTGGACGCGATCAGCGCCCGGGCCGAGGAGCTTAAAAAGGCGTTCCCGCAGTACACGCTGAAGATCGACGCCGCGGCGGCGACGGAGCGCCTGAAGGTGTTCC
>CAVQPP010000166.1:0-20415 GCA_963714445.1 uncultured Actinomycetota bacterium
GGTCAGAAGCCAAATTCGAACAGCTGGACCAGAGAGTACAGCAGTGAAGTACCGCAACCGGGATCGCATGAGATGCCGCACGCACGTTCGAGCTGAGCTTCGCCCTCGTGAGCGACAGTGGGCTGGGGCGCCCAGAATCCAGGTCTTGGGCTGGGCTCCGGGCTGCTGAGCAGGAAGAACGTGTTCGGTCGGGTTCCGCCCAGGCTGTCGGGCGGTCAGCGAAGTAGTGTTCTGAATCTGCCGCTTCGTGACCAGTTCTTGCCGTTCGTACAGAGGATCAACCTTGGGGTGACCTACCAGGTAATTCTTGTCACTGACGGTGAACTTTCTCGCGAGGCGTAATGAGTTGATGGCACGCATATCGCCAAATATTTGCTGCTCGACGCCGGAAGTGGTAGAGACCAGGGGTTGCGGGATCAGCGGTCGTCGCGGGCCTGGTGGAAGTCGTGCCATGGCGACCAAGACAAGCCGCCCCAGTCCGGTGCCTGGGGGTCGCTCACAGCAGCGGTGCTTTCCTTCGCCAAGCGAATCGTGCCTCATTACGTGAAGTCCGCCGTGGTCATTGTCATTGTGGCCGGCGCGGGCGATCCGGCGCCGCCGCCTCGACGTACATCTCGGCTACTCCAGGTGCGCGGCTGCCTCGTCCATGTGTCCCTGGACAAGATCACTTCCCGAGCGCACTACTCAGGGGCCAACTCGGGGCCGTCCGCGCCCCTGTGGGAAGGCCTGCTGCAGCGTCTGGATGGTCTGCGCCTGCCCGTCGAGCGTCAGAATGAAGGAACCGTCGGCGAGCAGCCCGGACCGCGTGTTCAACACGCCTCCCACAGGTTCGCTGGGATGTCCACCATCGCATACGACGTCGGCTGCCTCATGCGTTGCGACGGCCACAGGCTGCGTGATCGGACCCGACGAACGTTCATGGAGCCGCACTAGCTACTATTTCTTCGTGCCAATGGTCCCTCGCGAATTCTATGAATACATTCAACAGGCCACAGATAGTGACCGCCGTCTGCCGCTCTCCCGCATGACGGGCTGGGAGATCTTCCCTTTCGAGCGGGGTGGCCTGCACGTAGTGGAGCTGAAGCCACCGACATTGCCCGAGCCGCCGCGGGTTGGCGAAGGAGAGAGGCGTTGCCCTGGATGTGTGCTGCGCCGCGTGACGGTCTGGTCGAACGACCACTGGCGGCTGTGGGCGGCTCCACCGTCCGGCAGCCCTCTAGTACTTATGCTCGAGCCATGTACCCACTATGACCTGACCGACTTGCCCGATGATCGAGCCGAAGAACTTGGCCTGCTCGTTGTACACATCGCCAGAGCCATCGAGTCACTGCCGCACATTGCACGAGCCCATGTAGCACGCTGGGGGGATGGAAGCGCGCATCTGCATGTCTTCTTCTACGCTCGCCCAGTCGGCTTCAGTCAACTGCGGGGAACGTGCCTAGCGATATGGGACAGTCTTTTGCCGCCCATTCCTGCCGCCATCTGGGAGCGAGATGCTGTGGCGGTCGGCCGGGTAGTCACCGAATCGCTGGCTGCACACCATGGGGGCGGATCCTGATAGCGGTCCTTTGTTCGCTGGGCCTTCGGGGTAATCCCAGGTTGAAGGGTAAGGGCGTAGTGTTGCGCCCGATGTCGGTGCGCTGTCACCCCGGCCAGGGCCGCTCTGGCTCATCAGCCGGGCCACGATCTGAGAGCCCATCCCAGCTACCGCCACAGGTTTGGTGGAGCGCAGCCCGGCCCCTACTAATGAGCCGAACACAATGCCTATGCCAAGACCGCGAGATCCACTAATATAGCATTGTGTCAGTCGGCACAGATAGCCGGCACCGACTACTCGCCGGATGACAGTGCGTCTTATCCCTCCGCATTTGAGGTTTGGCGTTTGAGGAAGGGAACAAGCCCTGGAAGCTGAACCCCGGTCATGTAGTAGCTGGTTGTCTGGGCTCCAGTAACCGAACCCGACAACCGGCCGCCTAGCCCCATTTCGTGCGCGATGGCCAAGATATGGTCACCAGACATGAATGCCTCTGCGCTGGACTCGCAATAGCGTCGGATCACGGCTGCTGTCTGTTCCACCTCGGGGTGTGACCCGCGCCCTAGCATGCCGAAATGAAATACCAGTTCACTTTCATCGATCCGATGGCAGAAGTCGGTGACCGTACCGGACCCAATGGCTGATATGCGAGTCTCATCGCCCATGGTCGCGAGGCGGCCGCTATTGACCGAGATTTCTCGCACGGGCCCTTCTGGGCCGCCATGACGCAACATGAAATCAGTCGGCAAGATAATACGGTCACTGTATTCCTTGACGAGTCGCCGCCCAGGCCCATCCAGCAGCATGTCCAGTGATCTGCCATTAAGCGCTGACAACTGGGCCAGTTCAGCCAGGACCGAAGGGCTCAGCCGCTGTCCCATTGCCGCGAAAATAACCAGAGCCGGGTAAGGGCCGAGGAGGCATTGATCAAACAGCCTCGATTGCAAGAAGGTCTCAACTACGAGCAAATCGTCGGGGCGGGAGCTACCACAGATAAAGATGCGCTGGCTAGTGGACCTGCGACCTAGGTATATGCACCTCTCCACCAGTCCTTCAAGACTCGTCAGATCGCTCTCCAGTCCTCGACCTATGACTCGGCGCTTGCCATAAGCCAGCCCGACGTTGGACGGAAGCTGGAATACCGTAGAGCGGAAGTCGTCTAGTACGAAGATGTCATAACTATTGGACAGCGTGCTCACGAGCCTGCTTTGTACGCAGAACTCCTCCGCGCGGCCCTCCAACTGATGAGACGCTCCGCGGCTCCCCTTTACCAGCAGCAGGTCCTCTGGGCTTATATCCACCAGATTCGGTAGGAACGTAATGGTGCTCGGATGGTCAGCTGCCCAGGGATACTCAGTCAACTGTGCTATGGACTCGATCCGGCGTATGTTGACCCCAGTATCAAGGAACGACGTCAGCCTTGTCTCAGGCCATTCCGAGCTCGAGGCTTCCGATGATTCCAGGAGTTCTACCGACGTCAACCCCTGACCCCACAGAACCAAGGCTGACCCACCTCGCTTCGCAATCTCGTTCAGCGTGATGGCAGCGCGCTCAAACTTGAAGTGTGTTGCGACATTTTCTAGCGGTCCGGGAATGTCAACGTCGCTCTTCACCAATATTCTAGCGCCAGTCAGGTCTTGCGGGAGATCGCTTAGGGTAGACAAGGAACTCTTCGGCGGCAGTTCATAGTTCGGCAGGATGGTCAGCCGCTCAAGTCGGTTGAGCTGAGCAGCCAGGCGGCCTACCACCCGTTCAAGATTGCGCACTCCGTTTTCCAGGGCCACCAGCCGTCCGGGATCTGTCGCGTCGATATCGGTTACCAGCGTTTCGCCGACTGTTTCGTGGCTAGCCAGACCAGCGGAGGCTACCGCCTTTCCCGTCAGTAGGTGGCCAAGCTGCGTAGGCAGTGCCTCACACAAAACCGAACTCGGAATCGCATAGACATCGGTTCTTCCGTCTTCATCGACGGGCTTCGCGACAAGCATCCCCAAGATTGTGTGACTTGATCCGTGCCATACCGGCCCGCCGCTCCATCCGCCTTGTACGCGGAAGATGCCCTGGATTTCCTGATTGAGCTGGACGCAGCCGCCCGGAACCGCTTCCATTAGGCGAGCCGTCAGCCAGCCCCCTTCTGGCTGATCGACGACCGGGCCGAAGAGCAGAACCTCAGGCGTAGGAGCTTCAATCGATACCTTCATCGCCCGGGCCTCACTCGGCACTGCCTCTTCCAGCCGAAGCGTGGCCACGTCCTTACCGGCGAGGGCACGAGAGCTACCGAGGTGCCATTCATCGAGCTGGGCCCTCCGGGCCCTAGCCCCCCCAGGAAGCAGGCAGAATTCAACGAAGACAGGACGTGCCCCCGGGTTGCTTGCATCTTCCTTCCTGCGGCCGAGGGCCACGTTAATGACATGGGCAGCCGTCACAATACAAGACTCATTCACTAGGAAGCCTAGGCCAACCCGCTGCTCGCCTGCCCGCAATATCCTTACGATGCCGGACGACGCGGAGAATGAGCCCGACTCCCGGGAGTATTCCCCCCCTAGGCCCGACGTTTCCATGTAGCCTTTACCATGATGGAAGCTTCTGCCGATCCCTTTGCGACCACGATCCCACTTTCGATTCCTATGCGGATACCAAATTCTATGACTAGTTCATCAGGCGTTTTCGCGCTCTTTTCGTACGGCTCATAAAGCGTATCCGTGAATTCCTTGAGGCTCATGAACTGCTGGCGCAGAGTAGTCTCAGCCTTGGCAATTCTCCTTTTCTCTCCTTCATCAGCTACCAATTCCAAGCTGCTGCTATTGACGTCAGCTGGGGTGACTTCCACGAAAACGTCAGAATTATCACCAGAATATTCTATCAGGATTGTTCCCATAGAATGCTCATCCCTCCCTGCTCATGGCGCCTGGCAACCCGCACTCTCAGACTGCAAAGAGTCTACAGACGGTGGCGGTCTGGAGGCTACGATTGCCAGGCGGCGACAGCATTGGCGGCTCACCAGACCAGCCACTACGAAAGATCATGAACGGCCGAACGACTTTGCCCACGCCCGTGCGGCACTCGCACTACACGTAGTCGCCCGTCTGCGACGACTGCCCGGACCGAGCGCAGCGCAGTCAGGGAGGCCAATGGGTTGCCGTCGACGACGAGAAGGTCCGCAGCCATCCCCGGAGCGATCCTGCCAGCTCGATCAGCTAACCCCAGGGCCGCTGCAGCACGTACCGTGGCTAGTTCGATGACCTCAGCCGTGGACATTCCCAGACGCGGAAAGAATGTTAGCCCAGCGGCATAATCGGCGACGTCAACATCTGGTATACCCGCATCCGTGCCGGCGATGAGAGCCACTCCATTCCGGTAGAGCTTAGACATTGTCTCTACAAGATCCTCGGCCTCCTTCGCACCAACTCGGGCAGCCAGGTCATGCCAGTTCACGTTGATCGTGGGGCAGACGAATATCTCACGGTCAGTAATCTTGTCGATAAGTTCCTTGGGTGCCGTTACACCGTCTCGCGTCAGCCATCGGCAATGTTCCAGCGAGTGCACCCCGGCGTCGATAGCCATCCGGATCCCCTCAGTGGAGTGCACATGAGCCGCCACCTTAAGGCCCAGCTCCTTGGCCGCCAGGACCGCAGTACGGAGTTGCGGGGCCGAGAATTGGAGGTCCCATGGTGCCGGACCAGTCGGAGTCAGGCGCCCACCGGTCACCATGACCTTGATCAGGTCCGCGCCCTGCTCAGCACAGTGCAGCACCTGCATTCGGATCTGGTCAGCGTCGTGGACCTCCCCGCCCAGGAACCAACAGTGGCCACCCACCGAAGTGATCGGCGCTCCGGAGGTCAGGATCCTCGGGCCAGGCAGCACGCCATCCCTGATTTGCTCGCGGAGACGCCCGGCCAGACCGTTCCAGTCCCCGAGGTCGCGCGCAGTAGTCACGCCGGAAGCGAGAAGTCGGTACGCCCGGTCCGCCATACCGGTGAAGACGAGTCCCACATCGCCGGCCCGCAGACTAGCCGCAGGATCCGGGCTCGCGTCGAAGACCAAATGCACGTGGGCATCCACCAGCCCGGGCAGCAGGGTGCAGCCGGGGAAGGAGAGCCGAACAGCATCGCCCGCTATACGCTGTACCACACGACGCGGGCCAGCGGCGACGATAAGCCGACCGTCCATGAGGACGGCCGCATCATGAGTCATGTCGTGAGGAGGGCCGGCCAGCATCAGCGGCGCCGTAATTAGGATGCCCGGCATCTGCTTCTGGACCTTGGAGGCTTGCACCCGCGTTCTGGCAGCTGGCAACGATGACACTGCTGCACGAGCCGCGCCGTGGCCTTGTCCCCGGTCACTGCTTCAATTCTGTTTTGTGGCGACTGCCAGAACATACGGATCATCTGGATTATTGCGTGTGCCCTGCCCGCACTCAGCGCGGTCGATTCGCATCTCGGCAGGGAACAGGCTAGGAAGCTCAGTGACAGAGAAGAATCGCTTGCAGTCGCCGGGTGAGAGCTCGTAAAAATTTGGTTCGATTAGTTTTCCTGTCCCGGCCTCAGGGTCCTTAATAGAATTAAAGAGGCCGAAGAATCTGCCACCGTAGTCAAGGATTCTGGCTATCTCCGTAAAAACGCCGCGGGTGACGTCCGTCGAAAAGTAGTGCAGGCCGAGGTGCGCATAGACGACGTCGAAGTGCTTGTTGGCGAACGGATAGGGAAGACTTGTACTATCCATTAGAAACGGTTTGACCCGTCCGCTTACCTTTTGATGGGGGAAATTGTCGAGAGCTATGGGTGAGAAATCCGTGGCGACGACGTCATGACCATGCATAGCAAGATACGTCGCGTCCTGCCCATAGCCGCAGCCGAGTTCAAGAACCTTGCTGCCTGGAGCGAGCAAGGCTGCAACTTCTGCCACGAAGAGACTAATACTCACCGGCGCTCCCTGCTCGATATAGGAGCGATGCTTTTCGTTCCAAATCGTAAGCTCATCAGGCACTGCTCTTGACCCTTAGTCTCGTTACGGATTTGCTACCCTAGCTCGCGCACAGTATGAGAGGAAAGTTCAGCTTAAGGGTGGCCCACAGCCAGCGCAGGCTTGCATCAGATCTTAGCCTTGATCCTCTGCGATCTTGCACTGTATGGCCGAAGCCGGGCCTAGTGACTGATGCATCGGTTAACGCCTGGGGGCTCAGTTGCCACGTGGAGCCCTGTCGGGATGCTGTTGGGTCCGCCTGGTAACGTTAGCCCCGCCGACACCGAAAACCCCAAACTCGCATCCCCGACTGCCTAGCCTTGCCAAGCAGTCGCTCGCCCGCATAATAGAGGGTGATGTGGGAGGAGAAGGATGAGCAGTCGGGGCTTGAGGCGTGGGTTCCAGAGCCGAACGTATATCATCGTGGCCGTTAAGAACCCAGACTCATCCGCTGGCTGGGTAGACTCCATTATTGAATTCCTGGCCAATGAACACTTCTCAGTTGTGGAGATCGACCCCCGGACGCGTCAGGCTACAACCCACCCAACCGTTGGCGACAGCTTCTACTCTCATCCTGTTTACGTGACCACGCTCCCGAGCACTGCTAACCTCGACGATGATGTTCGGCGGCTTATCAGAACTGCTGTCGGGTTTCGGCAGGGACTGCGTTCGGGCGAAGTGCAGCAGACTTTACACTGGATAGAGTTCGATGGGGCGTCGGCAACAAAGGACCATCTCGACAGACTGCTCTCTAAGGTGACCAGAATATCGTTGACAAGCAGTCGTTTAAGCGAGATTCGCGATGTGGCCGAGCATCGTTCCGCTGAGCTCTTTAGGTCGAACTAGGGATCGATATGAAAGCGCTGGATTTCTCGATGACTACGCCGAGAAATGGGGCGACTGCCTGCCGCAGGCACAGTTAGACCTTTTCTTGTCCCGGATGCCACCGGGGGCCCGGATACTTGACGCAGGCTGCGGCCCTGGCCACCACTCACGCTTTATGTCGGACCGCGGTCATACGGTGGCTGCTTTGGATATTACCGCCGCGGCCATGCGTGTCGCAAGCCGAGATCGCCATGCCAGGACCTCTTTGGTCAGAGCAGATATCAGTTCGCTTCCTTTTAAGCCTAGAACGTTTGACGGAATCTGGTGCTGCGCGACTCTCGTCCATTTTCCCGTAAACTCCCTCGCCCGACCGCTCAATGAGCTAGGTCAGGTGCTCAAGCCGAGGGGCATCCTTTCGTTCAGCGTCTCTCTAGGAAAGCTTCCAGCCGTGGATCCAGACGGCCGGTTCTTTGATTCATTCCGCGACGAGAGCGAGGTGTGTGAGGTCTGCCAAGCGGTCAACCTCAGTGTCGTCGCCAGCCGGGTGGATGTCTCGGGCCGGACCACCTCGGGGGGAGTCCAGCTCGCGCGATGGCTGACGGTCATCGTCAAGCCAGCCGGTCCGGCAGCGCTCACCGAGAGTGGCTCTGGCGAGGAGCGGCCCGGCTGACGAGTGCCCCAGCCAGCTAGTGCCCTGTCCCTGAAGGTTCGCCGGGTCCGATCACGCCGCCCTTGGCCGGAGGCCCGGTGAGCTTTCGCTGCAGACCCCTTCGTGGTGTTGATTATCAGGTGGCAGGCTCTTGGGCTCCGTAGGTACCGTGCCGTTGCCGGTGGGGTCGGTCAACTCGGTTCCTATCGTGGGCTCCGATGCACTTACCGCCGAAACACAGAAGCCACAATGCCGTGGCTGGCGATGGCGAACCAAGACGGTGAGTACAGCACGGAAGTACCGCAACAGACCCGGACCTGTATGGACTTGGAGGCACATCTAAGGACTGTGACCTGCGGGGATGGACGCTAGTGGACGGTCTGCCTGTTGTTTGCAGGGGGTCAGGGGGTCGAGTCCCCTTAGCTCCACATCGAGGTCTTCACATTTCACCAGTGTCCATGTTCACATTTGGCACTGACGTTCTGGGCTGGCTGCTCGGGGGCTGGGCGGCCGGGTGGGCATCTGGGCCGCGGGCTGAGTCTGGTCGTGCCTGGTTGCGCGTGTGTACGGGACGGCGGTGTGGCGGGCAGGTAGCGGTGGCGGGGGTGCTGGCTGCCCGGTTATGGCGGGGCGGCGGCCAGGCTGGCGAGGGTTGTGCGCCGGCGGCGTTTTCTGGTTCTGGGTGGGAGCCCGGCGGCGGCGCGGCGGGCGTTGTCGTCCTGGCGGGCTTCGTAGGTGGCGAGGATGCGCTGGTTGCGGACTGCCAGCAGGCAGGTGATCCACAGGGTGATCGGGGTCAGGCCGGTGAGGTGGCACCAGCCGCGGGCGATGCTGGTGGTGGCGGTGTCTTTGATGGTGGCGTTGACGCGCTCGGCGGCGGTGCGCCGCCGGTAGGATCGCCGCCATTGCGGCGATGGGTAGTCGTGCTTCTGGCGGGTCTTGGCCGCCACGTCCGGCGGGACGGTGATGGTCTGCTGGGTGCAGCAGGCGGGCGGGTGCTGTGGCGGGGTGAGGATCTCGGGCGGGTCCCGGTTCAGCGTCATTGAGGCCGGGCGGAGCGGGCAGCGGATCTTGCCTATCGCAGCCGGGCACATCACGCGGTAGTAGCCGTCGGCGTCGTCGGCGGTGTGTCGGCCGAGCTTGTGCCGGGCGAGCTCGGCGGACCGCTGGTCGTGCGCGGCGACCTGCTCGCCGGAGGTTCCGGGCGGCGGGGGCGCGAGTTCCAGCAGCGTGCGGGGTGTCTGCGGGCAGTACAGGTTGCCGTTGGCGACGACCGCGCCCTGGTGGGTGCCGCGGGGGCCGCGGTCGTGTGGGTGCAGGTCCTGGACCAGCTGGGCGCCGGCGTTGCGCAGCGGTACTGCCCAGGCCTGAGCGTCGCGGTGGGCGTAGCCGGAGTCGTCGATGATGTCGCCGGGCGTTACGCCGTCGCGGGCCATGCGCAGCAGCGTGGTGACGAACTGCCGGACGGGGTCGTGGTCGCAGCCGGCCAGGGTGATGCGGCGGGCCAGTTCGGGGACGGCGGGGCCGTCTTCCTCGGCGACCATGACGGCGGCCGGCAGGAAGTAGCCGGAGAACATCTCCCCCTTGGGCCCGGGCAGGTTGGAGTTGCGGTGCCCCCAGGCGGCTTCGGGGTCGGCGCATTCGGTGCTGCCGCGGCGCGGCGGCCGGGACCAGGCCTCGACGTCGGTCCAGTCTGCGGCCAGGGCTGAGCTGCCGTTCTTGCGTGCGGCAGGGATGCTGGCTTCGAGCAGCTGGTCGCAGGCGGCCTGCAGGGCCTGCGACGGCGCGCCGTCGGGCTCTGGCCTGGCCAGTGCCCTGGTGATCAGCCGGCAGGTGTGCTCGGCCTGCCGGTAGGTGAGCTGGTGCGGCCCGGTCTTCCAGCCCGCGGTGACGCCGAGGCGGGCCTGGTCGGCCTCGGGCAGGCTGATGAGGGCGGCGTGCACGCGGGTCAGGTGCGCGGGCCGGCCGTCGGCCACCGTCAGCATCATCCCGGTCAGTAAGGTGCGGGCGGTCAGCTGGCGGCCGCGGACGCCGCGCGGGAGCAGGTCCTCGATCGCCCCGGCGATGCCGGAGGCGTCGATGATGTCCTCGATCACCGGCAGCGGGACGCTCACCGCGCGCTGCCGCCCAGCAGCGCGACGGCGTGTTCCTCGGTGCCGGGGTTCAGGCCGGCGGCGATGTCGCCCAGCCGCTGGCAGCAGCTGATCCCGGCGGCGTGCAGGAACGTGGCCAGCCCGGTCAGCTGCGCGACATCAGCCAGCCAGGTGGCCCGCAGCCGGGAAGTGTCCAGCGCCGGCAGCCCGGCGCCGCCGGCCAGTGACCGGGTCAGCGGGTTGCTGATGTTATGCCGTCGCGGGCTGGTACCGCCGGTGAGCAGCCCGCCGCCGGCGAAGCCCGCCGCGGCGAGCAGGCGGTCGTGGTAGCGGGCTAGCACCGGCACCGCCCGCGGCGCGCGGCCGCCGCGGACGGTCACGATGACACCGCCGGAGCGCCGGCAGATGTCGGTGCCGCGCACGACGCGCAGGCCGGAGCGGATCAGCCCGGCCCCGGCCCCAAGGCAGACCAGCGCTGCGGCCCGCATCGCCCGCGCCGCCGTGGGCTGCGCGGCGGCCAGCGCCAGGAAGCCGCTGATCTCCGCCGGCGTGTACGGCGCCTTGGCGCGCTCGCGGGGCAGCGGCGCGTCCGCCGGTACCAGGTGGGGCACCACCGCGCGGGCCAGGAACCGCAGGCTGGTGCGCAGCGTCCGGCGGGCCGGCCCCGACAGCCCCGGCGCGTGCCCGGCGAACCGCTCGATCACCGACGGGTGCAGCAGCACCTGCGGGACCGGCTCCAGGCCCAGCCCGATGCCTAGCAGGCGAGCTTTCCCGCCGCCCACAGCAAGTTCTTCGCCCGGTCCCGCCCGGCCGGCGCGGCCTGCGACACGATTTGCCGGGCGAACGCGGCCGCCTGCGGCGGCGCTGACGCCGGACGCCAGGCGGCGATATAGCCGGCCACCCCATCTTCATCATCCGCATTCATACAGTAACTTATACTGAAAGAAGGAGCCGGGATCACGGACCCGGCGTGCCACCATGGAGAACGTGTCGCCCACCAGAGGCCAGCAGGCCCGCGCCGCCGGCATCGCCACCGAGCTAGCCAGCCTCGGGCTCGCGCTGCCCGGCACCCTCATCGAGCGGCACGTCCGCTGCGGCAAGCCCGGCTGCCGCTGCCACGCCGACCCGCCCGTCCTGCACGGCCCCTACTGGCAGTGGACCCGCAAGATCGGCGGCAAGACCATCACCCGGCTCGTCCCCGACGAGCAGCTCGACGACTACCGGCAATGGCTCGACAACCACCGCCGGCTCCGCGCCCTGGTCACCGAGCTGGAAGCCCTGACCCTGGCCGTCGCCGACGCCGGGCCGCGGGCCAAGCGCGGCCTGCAGCCTCCGCCCGCGACACCAGGCAAACCACCACATAAAACTGTGGCTGCCTCACGCTTAACCTGTGGGCAACCCTCCTAGCGGCATGCGTTCCCGCAGGTCACGGCCAAATGTGAAGACCTGACATCACATCTCTCCCTCTCCCAGTTCAGAGCCACCTTTTCGGCTTGTGCTCACGGGCTTCATGACGCGTTCTTACGGCGGCGTGCCCGTTGCGTGCCCATCGGTTCTCCGGGTCGCGGCGTGTCCGCTTGGTCCTGCGGTTCAACTCCCCAGCCGCGAGGGCGCCGCTGCGCGGCACCGCGTCCGGCGCTCCCCGCGCCGGGCTCTGGCTTTGAGGAGGGCCCCGCCCGGCGCGTCCGCGCCGCCCCAGCCTTGGCGGTCGCGCTGATCTGACCGGCTCACTCCTCGTGCACATTGCTGCGCCGCGTGGCCGTCTGCACGGCTTGCCGGTGGCCTCGCGAATGCTCGGTCAGGTGCGGCTGTTCGCGGGCCGGGAGTTTAGAGGCGCTGCTGCTGGCTGGGCTTGTTAAGGTCCAAGGAAACGAGGAGGGTGGCTATGGCGCGGAAGATGCCGTTCAGGATCGGGGCCGACGCCAGTTGCAGCGATGGAGCCTGCGGTCATGTGAGCCGCATAATCGTCAACCCGGTCGCCCGGGAGGTCACTCATCTCGCAGTCAACCAGAAGCACCGGAATGGCCCAGGGCGGCTTGTTCCTGTTGACCTTGTGGACGCTACGACGGGTCAGATCCGGCTTCGCTGCACCGTAGCCGAGTTCCAGGCGCTCCGACCCGCCCAGGAGACCGAGGTTGTGCCGGACCTCGACCCCAGCGGGCCCCAAGAGTCCCACTCCGCCCCCTAGCGTGAGCTTTTTCCTCTGTCCCCCGGAGTTTTCGGGATTCCCGGTGCGGTCGAGGTCCGGCCCGACCGTGGCCCTGGCCGACCGGAAGCCCCGCAGGAAGTCACCGTCAACTCCGTCCCATTCGGCGAGGTAGACATACGCCGCGAACTGACCGTCTGTGCGACCGATGGCGAGATAGGGCAGGTCCAGGGACTGGTCGTGGAACCTGGCGGCCACTATGTAACCCACGTGCTCCTCCAGGACGGGCACACGTAGGGCCACAAGGAAGTGGCTGTCCCGATCGGCGTTGTGACTAAGATCGGGACTCTTCTTATCCATCTCAGCCTCACCAAATACCAGGTAAAAGACCTGCCGTCCGTGGACATTGATCACCCAGCGGGGTAGACCTGCATGGGGACACCACCCCAGACCCCGGTCCGACGGTGACCACCTGTCTCTTAGTACGTGAGGTCGGGGCGGCCTTCACCCGGCGCGGGAGTATCAGCCCTCCACGGGACCCGTCAAGGGTTCCAAGATCCTTTGGCCGCATCCTGCCCGCTCGCGCAACTCCTCACGCCTATCGAGCCTCTCCACGGCCAAAGCATCTTGGAAGTCCTGCGGACCAGGCCCTTGACGGCTCCCGCTCCGCAACCGGGTTCGCATGAGATGCCGCCATGCGTCCGAGCCGGGCCTCGCTGTCGTGAGCGGCAGTCGGCTGAGGCGTTCAGAGTCCAGGTCTTGGGCCAGGCTTCGGGCTGGTGAGCAGGAAGAACGCGTTCAGTGGACTCCGCCCGGGTGGTCGGGCGGCCAGCGAGCAGTGTCATGAATTTGCCGTTTCAAGACTGCGGGGCGGGTTCTGCCGCTAACCGTGGAGCGGCCAGGGTCAACCACCAGCCGGCGAGTGCGGCATCGGTGGCCATGGCCGCGGCCACCCGGGCGTCGCCGCAGGCCAGGTGGTGAACGTCCGCGGTCATCAATGCGCCGGACGCTGGCCGGCCCCCATCCATTCAGGGTGGCCCGCAAAAAACCTGGCGTCCGTGTCGATCTGGCGTCCTGCTGTTCGAAGCACGAGTAGGAGCCAATCACAGTACGGAGACCACCATCATGAACACAGTCACCTCACCCGATGGGACCGTGATCGCCTACGACCGCGCTGGTTCGGGCGTCCCGCTGGTACTGGTCGGCGGTGCGTTCAGCTACCGCCGTTATCCCGGCCAGGTCAAACTGGCTGAGCTGCTCGCTGGCCGGTTCACGGTGTACAGCTACGACCGCCGTGGCCGTGGGGATAGCGGCGACACCGCGCCATATGCCGTGGGCCGCGAGATCGAGGACCTCGGCGCGGTCATCGAGGCGGCGGGCGGGCGGGCCCACGTGTGGGGGCTGTCGTCCGGCGCGGTGCTGGCCCTGCAGTCGGCCGCCGCGGGCCTGCCGATCCTCCGGCTGGCCGTGCAGGAGCCGGCCCTGGTGGTCTGCCCTGGCGACCGGCGGCCCCCGGCCGACCTGCGTCAGCGGGTCACTGACCTGGTCGGCGCGGGAGCGCGGGGCGAGGCGGTCCGCTATTTCATGGTGGACGGAATGGGCGCGCCCTCGTTCGTGCCCCGCCTACTGCGTCTGATGCCTGGGGTGTGGAAGAAGCTGACCGCGGTGGCGAACACGCTGCCCTACGACGTTCAGCTGGTGGAGGGCTGGCAAACCGGACAGCCGCTGCCTAACGGCCAATGGGCGGTAGTCACCATTCCCACGCTGGTGATGTGCGGCACCGAGAAGGAAACCCCGGACTGGTTCCGCCATGCCGCGGCGGCCGTCGCCGGCGCGTTGCCGGACGGTCACCTGATCGTGCGACGCGGCCTGGGTCACACCAAGAAACTCGACGCCAAGGTCATCGCGGCCACGCTCAGCGAATTCCTGACTGGAGAACACCATGCATGAACGCGTCCAGGGTCCTGCCTACTACTTCCCGTCGATCGAGAAGAAGTACGGCCAGCCCATCAGCTACTGGCTCGACCTCATCGCCGCCAGCAAGCTGACCAAGCACAAGGAGCTCGTCGGCTGGCTCAAAGCCGACTACGGCGTCGGTCACGGGCACGCCACCGCGCTGGTCGGCTACGCCTTGGCCCAGCAGCGGGCCGCCGATGCACCGGAGGAACGACGGCCGTGAGGAAGATCACCGCGGGGCTGTTCATCACGCTCGACGGCGTCGTCGAAGCGCCCGAGAAATGGAACCCGCCCTACTACGACGATGAGCTGGGCCAGGCGGTCATGCCGCAGCTCATGGACGCCGACCTGCATCTGTACGGGCGGCGCTCTTACGAGCTGTTCCAGGCGGTATTCACCGGACCGGCCGCGCCACCGCACGCGGAACTGATGACCGGCACCCCGAAGGTTGTCGTGTCCACCACCCTGGACCAGCCCAGCTGGGGTCCCACGACGCTGATCAGCGGCAACGTGGTCGCCGAGCTCTCCCGGCTCAGGCAGCAGCCGGGCGGCAACGTTCAGGTAGCCGCGAGCGGCAGCCTGGTCCGGCTGTTGCTGCAGGAAGGCCTGCTCGATGAGCTGCGGCTGCTTATGCACCCCATCGTCGTTCGGCACCGGCCAGCACCTGTTCGAGGGAGGCCGCATGGAGGTGCCACTCAATCTGCTCGAATGCCGTCCGCACCGCAACGGTGTCATCGCCCTGCGCTATGCCCGGGCCGCCTGATCAGGGACCGGGTGGCCCGACGCGCCCGCGGCGAGCCGGTCACCGCGCGAGGTGGTCAGGTCCGGCGACGTGGTCCGGGTGAAGGTGCTCGGCGTCGACGCCGCCCGGAAGCGGATCTCGCTGACGCTGCGCCTCGACGACGAGCCTGGCGGCCAGGCCCGCGCGCCTCGCCAGACGCCGGCCAGGCAGCACCGCAAGCGAGCCGATGCACCGGCCACCGGGCGGCGCCAGGGCCGACGCGCTGCGCCGCGCCGGGCTGGGTAGCGACCGCCCGGCAAAGTCCTAAACGACACGCACTGATGAACGGCCTGAGGCAGCCGACCTGCGAAAACGTTGACTTGGCAGTAAATTGACCAACGGGGTGTAACTCGCCGTCGGCCCGCGACATATACCGGGTCGACCATCGATGGGAGGCGAGCCCGTGGCCGATCGCGGCGACCCCGAGCACGATCGCTTCAAGGCCATGTATCACGAGCACTATCCGGCCGTGCTGCGGTACGCCGCCCGCCGGGTGGGTGCCGAGGCGGCCCGCGACATCGCGGCGGAAACCTTCCTGACCGCGTGGCGGCGGCTGGACCGCGTGCCTCCCGGCCAGTCGCTGCCCTGGCTCTACGCGACGGCCCGTAAATGCCTGGCCAACGAACTGCGGCGGCGGGACCGGCGGGACCGGCTCGACTGGCTGATCCGCACCGAGGTGCTGCGCGGCCAGGATCTGGCCGGGCCGGAACCCGGCGAGCGGGTGGCGGACCGGCTTGCCGTGCTCGCCGCCCTGGACGCGTTGCGCCCCGACGATCAGGAGGCGCTGCGCCTGATCGAGTGGGAGCAGCTCGACGTTGCCGCGGCGGCCCAGGTGATGGGCTGCTCGGCCGCGACGTTCCGGGTGCGGCTGCACCGCGCCCGCCGCCGGCTGGCCCGCGCTCTCGGCGAGGCAGACGATCCGGGCGGCAGCGACCCGGATCGGGTCACCCGGGCCCCGCATTCCCGGCCAGAAACGGAGGTCAGGGCATGAAGCGTCCAGCGGACGCCGCCCGGTTGCTGCGGGAGAGCAATCCGGTGGCCAACGACGCGTTTGCCTGCGCGGCTGGCGACGGCCTCGGCCGGGCCACGTTCGAGCGCATCATCGACCTCTCGGCCGAGCCGGCTCAGGTAACCGGCCGCTCCACGCGCCGGCGCCGGCCATTCTGGCTGGCCGCCGTGGCCGCCGCTCTCGCGGCCATCGCCGTGGCGGCCGTCGTGGTGCCCGGGGCGATACTCAACGGCGCCGGCGGCCCTGTCGCCTACGCCGCGAACGTGGTGAAGGGCGTCAACATTGCGCTGAGCAAGGCCGATTCCGGCACATTCGCCCAGATGACGGTCACTACCACGGTCGCCCCGATCATCGGCGGGAACCCGATGACCACCGGGAAGCCCACGACGACGACCGCCGAGGAGTGGTCCTACGGTGAGCGGTGGCGCTCGGTCACGAACTCGACGGCCGGGCGGCTGGTCTTCGGCGAGGGATTCGGCCCCTCATCCGGCTACACCCTGGTCAGCTACAAGAGGCGGACCTGGGCCAGCCTGGCGGCGGGGGCGGGCCGCCCGGCCGGGCCGCCATCCGGTGCCCACGGCTGCGGGCGGGTGTCCGCAGGCCCGGTGCTGTTCCAACCCACCCTGCCGGGCACCGGCCTGGCGCCCAAGTCGCTGCTGACCGTGGCCAGAACCCTGCGCGCCGCGGTCTCCTGCGGAACCCTGGACGTGGCCGGCCGGCAGCGCTTTGACGGGGTCGAGGCCATCAAGCTGACCAGCGGCCCGAACCGTCCGGCATCCGAGACCATCTGGGTGAGCCCGGGCACGTACCTGCCGATGCGGGTGGTTATCCGCTCGCACCCCGGCCGCTCGCTGGTCCTGAACAAAGACGTGGTCCTCCGGCAGACGGCGGACTTCACCTGGTTGCCGCCGACTACGCCGAACCTGGCCAGGCTGACCGTACCCATCCCTGCCGGGTTCCGGCACGTCAGTTACGACCAGGCCGCCTGGCCGATCCTGCAGCAGATGCCGCAGGGGCTGCTGCCGCGCGGCGCTCCACGCCCCGGCCAGGGGTACGGCGGCCAGCCCCCCGCCAAGGTCGCGCCCTACGGGCGCCCCCAGAAGTCCAGCTGACGGCGAACGAGGCAAGGAGACGAGACATGACCAGGACGTACCGGCGACCGGGCAGGCTCGCCGTCCTTGTCGCGGCGACCGCCATCGGGCTGGCCGCATGCAGCCACGGGCCCAGTTCCCCGCAAGTGGCAAGCCTGGGGACGAGCAGCGCCCATAGCTCAGGGGATCCGGCGGGCGGTGGCAGTGGCGGCGGGAACTCCGCGGGCGCAGGGTCGAAGGGCAACGCGACTCAACTGGTGGACAAGTGGGCCGCGTGCATGCGCAGCCATGGTGATCCCAGCCAGTCCGACCCGGTCATCAACTCCGACAGCGACATCGAGATCAGCATGACGAACGTCTCAGCGGCGACGGCCGGCCAGGCCCACGACAGCAGCGGCCCATGCGGCCACTACCTGGCCGCGGCCTCCAGCGCGCTGCGGGACGGCCAGCCGATGCCGCAGCCGCCGGATGAGGCCAAGCTGCTGGCGTACGCGCGATGCATGCAGGCCAACGGGGTCCCGAAATACCCCGACCCGGTGTCAGACAGCAGCGAAGGACCCAGCCTCAACAACATCGGCATGTCCCCGAACAGCCCGGTCTTCACCAAAGCCAACAACCTGTGCTCCAAGAAGGCCGGCGTGCCCTCCGGTAACGGCCCGGGCCCGGCCGGGGTCGTCCAGGTGTCAAGCTGCAATGCCCCGGCCGGTGTTCAGTGCTCCCTCCCCGGTGGGCCCGGTGGGCCCAGCGGGCCCAACCGGCCAAAGCCCGTCAACGGGTCCGGTGGGAATGGCTGAGTTCTCCGTCAGGGGGCTCCTCTCCACTAGACGTGCGCTGCTGATCGCTGTCATTGGCCTGGCCGTCGCGGCGGTGGCGGCCGAGGTGGCCGTAGCGGCCGCTGGCGGCGGTGGCGGCCCGGCCGCGTCGGGTGGTGGTGGCTCGGTCGCCACCGCGCCGGTGGTGCGGACCACCCTGACCAACACCGTGCAGGAGGGTGGGTCCATCGGCTACCAGGGCTCTTATACGGTCGCTGCCCCCTCGGGGACCAGCGCGTCTGCGCTGAGCCAGCAGGAGCAGACGGTGGCCGCGGACGAGCAGGCGCTGTCCGCTGATGAGCAGGCCGTGTCGGACGCGGTGGCGGCCGGCCGCCAGGCGGTCGCCGCGGCCCGGGTCAACGTCAGCACCGGCAAGTCCACCCTGGCCGCGGATCAGGCCACGGAGAAGACGGCGTGCGCGGGGGCGGGGGCGTCGTCGCAGGCGTGCACCCAGGACAAGCAGCAGGTCAGCACCGACCAGACCCAGCTGACCCAGGCCAGGCAGCAGCTGGGCAGCGCGGAGTCGTCCGCGAAGACCGGTGACGACACGGCACAGGGCAAGGTCGGCGCGGACCGGGTCAAGCTGGCGGGGGACCGGGCCACCCTGGCCACAGACCGGCAGAGCGCGGTCAACCCGGGCACCGCCTATACCTGGCTGCCGGCCGCGGGTGCGGTGATCCGGCAGGATCAGCGGGTGTATGCGGTCAGCGGCGTGCCGGTGCCGCTGCTGTACGGATCCGTCGCCGCGTACCGGGCGTTCTACGTGGGCATGTCCGACGGCGGCGACGTGGCCGAGCTGACCCGCGACCTGATCGCGCTGGGTTACGGGAGCGGGCTGGCGCAGAGCGATCATTACTCGGCGGCCACGGCGGCGGCCGTGGACCGCTGGCAGAAGGCGCTCGGCCTGCCGGTGACCGGGGAGATTCTGCTGGGTGGGGTGGTGTTCGAGCCGGGGCCGATCCGGGTGACGTCGGTGACGCCGACGGTCGGTGCCTCGGTCGGCGGCGGAGGTGGCGGCAGCGGCGCGGGCGCAGCAGGCGGTGGCGGTGGCGGTGGCACCGTCCTGACGGCCACGGGTATCAAGCCGGTGGTGACGCTCGACCTGGCCGTGACGCAGGAATATCTGGTCAAGCCAGGGGATGCGGTGTCGGTGGTGCTGCCCGACGGCACCAGCACGATGGGCGGGCGGGTGGAGTCGGTGGGTGCCGTGGCGACCTGCCCGGGGGGGGGCGGCACCGGCACCGCCGCCCCCGGCACCAGCAGCACCGGCGGCGGAGGGTCGGGGGACCAGTCGCCCTGCTCGTCCACCGGCAGCAACGGCGGTGGCGGCAACAACTCCTCCCCGACGGTGGTGACGGTCACCATCGGCTTGGACCACACCCCGCGGGGAGCGGCGCTGGATCAGGCGCCGGTGAACGTGAACATCACCTCGCAGCGGGCGGCCAACGTGCTGGCGGTGCCGGTGAACGCGCTGCTGGCGCTGTCCGGCGGCGGATTCGGCGTGCAGGTGGTGACCGGGCGTGCCAGTCATCTGACCGGGGTCACCACCGGCCTGTACTCCAGCACCCTGGTGCAGGTCAGCGGGCCGGGTATCCGGGCTGGGCTGCGGGTGGCGGTGCCGTCGTCGTGACCTGGCCGCTCCCGGTGCCGGTCCCGGCCGGGCCGGTCCACTTCCCGCCCGGCCCGTGGTGCCGGGGCCGGTGCTCGAACTGGCCGGGGTGGTGAAGGAGTACCCCGGTGACCCGCCGGTGCTGGCGCTGGCCGGGGTGGATCTGCGGATCGGGCCCGGTGACTGGCCGCCATCATCGGCACCTCCGGATCCGGGAAGAGCACCCTGCTGCACGTGATGGGCACCCTGGAACGGCCGACCCGCGGCGTGGTCCGGATCGCCGGGCAGGACACCTCGGCGATGACCGACGCGCAGCTATCGGGCCTGCGGGCCCGGCGGCTGGGGTTCGTGTTCCAGCAGTTCTTCCTGCTCGATGGGCTGTCCGTGCTGGACAACGTGGCCGGCGGGCTGCTGTACCGGGGCGGGCGGGCCGCCGACCGCCGCGCGCTGGCCCGGGCCGCCCTGCAGCGGGTCGGGCTGGGCCACCGGCTAGCGCACCGGCCCAACCAGCTGTCCGGCGGTGAGCAGCAGCGCACCGCGATCGCCCGGGCGCTGGCCGGGCGGCCCGCCCTGGTGATGGCCGACGAGCCGACCGGCAACCTGGACACTGCCACCGGCGCATCCATCCTGGAACTGCTGCGCGAACTGCACCAGGACGGCACCACCATCGTGATCATCACGCACGACCCGGATGTCGCCGCGGCCGTGGAGCGGCGGATCGAGATCCGCGACGGGAGGATCCTCCGTGACACGACGGCGCGTGCGTGACGCCGGCGCCTCCCGGCTGACCGGCCCCGACCTGCTGCGGGCCGGCAGCCTGGGACTGCGCACCCGGCGGGTGCGCGCCGCCCTGTCGGCGCTGGGCATCAGCATCGGCATCGCCGCCATCGTCGGCGTGCTCGGCATCTCCCAATCCTCGGAATCACTGCTGCTGGCCGAGCTGGGCCGGCT
>CAVQPP010000167.1:0-7409 GCA_963714445.1 uncultured Actinomycetota bacterium
GACACGGCCGGGCCGCGCCACCGGCCGCGGGCGGCGGTGGACAGATGGTGTTCGGCCGCTGCGGCGCGGCCGAGCCGGAGCGCGGCTCGTCCGGCCAGCAGATGGGCCTGCGCCGCCTCGGCCGAGCCCAGCCGGTCCAGCTGGGCCGCGGTCTGGCTGGCCGCGCGGAGCAGTGGCGCCGAGGCGGCGCCACCGGTGGAGCGGGCGCCGAGGAGCACCAGCAACCCGGCGTGGGCGTGCCACCAGTCCCGGTGCTGGGCGCGGAACAGCAGCTGGGCGGCCTGCGCCCGGGCCAGCGCCACCTCAGGCTGCTCGGCGGCCAGCGCACAGCCCGCCGCGGCCAGCAGCAGTTCCGCCTTCTTGGTCGACTGGCCGCGGATCCGGTCGAACTCACCCAGCGCCGACTCGGCCTGGGCCAGCGCGTTCCCCGGGACAGCCCGGCGGCCAGCAGCACCGCGCACCGGTCGATGCGCAGGTCGGAGGCGGCACGTCCAGCGTGGGTAGCGCTGTGCCGCCTCGTCCAGGAAGCCAGCGCGGTGGGCAGATCCCCGGACCGGAACGCCACGATGGCCCGGTTGTGCACCAGGTAGGCCAGCTCGAGTTCCTGGCTGGTCCGGGCGAACAGCCGCTCGGCCACGGCCAGCTCCCGCTCGGCCCGCTGGGTGTTGCCCTGGGACAGGTAGACCAGAGCCCGGGCGGTGAGCGCGCGGCCGGCCCAGATCGTGTCCCCGGCCCGGCGCAGCGCCGCTATCGCGCTGCGCAGATCGGAGAGGGCCTCGGGGTAGCGGCCCAGCGTCCACAGCGCGATGGCCCGGCGGTGCTGGATGCGGGCCAGGTTCACGCCGCGAGCCAGCCCGGCCGCCTGATCGAAGGCGGTCATCCCGGCGCGGGTCTGGCCCGCATAGACCAGCGCGATGCCCAGCGCGGCCAGCACGTCGGCCTCCCGGTCCGCGGACCGTGCCCGGCGGGCGGCGCGCAGCGCGGCCCGGAGCTCCCGGATAGCCGCGTCCACATCGCCGAACTCGCGGAGCACGAACCCAGCGGCGTGGTGCGCGATGGACGCATCCAGCGGGCCCGGCTGGCCCGCCAGCACGGCGCGGGCCCGGGCCAGCCCCTCCTGCGGGCGCGACGCGACCAGGGCCAGCAAGCCGGCCACCTCAGCCCCGCGGCGCCGTTTTCACAACCTTTCCCCCCACGATGCCGATGCTAGATCGGCGCTATTCACACCGTCCAATATTTAATTCAGGGGTATGGAGGCAGGCGATGGCAAGAACACGCAGGCAGCTGCTTGATCCGGTAGCGGAAAGCGAGATCCGGGTCATACAAAGAGCCTTCCGGAGCAAGAACATATACGTCGAAACCGAACCTGACCCGGCGGGCCAGGGCATGGATTTCATGTACCAGAAAGGCGTCCTGCTGGTTCGCCGCGAGTATCTCGGCGACGTCGTGCGGATCGCCGCACCGCCCGGCGGGCAGCATTGGGCGCCGGACGTGCGGGACGTCGCCCGCGAGGTGGCGCTGCTGCCGCTGCAGGGCAGCCGGTTCGCCGAGGACGACGATGACGACGACCGGTACCCGGAGGGGGACCGGGACGACGCGCCGCGCCGGCCAACCGGGGTGATCCTCGCGCTGGACGAGATCGACCAGCGACTGGGCGTCGCCGCGGCGACGCCGAACCACGTGCTGACCGTCTGCGGTCCGCTCGCCCCGGTGGTGCCGTGCATGGCCACCGAGCCGGAGGAGGTCCATCGCGGCGCCGAGCCGGAACCCGCGCCGCACCGGGGCCGCCGCGGCGAGCGGGTCCGGGTCTACCTGGCCGACACCGGGCTGCTGGATGGCGCCGTGGACAGCCATCCGTGGCTGCACGGGGTAGCCGGTGACCCGGAGGACAAGGTCGACCCGGACGACATCCGGCCGTACGCCGGGCACGGCACGTTCGCCGCCGGGGTGGCCCGCTGCGCGGCGCCCGGGATCGAGCTGTACTGCGCGAACGTGTTCAACATCGCCGGCAGCGCACTCGAATCGGACGCGGTCAGCAAGCTGACCGTCGCGCTGGACGACGGTTATGACATCTTCAACCTGACCGTCTCCACGTCGAGCCGGCAGAGCCTGCCGCTGCTGACCTTCGACGCCTGGCGGACTGAGCTGGCTCAGCACAGCGGTGTGGCGTGCGTGGTCGCGGCCGGCAACAACGGCTCGTACCTGCGTTCTCGCGGGCCGCCTTCCCAGGCATGATCGCCGTCGGTGCGCTGGACCGGGATTGGCGCGGCCGCGCCAGCTTCAGCAAGTACGGCAAATGGGTGAACGTCTACGCGCCAGGTAGTGGGCTGGTCAACGCGTGGGCACACGGCCGGTACCAGTGCTATGTGCCGCCGAACGACGGGACGGTGCGGGAGTTCCACGGCATGGCTCGGTGCAGTGGCACATCGTTCGCCACCCCCATCGTGTCCGGCCGGATCGCCCGCCGGATGTCGGAGACCGGGGAATCGGCCACCGAGGCGGCGGCCGTCCTGCTCGCCGAGTCATGCAGTCCCGGGCGTCGGTCCGGTCCTGCTGCCGTGAGCGGGTATAGGCTGCCCGGCTAGGCGGCTGCGCGCTGGTGCGCTGAGAGTCGGGATAGCGAACTGAAGCACGTTGACGAGGTTGTCCCCCAAGGCCCGCGACGGCAGCGCGCGAGACCCGGCGTCTGCTGCCGTCGCGTGGATGGTGCGCTGGACTCATTTCTCGGCACTGTTCTGGGTCCAACTGGTCACCGTGAACTTGGTGCTCGCGTTGTTCACCACCATTGGTGGCCTGTGGTTGTTCAGCGCGCCCTTCAAGGCGGCGGCAAAGAGTCAGCCTTTAACACATGCCACCGCATCATACCTGGGTGAAAGCGTGTCATCCAGCTTAATGCAGCCATCCAGGTTAAGGTGCGCTTCGCGGCGCGCGGCCATGGCGAGGTCACTACTTACATTCACCCCAACCAGGAAGTTCATCTCACGGACCGGAGCCATGTACCGGTCTGCTACTCGTCGGCCCGTCCCGCGGAGGCATATTATGCTGGCCCCGGAGGGGATGCATATGCGTTCTCCAATAATTTGCCGTATCCAGCGGCCGGGCTTGTGCTGACCGGGCTTGGCCTCTTTCTCGTCGGCCTCGGTCTTTACGCGCAGCGCCGGATAGTCACTGGGATCCGCCGTGCCGCCGATAGTGGGCCTCCGCTGACAATCCGGGCCGAGCCAAGCAGACCCACCGGGTACATGGTCGTCGTCGTGTCCGGCCCCGACCTACCGTGGGACTATTCCTGGAAATCCCTGCCGTCGGAGACGCCGGTAGATCCGATGGTCCGGTTTCTCCGGAACCTGCCGCGCAGTTGGCAAGGCCGGGCCCGGCTATCGGCGGCCCGGCCCTGGTCTGGGCCAGGCCAGGCAGACGGCGAGGTGCGACCGCATCGCTGGGTTATGCTGCGCACCGCTGATCAGGTGTTCTTCCCCGTGTCGCCCGCTGAGCCGGTACTCAGCCTACGGTCCTGGCCGGTTGCCGCCGATGCCGACGCGGACGACTTGCTGCGGGCGCACAGCCAGTTGCTGGCCGCTTATGCGGACGTGCTCAACCGGGTCCGTATGCTACCGCGATTCATCCGGCCACCGGGCAGAGGAGATGCGATGCCGCGTGTAGCCCGGCTCCGGACCCTGCTTTGCTGGCGCGTGCTGGTCCGCATGCATGCCGAGTCTCACGTGCGCAGGCAATTGCGGGAACTGGCCAGCGCCTACATCCGTAGGCAGTTCGCGGCTGCGTTGCCCAACGGCGGGCTCGCGGAATATCGCGGCCCGGCCGATTTGGCCGGGCAGTGCAAGCTGCTCGGAGAATCGCTGTCTAATGGACGGCGGACTGCTTCTTTTCTCGTCACCCTTACCGTACTGATCCCGCTTATACCGATTGTCATAAAGACACATCAAGTCCAGGTCGGCGCCTTGCTCACCGCTATTCTTGGTTATCTGCTATACGCGATTGTGTTTACTCCCGGGATAGCGGCGCTTACGGCCTTCGGGGATGCTTTCCAGTGCAAGCGCAGGCTCTTCGGCGGCGCGATCCAGGGCGAACCGGCGGGTCAGGCTGGCCCGAGATTGTCTATGCTCTTGAGGACCAGGTATTCCGGATGCTTGCCCAGCCTAAGAAACCGCAGCGTGCGGTTGATCTGTGGGGCCTGTGCCGTTGTCCTGCTGATATGGGCCGCAGGCGCGACGTTTTCAGTGCTTGAATCCAGCCGGTTTAATCCACCTAGCCTGAGTGTCTGGATGATCTTGGTGTTCTCCACTGGGCTGCCTCTGCTGGCCCTGGCCAGGGCGGTCTGGCGGCGGCGGGACGCGGAACGGTAGCACCACGGCGGCTAGGCCAGGCAGCTGGCGCTGCGAAACCGGGTGGCGACGGCCGCCTGGGCCTGGGAGAGTCGGCTTTGGGCGATCGGGGTAGGTGGCAGGCGAGGAGGGATAGCCGATGGCTACTGTCAGTGTCCGCTACATCGTCAACGACGTCGATGCGGCGATCGCGTTCTACTGCGGGAACCTCGGTTTCACCGAGGTGATGCGTCCCGCGCGGCCTTCGCCATGCTGTCCCGGGGGGATCTGCGGCTGACGCTCAGCGCCCCCGGGCGGCGGGGCCGGGGGCGGGCGGGCCATGCCGGACGGGACGCTGCCCGAGCCGGGCGGCTGGAACCGGTTGGCGCGCTCGAGGTCACCGACCTGGCCGCGACCGTGGCCCGGCTGCGCGGCAACGGCGCCCGGTTCCGCAACGAGATCGTCACCGGGGTGGGCGGCCAGCAGATCCTAGTCGCGGATCCGTCCGGCAACCCGGTGGAGCTGTTCGAGCCGACCCGGCCCGAGGCCAGGCTGGCTGCGCCTTCCTGAGCCCGGACCGGCATCCCTTCCCAGCAGGGGAGCGGCCAGCTCGCGCCGTGCGTCTAAGCCAGGTGAGACTCGCTGCCGCCGCGCTCGCCGCCCTCTTGGTCGTGGTCGTCATCACCCTCGTCGTCGCACCGCGCTCTGCCCATCGCTACCCCGCCCACCGCCCAGCCCAGCTGCGCCTGCCTGCGCAGCAGGTCAGCTCAGCCCGCTCCCGGCTGCTGGCCGGTTCCGGTGCAGATCATCCTCCTGGGGCGTTTGTCCCGGGAAGATCAGCTCGAGGCCCCGGCGGGATCATTCCGGGCAGGCCGCCTGACGACCTGCGCCAGTGCCGATGATTCAGCCCGGCCGGCCTGATCGGGACGGCCAGCACCAGCTGACTCGATAGGTTCGCGCTCCGGTCGCTGGGGTCTTTGTCACCGTGGCGCAGGCGCCGTGCCCTGAATCCGCTGCGCGGCATAGTCCGCGATGTCCGCCTTGATCGCCCCACGGCGCTGGTGGCCGGTGCCAGGCTGGTCATATTCGTGACGCAGTGCCTCGATGTGCGGGGCGACGTTGGTGGTGACCACCGTTTCCCGCTTGATCAGGCACCCGGTGGCCAGGCAGTGGGCGGCCGGGTACCAGGCTGGGCCCGGAGTCTGGCGTTCTCGGTCTTCAGGTTCTGCCAGGCCCGCCGGCTTCTTCCAGATCGGCCGTGGTGTGGGCCGTCCGGCGGTCGGCTTCCGCGGCCCGCCGCTCCGCCGTCTGACGCCGGGCCTCGGCTGATTTCTGCGCCCGCTGGGCCGGCCCGTAGAAGTACAGCCAGCAGATGATGAATCCCAGCCCGCTGAACAGCACGGCCGCCAGCAGGCCCAGGATCGCCACCACGACGTACTGGGCATGGGCGGCGCCACCGGCCAGCCACAGCCAGACCACGCCGGCCATCGACCCGGCGGCCACGGCCAGCCGCGACCTGAGCTGTGGGTGATCGCCCGCCATTACCTGGCCGGCAGCAATGGCAATCGGCACGCACAGCCAGATCATCAGGTAATTCCGCCAGCTCAGGCTGGTGGTGAAAACGAGCAGGAACCACAGGGCCAGAAAACCTGCCGCGAGTACGATCCCGGGCGTGCGCGCGAGGAAGAACAAGCTAAACAGCAGCCACGCGGCCCACAATGACAACAGCACGGTTAAGGCGAGCATCGTGCCCCCACGGAGGCGAATTGGCGCTGCTGGACGTTATCTGCCCGCTGATTACCGAGTGCAACCGGCACGGCCGCTGGCCTAGGGTGGGGAGCTGTGGCTGAGAGGCTGGATCCCGTCGCCCATAACCGGGCCGCCTGGGACCGTGAGGTGGAGAGCGGGAACGAGTGGACCCGGCCGGTCGGGCCGGATGTCATCGCCCGCGCCCGGGCAGGCGACTGGTCCGTGGTGGTCATCGGCTACGAACCGACGCCGCGGGACTGGTTCCCGGCCGACCTGGCTGGGGCGGAGGTGCTCTGCCTGGCCTCCGGCGGCGGGCAGCAGGGCCCGGTGCTGGCCGCGGCCGGCGCCGAGGTGACCGTGTTCGACAACTCGCCCCGGCAGCTCGCCCGGGACGAGGAGGTGGCGGCCCGGGACGGCCTGGCGCTGCGCACCGTGCTGGGTGACATGCGGGATCTGAGCGCCTTCCCGGACCGCCGCTTCGACCTGGTCCTCAACCCGGTGTCGAACGTGTTCTGCCCGGAGCTGGCGCCGGTGTGGCGGGAGACCTTCCGGGTGCTCCGCCCCGGTGGCCCGCTGCTGGCCAGCTTCATGAACCCGGACCTCTTCATCTTCGACGTCGCCGCGCTGGACGACCGCGGTGAGCTGGTGGTGCGCCACCCGCTGCCGTTCAGCACGCTCGACCTGACCGACGCGGAACGGCAGCAGGGCTACCGGGACGGCCCGATCGAGTACAGCCATTCGCTGACCGAGCAGATCGGCGGCCAGCTGGCCGCGGGCTTCCGGCTCACCCACCTGGTCGAGGCGCCCCACCACGGCGACGCCACGGCCCGGTTCATGCCCGGGTATATAGCCACCCGGGCGATCAGACCGCCCGGGTAGCCGGGCCCACGCCGGTCAGGGTGGCGGCATTGTCAGCCAAGTCTCAGCAGGCGGACCGGCCCAGCGTCGCCCATCCGGGGTTAGCCTGGCCGGGTGAATACGTCGCCGGTATCCCCAGATGACATCCGCGCCGCGGCCGCGGCGCATCAGGAGTTGGGGCCCGAGTACAGCGACGCCGTGGTAGCAGCGTTTCTGGAACGGGTCGACCGGGCCGTCGCCGCCCGGGTTGATGCACGCCTGGCGGGTATGCGCCAGGCAGCCGCGAAACGCACGAACCGCCGCGCGATGCTCACCGGCCTGGCCCTCGGCGCGTGCGGTGGTGCGCTGGCCACCGGCCTGGCCGTGGCCGGCCTGACCGCGGGAGCGGCGGCGCCGCAGCAGGCACCGGTGCCGCACGTGCACCTGCTGCCGGTCTACCGGCCCGCGCCGCTAGGCGGTCTCATCCTGCCGAGACTGCCGCAG
>CAVQPP010000168.1:0-29597 GCA_963714445.1 uncultured Actinomycetota bacterium
CCAGCGCCTCGCGCACCACGCCGAGGCTCATCCGGCCCTCGGCGATCGCCGACGGATCGGCGTCGGAGACGACCCACCGCCCGGCCGTGCCCACGGCGTCCCGCGTCGGCCCGGGCCGATCCTCGACCGCCGGGCAGATGATCGGCGAGACGACCAGCAGGGGAGTGTCCGGATGTCCTTCGCGGATCGTGTCGAGGAATCCGTGCACCGCCGGGATGAACGCGCGCAGCTTCAGCGAGTCCCGGTTCACGATGTTGATGCCCAGCTTCAGGCTGATCACGTCCGCCGGCAGATCCCTGATCGAGCGCGCCGTGAACGGATCGAGGTGCGACTGACCGGCGAAGCCGAGATTCACCAACTGCACCGAGGCCAGCCGCGCCGCGATCGCCGGCCAGGTCTGCGTCGGCCGCTGCGCCTCATGGCAGTGGCTGATCGAGCTGCCGTGATGCAGCCAGCGGAACTCGTCCCCGGCTTGCTCCGGCGGCTCGATCGGCGCGCTAGCACGCAGCGCGACGAGGTACACCCGAGTGTGATGCGGCAGCCATATCTCAAACTCCTTATGGCCATCGCCGAGTCCGTCGAAGCGCACTGTGGCGACGCGTCCCGAGCGCCGCTCAACGACGGCACCGGTTTCATCGCGCAACACGATGTCCCCGGCGATCCGCGTCTCCCCGAGCGCCCGCACGATCCCGTCAACCACGAGGTCGAACCCGCTCACGCCGACCGGCACCGGGTCGCCCGGCCACACTCCGTGCCAGGTCAGCACGTCCAGCTCGACCGCGTCGGCGGCGCTACGGAACGCCAGCCGCACGCCCGACGGCTCCGCGACCATCTCGTCAATGTCCTGATCAGCGTACTGAGCCCTGGTCCACAGCGGCAGCCGCCGGGGTAGCCACCCGGCGCCGGTCCGCTCCACGTCAAGCGCCCCGCGTAACAACACCGGGCCCGCGGCGAAATCCGTCACACAGTGCTCTGTGACGCCGTGGTCCGCGTCGCTGTCACGCGGGGCGCTCTCGCGCACTTGGCGCGAGGGATCGTGGGTCAAGTCGTTCATGGCCCGAACCATACCGGTCAACCCGGGCGGCTAGATCTCTTCCGCCCGGATCAGGCCACTGTTTGTCAACGCTAAAGAACGCTAGGTAAACGGAGTGCTAGAGATTGCTGATGAGCGAGGCGACGATCCGCCCGATCGCCAGGTAGAACAGTGCGGCGAGGCCGAAGTTCACCAGGACTTCGAGCTTCGCGTCGGAGAGTGTGAACAGGTCCCTGAACCAGACGGCCAGCGTGTTGGCCCAGTCGCTGTCGGTGCGCACGATGTCGTTCCCACCGTTCGCGCCGACGAGCACGAAGATGATGTGCAGCACGATGATTGCCGCGATGATCACGGCGGCCAGTTCCACGAGGCGGCCTGCCGGGCTGCGAGAAGCGGAAGCGTAAGTGGCCATGCCGCCGGATGCCCGCAAACGTTCGATCGAAACGGTCGACCAGCATGGCAATCCGCGAAAGCGATAACCGACGCAGCGTCAGATCGCCTAGCTCGCCTCAAAAAGCGGTACGTCCGCGCCTGAGCCGTCAGTCGCGCGCCGACTCCTCCCGAGGGATGTCCAACGCCACGGCGTCCGCCGGCAGCGTCGGCTTCGGGCGCCGAGGCTCGCGCACGCCGGCTGGGGAACCCGGGTCGCCAGGGAACAGCGGTCCGTATTTGAGGCGCATCCGGTCCGCCCGACGAGCCGATCGGCTGCGCAGCAGCCGCCGCAGTCCATGGCGCGCCATCCGCGCCGGACTCTGAATACCGGCCATCCGCTGACTCCTTCCCAGCTGTGCTTGTTCTAGGACCGTGCTTGTTCGAGGACCGCGCCTGTCACGCCTGCCTGCTTTACGTGCACCATCGTGACTCGCCTGCTGGCTCTGGGGCGAAAAGTCGCTCTCAGCGAACACATTGCGACCGAAACGTGACAAAGCCGCTAGAGCTGATTCGCACGCACTGCCGCCCCGCAGCCTAAGATCGCGCCATGGACGACATCGCCCGCCATCCCAACGTTCTCGCCGTCGAGGCCGCGCTCCGTGCCGCCGGGATCACGCCGCGGGTCCGCGTGCTGCCGCAGACCGCACCGACGGCCGCCGCGGCGGCCGAGCAGATCGGTTGCCCGGTGGCGGCGATCGCCAACAGTCTGATCTTCGACGCCGAGGGCAGCCCGCTGCTCGTCCTGACCAGCGGAGCACACCGCGTCGATACCGGAAAGCTCGCGGCGCAGCTCGGCATCGGCAAGCTCTCCCGAGCGAGCGCCGACTTCGTGCGCGAACACACCGGCCAGGTGATCGGCGGCGTCGCCCCGGTCGGCCACCCGGCCCCGATCCGCACACTGATCGACGAGACGCTGGCCGGCTACCCCGAAATCTGGGCGGCGGCCGGACATCCGCACACCGTCTTCCCCACGACCTTCGACGAACTGGTACAGCTCACCGGCGCCGAGCCGGCCACGGTGAACTAAGTCAGCAGGCGAACGCACGCCCCTGCTTCTCAACACAGGTCCCTGATCACGCAGCGTCATCCAATCAGGTGAAATCCGCCGCCGTACGCTTCCGTAACGTCGTTCAACGCGCAAACTCCTCAGCGTGCTGCTATCCACCGGCCCACGCCCCCGTACGTTGCCGCGTCCGAGCACCGACGCGCCGCCGGAGTCGCCGCCACGACTCCCGCCGCTCCCGCCGGGCATCGACGCATACCGGCAGACGTACCGCGACTGGTCCGGCGAGATGCGTATCGACGACCACTGGACCTGCGCGCCGCGCACGGTCGCCGAGGTCGTCGCACTCGCGAACTGGGCGTACCGCAACGGCTGGCGGATACGCTCCACGGCCATACGCCACGACGCCGCCGGCTCCCCACTCAGCGAAGCCCCGGCCGCGCCGCGCACGCTGCTACTCGACCTGTCCCGCCACATGAACCGAGCCCGCATCGACAGCGGCACCTCCGCCTCCGTCACCGCGTTAGCCGGTATCACAATCGAGTCCCTGCTCACTCAGTTGGAGCAAGCCGGCTATGGCGTAACGACGTGCCCCGGCGCCGGCGACACCACACTCGGCGACGCACTCGCGATCGGCGCGCACGGCTCCGCGATCCCGGCGGCAGGCGAATCACGGACACCCGGCCATACGTACGGCTCGCTCAGCAACCTGATCGTCTCTCTCACAGCCGTCGTCTGGGACCCAACACAGCAGGCTTACGTCGCACGCACGGTGCAACGCGACGACCCGCGCATAGGAGCACTCCTCGTCCACCTCGGCCGAGCCCTGATCGTCACAGCGAAACTGCGTGTCGGCCTACTTCAACACCTACGCTGCGTCAGCCGCACCGACCTGAGCGCCGCAACCGTGTTCGCACCGTCCGAGTTCGCGGGATCACAGAGCTTCGCCGCCCTGCTCGAGGACTGCGGGCGAATCGAAAGCCGCTGGCTCCCCTTCACGCCCGCGCCGTGGCTGAAGACCTGGAGCCTGGTACCCGAGCGTCCGGTGACTTCCCGCGAGACCGAGACCCCGTACAACTATCCGTTCGCGGACGAAATCGGCGACGAGCAATCAGCACTCATCAATGAACTCGTCGACGGCGACACGTGGGTCACCCCGCTGTTCACCGTCTCGACCTACGCGAGCATGGTCGCCGGTCTACACGCGACGGCCAGCGTCGACCTCTGGGGCCCGGCCAAGAACACCCAACTGCACGCGCGACTAACGACGCTACGCCTCGACTCACGTGGATACGTCGTCCTGACGACACGTAACCGGATACAGCACGTCGTATCCACGTTCTACGACTACCTATCCACCACCCTCGAGCGGTACCGCGCCGACGGCCGCTTCCCGATCAACGGTCCGTGGGAAGTACGCGTCACCGGCCTCGACGACCCCGCCGACTGCGGTGTCACCGACGCACAGCCCGCGCAACTCTCTGCGACGCGCGTCGACACCGGTGCCGCGTTCGACGTCGCCGTCTGGCTCAACGTATCCACGCTGCCCGGAACCCCCGACGCACAGCGCTTCTACGACGAACTCGACGCGTGGATCCACGCCACGTTCACTGACCCACACGAGTCCATCCGCCCCACGTCGCCAAGCAGCGAAGCCTTGGCCGCCGCCTTACCGACCCTGAACCGCCTAGACCCGCACCGGATCTACGCGACAAACCCCTCAGCCGAGCTGGATCGACCGCTTGGACATGCCGAGCCAGAACCCGTCGATCACGCTTCGTTGTGACGCCAGCTCCGCCTCCGCCGCGCCCAACGTAACGAACAGCGGCGCAAAGTGCTCGGTGCGAGGATGAGCGAGCTTGCCAGCCGGGGCCTTGTTCTCGAAGTCCAGCAACGTATCCAGATCCTGCGCGGCCAGCGCACGCTTGCCCCAGTCGTCGAACTCGACCATCACTGACCGCGCCTCGCCACCCATACGCAGCGCGCGCAGATTGTGCGTGA
This sequence comes from uncultured Actinomycetota bacterium, assembly GCA_963714445.1. Classification (GTDB taxonomy): domain Bacteria; phylum Actinomycetota; class Actinomycetes; order Streptomycetales; family Catenulisporaceae; genus Actinocrinis. Next base: position 4,470 of record CAVQPP010000168.1, read on the forward strand.
AGAAGCCGCTGCCGAGGATCAGCACGCCCTCGTCGCGCAGCGGGGCGAGCTTGCGCCCGATCTCCAGCAACTGGCGCGGGTCGAGCGTCGGCATCGAGATCTGAAGCACCGGCACGTCCGCGTCGGGGTACATCTCGACCAGCGGCACGTACGCGCCGTGATCCAGGCCCCGGTCCGGAACGTCCTGCACCGGCGAACCAGTGCCGCGCAACAGCTTGCGCACGCTCTCGGCCAGCTGCGGCGCGCCCGGCGCGGGGTACTTCACGTCGTAGTAGCGCTGCTCGAAGCCCCAGAAGTCGTAGAACAGCGGCACGGTCGTGGTCGCGCCGAGCGCCAGCGGTGCGTCCTCCCAGTGCGCCGAGACGACGAGGATCGACTTCGGCTTCGGCAGGTCCTTCGACCAGTCGGCGAGCTCGCGCGTCCAGAGCGCGTCATCGGCGAGCGGCGGCGCTCCGTGGCTCAGATAGATCGCGGGCATGCGGTCGGCCGTGGCACTCATCTCACTCACGGCAGTCACGCGGGCAGGTTGATGGAGTGGTGCGTGTACGAGACCTTCGCCTGCAAGTAGCGCAGGTTCGCCTCAGACAGGTGGACCTCAGTCGGCAGCTGCTCCGAGATATCGATGCCGAGCGCGTCGAGCTGCAGCGCCTTGTCCGGGTTGTTGCTCAGCAGCCGGATTCGGTCCGCGCCGAGCGTGTGCAGCATCTGCGCGGCAGGCGTGTAGTCGCGCTCATCGTCGCCGTGCCCCAGGGCGCGGTTGGCGGCGTACGTGTCGAGCCCTTGGTCCTGCAGCGCGTACGCGTCGAGCTTCGCGTACAGGCCGATGCCGCGACCCTCCTGGCGCAGGTACAGCACGTACCCGCCCGCCTTAGACACCCGCTCGACGGCCTCACGCAGCTGTGGCCCGCAGTCGCACCGCTCGGAACCGAACACGTCGCCGGTCAGGCACTCGGAGTGCGGGCGAACCAGCGGCTCAGCCGCGTTCGCGTAGTCGCCGAGACCGAGCGCGATGTGCTCCTTGCCATCGGCCAAACCGGTGAACGTGAACACGTCCGCGACCGTCTCCCAGCCGTCCGGGAAGTGCAGCGGCACGCGCACCTTCGTCCGCACACTCGCCTCCGGGACCGCCGTCACGGCCTCAGGCAGCGGCTGCGCGCCAGCGCCGGCGTCGGTCGGCGCGGCTATCGGCCAGGTGCAGAAGTGCCGCTCGTCGACCGCGGTGAAAGGGCGCATGCGAGGCTCCTTAGCCCAGATGGTTCAAGTTCCAAGCTTTCCAAGCTTCCTTAGCGGCAGCCTAGGAGATGAATACTTCAACGCTCAAGTTTTATTCCGGACGCTAGGGTTCCCCTCGAGCAACGTTGCCCGTTCGTTCCGCCGAGAGAGGACCAGCGATGGCCGGCCGCGCGCCCAACCCGTACGAGAACCACCTGCCGCCGAAGCCCGATTTCGAGCTGACCAGCGACGATGTCGCCGAGGGCGGCACCATCGCGGAAGACCACGTCTTCAACGGCTTCGGCCTGACCGGCGGGAACACCTCACCGCACCTGCGCTGGAGCGGCGCCCCCGAGGGTACCGCCGGCTATGTAATCACGGTACTCGACCCGGACGCCCCGACCGGCAGCGGGTTCTGGCACTGGGCCGTGGTGAACCTGCCTGCGGACGTCACCGAGCTGCCCAAAGGCGCCGGCTCCGGCGACGACGCGCTCCCCGGCAAGGGCGGCTTCCACGTCCGCAACGACTACGGCAACCGCAACTACGGCGGCCCGGCGCCCCTAGCCGCGCCCAAGCGCCACCGCTACATCTTCACCGTCCACGCGATCGACGAGCCGCTGGAAGTCGACGGCGACACCAGCCCGGCAGCGGTCGGCTTCAACCTGTTCTTCCACACGATCGGCCGCGCCCACCTGATCGCCGAGTACGAGGTCCCCGAGTCCTGAGCGACCGCACGTTCGACCGGCACGCGGGAAAGTCCGTTGCGGCGCGGTTGTGGCGTGGCGTATCTATAGGCGCAGCATGACAATGACAGAGAAAGAACTAGTACGCCTCTCCAAGTGGGTCTCGCTGCGCCTGCGCCACAACCCGGCCGGCATCTGCCTCGCGCTGGACACAGCCGGCTGGGCCCGGATCGACGACCTCATCGCCGCATCCGCGCGGCACGGCGTGCGCTTCGACCGCGGCAGGCTCGATCACGTCGTCGCGAACAACGACAAACGCCGCTTCGAATACGACGACAGCGGCACCCGGATCCGCGCCCGCCAGGGCCACTCGATCGACGTGGAGCTCGGATACACCGACGCCGCGCCGCCTCAGATGCTCTACCACGGCACCGCGACCCGCTTCCTGCCCGAGATCCGCAGCAAGGGCCTGCTCCCGATGTCCCGCCACGACGTGCACCTGTCTGTGGACGAAGCCACTGCGCGCGTCGTCGGAGCACGGCACGGATCACCCGCCGTCCTCACCGTGGACGCGGCGGCGATGGCCGCTGACGGGCACACATTCCGCGTCACCGGCAACGGCGTATGGCTCACGGCTGCCGTACCCGCACGGTACCTCCAGCTATAGACGTCTTTAGGCGTCCTCGGACGTCCTGAGACGTCCTGGGACGTCATCCGGCCAGGAACGAGATGCGCAGGGTGCGCGTGCGGTTGTCGACGTTCGTATCCACGATCACGACGCTTTGCCACGTGCCTAGCTGCGGCTCGCCGCCGAGGACCGGGATCGAGAGCGAGGGGCTGACGAACGCGGGCAGTACGTGATCGCGGCCGTGGCCGGTTGAGCCGTGCCGGTGGCGGTACCGGTCGACCGGCGGCAGTAGGTCGTCGATGATGCCCGCCAAGTCCTCCTCGCTGCCGGAGCCGACCTCTATTAGAGCGAGGCCGCACGTCGCGTGCGGGACGAACAGATTGACTAAGCCGTCGCCGCGACCGCGACAGGCTTCTTGGACGTGCCGGGTGACGTCGGTGATCAGGCGTCGGCCGGTCTCGATCGTCAGAACGCTGCTGTGCATCGTCGTGTCACCGCCTACGTCTTCGCTACGTGTTCGCTGCTACCAGCGCTTCGATACGCCGCGGCTGACGCGCGTTTTGATCGATCGCGGAACGTATCGGGATGCCGCTGCGAGGGCCTTGTACTTCGCGCCGGGGATGCTCACGGGCACGCCGCGCGCTAGGTCACGCATAGCCGTCGCGACGACGTCGTCGGCGTTCAGCCACATCCAACCGGGGATGTCGCTGGTGTCGAGATTCAACCGCTGATGGAACTCCGTATGGGTGAAGCCGGGACACAGTGCCATGCAACGCACGCCGGTGTCGCGCACTTCTGCGGCTAGGGATTCGCTGAACGAGACGACCCACGCCTTCGCGGCGCTGTACGTGCCGCGCGGTGCGAATGCCGCGACGGACGAGACGTTGATGATGCCGCCGCGCTTACGCTCGATCATGCCGGGGAGGACGGCGTGCGTAAGGCGCATCGTGGCGCGTACGTGCACGTCGATGAGGTTTTCCTCGTCTTCAACGCTGGATTTGCTGAACGCCTTGCGCATGCCGAAGCCTGCATTGTTGATCAATAGGTCGATCGGGCGATCGGGGTCCTGCAGCCTCGCTTCGACGGCTGCGCGGCCTTCTTGGGTTGAGAGATCTGCGGAGAGCGTCTCGACTTCGGGCGCGCCTAGCGTGCGCGTTTCCTCGGCGACGGCGTCCAGCTTTGCCGAGTCGCGCGCTACCAGCACGAGGTGGTATCTGGAGCGCGCGAGCTCGGTCGCGAAGGCCTTACCGATGCCGGCCGTGCCGCCGGTGATCAATGCCGTCGTCATGGCCGACAGCTTTGCAAGATTCGCCCGGACCGGCAATCTGTCCGCGGCTGGTGGGGCGCGTCTCCCGACCCCTGGGGGCGCGCCCGCTTCCGGTGTTTACCTTGGTGAATATCGGTACAGCGTGTTATCCGAGATCTGCGAACTGACCGTCGGACATGCCGGCCTTGAAGGCCTGCCACTCGGCCGAGTCGAACACCAGCGCGGGGCGGGTGCGGTCTGTCGAGTCGCGGACGGCCACGTGGCCGGTGGGCAGCGCGGCCAGCTCGACGCAGCTGCCGGTGCCGGACGAGTGGCTGCTGATCCGCCACTGCGCGTCGGACAGGTCGATCTCGTACTTCGCGGTGCTCTTGGAGGTCCCAGTGCCGTTCAACTTATCTCCTTGGCGGTGCGGGCAATCAGGGTTCGTGATTCATCGGGGCCGAGTGCTATGTCCCGTAAACGGACGAAATAGTCGTTATACCGCATAACATCGTATTCATCCTCGATGTACCACGCGGTGGTGTACTGCTCCAGGTAGACGACATCCGGTTCTTCGTCACCGGGGAACGACAGGATCGTGAAGGGCATGTCCAGGCCCGTGTGCTCGCCGGCGTCGAACGGGATCACCTGCACGACGGCGCGCTTCGCGTCGGCCTGTTCGACCAGCCTGCGCAACTGGTCACGCATCGCCGGCACGCCGCCGACGGGCCGGCGCAGCGCCGCCTCGTCGAGGATTACCGACAACTTCGGCGGGTCGACGCGCTCTAATACCTTCTGCCGATCCAGCCGCAGCTCCACCAGGCGGTCGACCTGTTCGGGCTCGGCCTCCGGATGGCAGCTGCGGATCAGTGCCCTGGCGTAAGCCGCGGTCTGCAGCAGGCCGGGCACCAACTGGTTGTGCATGACGCGGATCGCGCTGCTGGCGTTCTCGAAGTCCAGGATCGGCGCGATGTGGCCGGGCATCACGTCCTGGTAGGACTGCCACCAGCCGCGCTTGCCGCTCTGCCGGGCGATCTCGACCAGTTCGGCGCGCAGCGGGCCGCCGGCCAGGCCGTAGAGGTCCAGCAGATCGGCCACGTCGCCATGGTGCGCGGCGACCCGGCCGGTCTCGATCCGGGACACCTTCGAGGCCGACCAGCGGCCCAGCGGCGCGAGCCGCTCGGCCACCTGCTCGCCGGTCAGCCCGGCCTCGATCCGCAGCCGCTTGAGCTCGCCGGCCAGCCGCCTGCGCCGTCCGGTCAGATTCACCTGGTTCGCAGTCCCCTGGTTCACAGTCCCCTGGTTCACAGTTCGGCCGGACATCGCACGCCTCCTTCGCCAACAGGGCGGCCAAGCGCCGATCCTGAACTGTCAGTGGCCTCGCGGGGGAGCGGACCGCCGCGTATTCACCTGAAAGAGTTGCACCAGTGCAATTTGCATTCGCAAGGGCGCTACTGGTCCGTAGCATCGGTCCAATCGCACAGCGAGCGTGCCGGAGCACACTAGACCTGGGACCCGAGGTGGCAGCCCGATGAGATCGCCAGCGGTGGCGCAGGCGGAGGAACCCCCGGCGTGGGCCTCGGTCGGCCCGGCCCGGTCCCCGCTGCCGGAGCTGTCCGAGCCGCGCGCCGCCACACCCCCGGTCGCCGCGAGCGCGCACTGGCAGTTCCCCGCGCTGCCGGTGCACGCGCGGATGGCCCGCATCTGGTTAGAGGCGTGGATCGAGGACCGGGGGCCGAGCGAGGACGCGGCCTACCGCGCCGCGGTCGCCTTCAGCGAACTGGTCACCAACGCGGTGCTGCACGGTGCCGGACCGGTGACCGTCAGGGCCCTGGTCGAGGCGGGCCGGATCGAATGCGAGGTCTCCGATGCCGCCCGGGACCTGCCGGTGGTCTGCGAGGCCGGCGAGGACGACGAGCACCACCGCGGCATGTCGCTGGTCGAGGCGCTGACCACCTCCTGGCAGGTGCGGCGACGGCCGGAAGGCGGCAAGTCGGTGACATTCGTGGTCGAAGAATGACACGCCGGCCGGAAAGCGATCAAACGGGGCAAAGACGATCGGTTCTTCGAAGCCTGACACGTCAGCCGCTTTCGAACACGTGATCGAACTCGAGGTCGCTCAGAACGCTGAGCGGCCGGCGTTTGTTTTCCGCCCGGAAACCGATACGCTGCGGAGCGTTTTCCTTACAATGCACAGCGTGGCGGGGGCGGACGTGCCTCCGGTCGATCGGTATCGCGACGGCGGACCCCAGGGGAGGGGCGACTAAGTGACGACCAGCAGGGCACCGGAGCTGTGGCACGGCTCGGACACTTCGAAGGCGCATCCCGCACGTGTGTACGATTACTGGCTCGGCGGGAAGGACAACTTCGCCGCCGACAGGGTCCTCGCCGAGCGTGCCGCCGCGAACGCCCCGGAGGTCAGCACCGCCTGCCGCGAGAACCGCGCCTTCCTCGGCCGCGCGGTCCGGATGCTCGCAGGTCAGGGCCTGCGCCAGTTCATCGACATCGGCACCGGATTCCCGACGATGGGTAACAGCGACGAGGCCGCGCACTCGGTCGCGCCCGATGCACACGTCGTCTGCGTCGACAATGACCCGGTCGTACTCGCACATAGTCGCGCCCTGCTGGCCCGCCGCCGTGACCCCGAGCGCACAACAGTTCTCGAAGGGGACCTGCGCGACCCGGAGGCGATACTCAGCAACCCGGACCTCAAAGCCGTAATCGACTTCGGCAAGCCGGTCGTGGTGCTGCTCGTGGCGATCCTGCACTTCCTGCGTGACTCAGACGACCCGGCCGGCATCGTCGCGAGCTTCCACAATTTGATGGCGCCGGGCAGCTACCTGGTGATCTCCCACGCCACCTATGACTTCAACATCAAGGTCCTGAACAACTCGCGGGTCTACAACGACGCGACCGCGCCGTTCATCCCGCGCAGCCGCGCGCAGATCGCCGCGCTGCTCAGCGGCTTCAAGCTGGTGGATCCGGGCCTGGTGGACGTGGCGCACTGGCGTCCGGACGGCACCCGGCCGGTGCCGCCGATACACCTCAACATCTACGGCGCCATCGCGGAGACGGCCTGAGGACGGCCCGAACAAGGCAGGGCGACGGCGTCATGTGGCGGGTGGGACGCAGGTACGGATTTGGTTCCCGAGGCCGCGCGCCGTCCCAATCTTCGGTCGTTGGTTACAGCCGCGGGTTATATACGAGGCCTAAGACCTTGACCATTGCCGATACTGCCTTCTCAGGTATATAGTCCCGGGGCAGTGCTTTATACAGTAGTTGCACGGTCTCGCTGCGTATGCGCGGCAGGAATCTCCGGGCGGCGCCCGGCCGTACAGCGCAACGCACCGGCGTTCTGAGGACGGATCCGCACAGCCGTCCTTCGAGGAGGTTCGACCGTGTCCACCCTCGTCCGGCCGGTAGCGAGCAGGGCTGCCCATGCCCGGGGTCCCGCCATCCCGCCGCCGAACGCTGAGCCACATTCCGAGCCGCCGATCGGCCGCGAGGAGTTGCTGCGTCTATCGCGCGACCGGATGCGGCACGGGCCCGGCGCACTGTTGTACGGACCGGCCGGCATCGGCAAGTCCCGGCTACTGTCCGCGCTGGCCGCCGAAGCGGCCACCTCCGGCGTCAGGGTGCTTCGCTGCACACCCGCGGAGACCGAGTTGCGGCTGCCGTTCGTATGTCTGATCGATCTGCTCGGCCCCGTCTCGGACGAGACCATCGGCCGCCTGCCCGGCGCGATGGGCACCGCGCTGCGCGCGGCGCTGCTGCGCGGCACCGTGCCCCACAACGACCAGGACCGTCTCAAGGTCCAACTCGCCGTGCTGCACCTGCTGCGCGATCTGGCGTCGCGCGGGCCGCTCTGGCTGGTGATCGACGACCTGCAGTGGGTGGACCGGCCGACCGCGCAGGTGCTCGGTTTCGTCGCACGCCGGATGGCCGGTCTGCCGATCCGCGTCCTCGCGGCCGAGCGCGCGCCTGAGGGCGGCGCCCCCGCATACGCCGAGCTGGTCCCGCCGGACACCGCGGAGTACCCCGTCACGCCGTTGTCCCTCGCCGACCTCGCGGCCATGCTCGACCGGTACACCGGTTCGAAGCTGCCGCCCCTGACTGTTCGACAGATCCACCAGGCCTCGGGCGGCAATCCGTTCTACGCGCTGGAGCTCGCGCGGGCGCTGCCCCCGGACCGGTCGGCCCTCGCCCCCGGCGAGCTGCTGCCGATACCGTCCCGGCTGCGCGCGGTGCTCCTACGCCGCCTGCGCGAGCTGCCCGACCCGACCCGCTCGATCCTGCTGCTCGCCAGCACCGCGGACCGGCCGACGCTCACCCTCCTCGGCAAGGTCGGCGGCGACGCCGGATTCAACCAACACCTGTCGGTCGCGGAACGCCTCGGCGTGATCCGCGTCGGCGCCGACGGCCTGATCCGGTTCGAGCACCCGCTCGTGCGCGCCGCGATCTACGCCGAAGCCTCGTCCAAGGCCCGCCGCGCCGCTCACGCCGATCTGGCCGCAGCGGTGGTCGAGCCGGTCGAGCGCGCCCGCCACCTCGCCCTGGCGCACCCCGCGGAGAACGAGCAAGTCGCCGCCACGCTCGCCGAAGCCGCGGCATCAGCCCGCCGCCGTGGCGCCCCGGCCACCGCCTCCGAGCTGGCCGCGCTCGCGGCTCAGCGCACTCCCTCCGATGAGGGGGCGCTACGTACCGAGCGCCTGCTGGCCGCAGCGCAGTACGCCAGCGACGGAGCCCTCCGCGGCGAGGCACGCCGCCTGGCCGAGCAGGTCCTCAGCGTCAGCTCCTCGCCAGCGCACCGCACCGACGCGCGCATCATCCTGCTGCGCTGCGCGGGCAACTCGCTCACCGCGGTCTCGCCGGTCATCGCGCAGGGCCTGGCCGAGGTCGCCGGGGATCCTGGCCTTGAGGCCAAGCTGCGCTGCTGGTCCGCTCGCGTCGAGCTGATCGTCGGCCACGTAGTGGCCGCAGCCTCCTTCGCGCACGAAGCCGCGCAACTCGCGCGCCGCGCCGGTGACCCGGTCACCGAGATCGCCGCGCTCACCATCCAGGCACACAGCCACGGCCTGACCGGTGACCCGGCCGGGCAAGCAGCGCTGGAGCAAGCCTTCGAACTCGCCTCGCACAACCCGGCCGTGGGCGGCGGCCCGGCCGGCCTGTGGGAGCCGGTGCGCCGCGAGGCGCTGTTCGACATGCACGCCGACCGACTCGCCGTCGCCGAACGCAAGATCTCCGCCCTGCTGGACCGGGCCGGGGACGCGATCGGCGTCGAGGAACTGTGCACGATCCTGATAACGCAGACCGACATCCGGGTACGCGCCGGATCCTGCGCCGCCGCGATGCAGAGCGCGCAGCGCGCGCTGCGTCTGGTCGAGGACTTCAACGATCGCTGCGGCCCGGTGCTGTTCGCCGCCGCACTCGCCGAATCGGCCGGCGGCACGCTAGCCCGCTCCCGCTCGTACGCCGAGACCGGCGTCGAGGCCTCCCGCGCCGACGGAGACCAGCACGGCCTGATCCGCAACCTCGGCGTCCTCGGCCGCGTGCTGCTGCTCGCCGACGAGCCCGCGCGCGCCGTCGAGCCGCTGCGCGAGGCGGCCAGGATCGAAAGCCGCGTCGGCATCTCCGACCCGGCCTCCGGCAACTGGCACGCGGACCTCGCCGAGGCACTGGTGGCCATCGGCGAACTGGACGACGCAGCCGAGCTGATCGCCGCCGTCGGCGCCCGGGCACAGCACCTCGGCCGCCGCGGCATGGCCACGATGCTGGCCCGGTCCGACGCGCTGCGCCTCGCCGCGCTCGGTGAGTTCGCCGAGGCCGCCGAGCAATTGCGCGAGGCCGCCGAGGAGCAGACCGACATCCCGCTCGAACGCATCCGCACCCTGCTCGCCCTCGCCCAGATCGAACGCCGCCGCCGCCACCCCGGCGCGGCCCGCGACGTGCTGTCCGACGCGTACCGCGAGGCCGTCGCGATCGGCGCTACGCAGTGGGTGGAAAAGGTCGAGCGCGAGCGCGGACGCCTCGGCGAGCCGATCATGCAGCACGGCGCGGGCGTCGAGAGCGTCACCCTAACCGGCGCCGAACGCCGCTGTGCCGAGCTGGCGGCGGCCGGAGCCACGAACCGCGAGATCGCAGCGGCGCTGTTCGTGAGCGTCAAGACCGTCGAAGCAACGCTCTCGCGCAGCTACCGCAAGCTCGGCGTGCGTTCACGCACGCAACTGGCGCGGATGATCGCGGACAACGGGCTGCACAACGGCGGCACGTTGGCCAGCGCCGGATTGCCCAGCGCCGGGCTACCGAACGGACTCGCACACGCGAGTTCGACCGCGAGCGTGCCGCACGCCGGTGTACCGCACCCAGGCGTGCCGCACCCAGGTGTGCCGCATCCCGGAGTGCCGCACGGGAGCGTGCCGCACGCGGGTCTGTCGAACGAGGCTCTTTCGCGCGCCAGCTGACGCTTCACGCTGTTGACGCTGCGTTCTGTGCACCGTGTGCGCTGCGGGCCCTCGTGCGCTAGCTGACGCCTCGCTCACGCGCTGCCCGTCCGCATTTCGACCGTGTTGGATGGTTTCCGACGGCTGCGGGGGAACGACAAGGGTTTTCCCGCTTATGGCAGCCCCCTGCGTCTCCTACGTTGAATGGCGTATTCCCGCGCCGCTTCGAGACACACGAGTCGATCAAGTCACACGAGTCGTGGCGAATCGGTGCGAAATATCCGAATACGTACAATCGGCATCCCCCAGCATGCGCCCGCTGAATACCCCACCGACAGCTGTCGTCGGCCGCGGCACATGCACTGAGGCGGCCCTCGGATCCCGGGTCCGAGGGCCGCCTAATGTTTGGGCTCAAGTGCTGTCCAAGCTCGCGGGAGCAGGATGTCGCGCGCAGTATCGTTGGACCCTGACAAATGGGACACTTCGGCCGCACGCGATCCGCGAGAAGGGACGACGAGGGATGAGCCACGCCGTGCGCAAGGTGTTGATCGCGAATCGTGGGGAGATCGCGGTGCGGGTGGCGCGGGCGTGTCGGGATGTGGGGTTGGGTTGTGTGGCGGTGTATGCGGAGCCGGATCGTGACGCGGTGCACGTGCGGGTGTGCTGACCGCGCAGGTCGGCGCCAGCGTCACCTCCGGCGCCATCCTGCTCGAAATCAAAGAGTGAGACTTTAGACCGATCGGACAAATCCTTAAACATCTGAGTACACCGGAGCCGCTTAGGGTGCCGCACGGCCTGAAACGCAGCAGACTGGGAGACCGAACCGCGGCGCTGCGTACGAAAGGGCGGGCACCACATGACACGAGCGGTCGTCTTCGACGAATACGGCGGACCCGAAGTTCTGCGGCTGGCCGAACTGCCCGATCCCGAACCCGGCCCCGGCCAGGTCCGCATCCGGGTACGTGCCGCCGGGGTTCAGCCGGCCGACACCAAGCTCCGCAGCGGCGCGTGGCGGAACTGGGCGTCGGTCACCTTCCCGGCCCGCCTCGGCAACGAGGCCGCCGGAGTCATCGACGCGATCGGCGCCGACGTCACCGACTTCGGCCTTGGCGACGAAGTGCTCGGACCCGCGAACGGCGCATATGCGGACGCCGTCGTCACCGACGCTCGCCTTATCGCGCTCAAGCCCGCTGCGGTCTCCTGGAACGAGGCCGGTGCGCTGTCCGCGTCCGGGCAGACCGCGTCGACAGTGCTCGAAGACCTCGGCGTCGGGCCGGGGGAGACGCTGCTGATCAACGCGGCGGCCGGTGGTGTCGGGCTGATGGCGGTTCAGATCGCTGTCGCACGCGGCGTTCGGGTGATCGGTACGGCGCGCGAGGCCAACCACGACTTCCTGCGCCAACTCGGTGCCATCCCGGTGACGTACGGACCCGGCCTCGCAGACCGAGTGCGTGCGGCTGCCGCGCCTGAGGGCGTGGATGCGGCGCTCGACGCGGCCGGTGGCGACGCGCTCGAGGTCTCGCTCGACCTCGTCGGCAAGCCGGATCGGGTCGGCACGATCGTCGACCAGGCCGCCGCTTCGCGGCTCGGCGTGCGCTCGCTGGGCACGCGGCGCTCGGGATCGCGGCTGGCCGAGCTCGTCGCGATGGCTGCGGCAGGGGAGCTGCGAGTCTTCGTGTGGAAGGAGTTCCCGCTGGACCGTGCTGCCGACGCGCACCGGGAGAGCGAGAACCGGCACCTGCGCGGGAAGATCGTGCTCGTGCCCTGACGTGTCTAGCCTGCTGAGGGCGCAGCTCCGCTGGATTGCGGACCTGCGCCCTTGTCGTGCCGTTCGAGTCAGCTTCCGCCTTCGGTTGGCACGTGGTCGAAGCTCGGCGTGAGCGTGCCGAACAGCGACCCCGCGACCGGCGCGGTACGGCCGCTCACGCTCGCGATCAGATCGGCAGCGTCCTGCGAAAGGTGGAACGGCAGGCGGGTCGCACGGAACCCACTCGGGCTCGGCGTGCCGCCACCGGCCAGCACCTCCGGATAGTCCGCCGTCGCCAGTTCGACCTCGCTGTCGGCCGGTCCGCCGTTCACCGACAGCTCCGCGCTCCACGACACGTCCGGCACGACCCTGACGAACATCGGTCCGAACCGCAGGGTCCGCCGCTTCGCGTCCACGGTCCCCTCGCGCGTCTTCGCGGCAAGGCTGATCGTCAGTGAGCCCGGGTAGACCATTCGGCCCCACAGGTCCAGGCGATCTCCGGCGGCTCCGCTCGCGGGCATGGTGAAGCCACTGCGGTCGGCGTCGAGGGTGACCGGCGCCTGCGCGGTCACCGACGCTCTGCTCTGGGCTAGCCACGACTTGAAGGCGTCGCCGAACGACACGTGCGACGTGCCCCAGGTCGAGAGGTAGATGCCGCTGAAGTTCGGGCCGCCGAGCGGCAACGCGTCGCCTGAGCTCGGTCCCGCGGCGTTCGCCGCCGCACTGGCGAGCGGGGTGGTAAATGATCCCGTCAACGCGAGCGTCGCCGCGCAGATAATCAGCTTCCTTCGGATGCGCACGCTTCGGCAACGCGCGCCGGCACAATCCGGACACGCCACGTTGCGCCACACGTGTGAGCGGCGTCACAACCCTGGCCGCGAGAAACTGCCTTGAGTCTCCACTAACTGGAAGCAGGAGCGTTGAGGCCATGAACGACCGCGCCGCGCGACGGCTGCTGACGATCGGCCAGCTGTCCGAGCTGACCGGGGTGCCCGTGCGCACCATCCGGTTCTACTCGGACACGCTCCACGCCGGAGCACCGATCGTCGAGCCGATCACCCGCAGCCCGGCCGGCTACCGCCTCTACGACCTGGAGGCCGCTGCTCGGCTGGAGCTGGTGCGCACCCTGCGTGACCTGGACATCGACCTGCCGACGATCGCCCGCGTGCTCGCCAAGGAGGTCACCGTCGCTGAAGTGGCGCGTGCCCATGCGGCAGCCCTCGAGGCGACCGTCAAGGTGATCCGGTTGCGGCAGGCGGTGCTGCGCGCGGTGGCGGCGCGAGACAGCGACTGGATGGAGATGGAACTGATGCACAGATTGGCCAAGCTCACCGCTGAGGAGCGGCAGCGCATCCTCGACGGCTACCTCGACCGCGTCTTCGGCGGGCTTGACCCGGTCGAATCAGGCCGCGGCTCGTTCGAGCAGATGATGCGCTCGGCGTTCCCCGATTTGCCCGAGGACCCGACGCCCGAGCAGGTCGAGGGCTGGGTCGAACTCGTCTCGCTGATCCAGGACGACGACTTCATCGCGCGCTGCCGGCTGATGGCCGAGCACGGCGCGGCGAAGCGCGGCCGGATGAACGACGAGGAGTGGCAGCGTGACCAGACCGCGTTCGGCACGGTGCTCGTGCCCGGAGCGGTGAAGGCGTACGGCGACGGCGTCGATCCGGGTTCGAGCGAGGGGCGAGCGCGGGTGGACGCGATGGTCGCGGCGTGGGCCGAGGCGGCTGGGACGCCGGACGGACCGCAGACGCGTCAGGAGCTGTTGGACAACCTCGAGGTCTTCCTCGACCGGCGGGTCGATCGCTTCTGGGAGCTGGTCGCGATCGTCAGCGGGCGGCCGACGCCGGCGTCCGTCGGGGCGCCTTCGTTCGAGTCGATGGAGTGGCTGGTCAAAGCCCTGCGAACAGCGATCTGAGACGAGCTGATGTGCCGTCAGTCCCGTGTTCCCGCATTGTTATCCAATGCGGGAACACGGGACTAGACAACGCGCCCTGCGATACGTCACTCTCCCTTTGCATAGCAGGTGACAGGCAGAAACTAGGGGTGGGTGGGCGGATGGACGGCTTCGTCAAATTCGTGTTGCGCGGCAACGTGATCGGGCTCGCGGTAGGTGTCGTCATCGGGGCCGCGTTCAGCACCCTGGTGGCCGCCTTCGTCGGGGCGTTTCTCACCCCGTTGGTAACGTGGGCGACGAGCAACGTCGGCGACTACAGCAAGCTGGCGTTCCACCTCGGCTCGAGCACCTTTGGGTATGGCGCGTTCATCAATTCCCTGATCGCCTTCGCGCTGACCGCCTCGGCCATCTACTTCCTGGTGGTGATGCCGGTCAACAAGATCAGCGAGGAGCTCAACCCGCACCACGACCTGACCAGGTCCAAGCGGCCCTGCCCCGAGTGCCTGAGCCAGATCCCCGCGATGGCCCGGCGGTGCAGCGCGTGCACGGCCATGGTCGAGCCGATCATCGACGAAGACTCGCCGAACCTGATCGAGGAGACACCCGGCGAGATCACGCTGACCGCGACCGTGCCGATGACGCTCAAGGCGGAGGCGGCCGTTGGCGCGGGCAAGGCTGAGTAGCAGAGCTGAACAGCTGAATACCCAGGTGGGTGCGTAATCGGATAGCCGGATCGTCCGGCCCGGTTGGTACCGCAGGGCACGGCGCGCGTCTCTGCACGTTGTCGGCACATTTCCCGGTCAATTCGACCCAGCCGCATCCGTTTCGCCGGTTAGGATGAAACGTATGACCGGGGCAATTGGCACGCCTGAGACCGGGGCGGTCCGTGAGACCAACGCAGTCGCGGTAGAACCGCGCTGGCTCGACGAGGGGGAGAAGCGCACCTGGCTCGCCCTGCTCGCGATGATCAACATGCTCGACGACGAGCTGGACCGCCAGTTGCAGCGCGACTCCCGCATGCCGCACGCCTACTACATGGTGCTCGCCGCGCTCTCCGAGTCGCCCAACCGCAAGATGCGGATGAGCGATCTGGCCTCGTCCAACAACGCCTCACAAAGCCGCCTCACGCACGCGGTCAACCGGCTCGTTATCGCCGGCTGGGTGCGCCGGGAGAAGTGCACTAGCGACCGACGCGTCGTGTACGCGGTGCTGACTAACGAGGGCTACGAAGTGCTCAAGGAGGCCGCTCCCGGGCACGTGGAGGCCGTACGCGCCACGCTGTTCGACCGGCTGTCCCCGGAGCAGGTGCGCCAGCTGCGCGAGATCAGTGAGACGGTGATCGCCGGGCACGGTGTGTCGGCGGATTGGCCGCGCGTTGGCGACGGCGGCGAGGGCGCGGATGACAGCTTCGCGGCGGGTGAAGACGACGCCAATGTCACAGGGAGTTGCGTGAACTAGCGCTCCAGACCGGGACTACCTAGAGCTACTGCTCCAAGCCCGCCGGATCTGTATTTGCTCCGGTGATCACGACGACCACGCGCTCGTACACGTCCGGCACGTACGCGCCCGACTGGATCGCGGCCAGCGCCACCACGGCGCCGTACTGCGCGGCGATCCGGCGGTCGTCCCACAGAGACCTGCGTGCCCGTTGGATCTCCTCCTCGGTCACCGCAACGGGTCTGCAGCCCGCGCCACGCGCCAGGTCCAGCGCGAGCTGCGAAACCCGCCGCGCGCCCAGCGAGTCTGCCGCCAGCGTGCTCACCGGGACGTCCACCGGATAGCCGGCGTCGAGCGCCATGCCCAGCGTCGGGGCGACCTGCGGCTCGACCGGCACCACCTTGATCCCCGTGTGCTCCAGCGCCGCGCAGGTGCCTGCCAGCATCGCGCCGCCGCCGACCGGGACCATCACCGTGTCGATGTCCGGGCCGAGCATCTCGTTGACCTCGGCGGCCAGCGTGCCCGCGCCCACGGCGATCAGTGCGTTGTCATACGCGTGCGAGAGGAGCGCGCCGGTGCGCTCGGAGTACGCGGCAGCGGCGTTCGCGGCGTCATCCGCGTCGCCGTGCGTGCGGTGAACCTGAGCCCCTAACAGGTGCAGCCGACGCACCGTCGGGACGGGGCAGTTCGCGGGGACGAACACCGTCGCCCTCGTGCCCGTCTCGCGCGCCGCCCAGGCGCAGGCCAACCCCGCGTCGCCGCTGTCGGAAGAAGCGATCACCACTCCGGCGGAGGGCAGCGCGCCGTGCTCGAGGTGGTAGAGCGCGAAGTTGACCGCTCCGCGCACTTCGTAACCACCAGTCACTTGAGTGGTGTCGCAGGCCAGGTACAGACTGGCTTTGTCGAATGGACCCGGGTCCGCGGCCACCATGGTCACCGGACGGATCCGTCGTGCGATGCGTCCGGCCGCGGCTTTCACGTCGGCCGGCCCGATGGGAGGCGAGCCCATGAACGGAGTCGCGGCGGCGGCGCCGGCACCGACATTCATTTCGAGTCCACTCGTTTCAGCGCGCACGGGCCTCGCGGCGAAACGCCGCCTGGCGCAACGTCGGCACGTCACGGAGCTGGAACCCGCGGCCCGACGCGGGGTGGCGCGGCCTGGCCGCCCCTTCCTAGCTGATACACCGTAAGATACGCTGTAACGCATGGCTCGTCCATCACTCGGCGAAGATTCTTTGTCGCTCGATGTAATCGCGCGGGCTGCTCTGCGCATCATCGACGACGAAGGCGCCGACGCGCTCAATTTCCGTCGGCTCGGCAAAGAGCTCGGCGTCGCGCACATGACCGTGTACCGGCGGCTGGCCGAATACAAGGTACCGCTGGACGGTTGCGTGCTCGACTATGTCGTCGGCACCATCCCGCAGTTGCCGCCTGACGCCACGTGGGCCGACGCCACCGAAGCCCGGTTCACCGCGCTCTACGAGCTGATCGTGGCGCACCCCGGCATCGTGGGATTCCGCCGCGGCGGCCCTTGGCTCGGGCCGAAAGTGATGCAGCGTCTGATCGAGCCGCAGCTCGCGGCGAACCTCGCGGCCGGGATGACGCCCGATCAGATGGTGCGCGCCTACCGGCGGATGTACCTGTTCACGCTCGGCTGCGCGTGCTTCACCGACTACGCGACGCCTGACGCCGTCGTCCAGCGCACGCGTGCTGCGCTCGCTGTGCTGCCGCCCGAGCTGTTCCCGGCGGTCACCGGGAACCCGGAGGCCATCTTGAAGGGCGTAGTCGACCACGAGGTCTTCTACGGCGGCCTGCGCCAGCTCATCCGCGCCGCTGATCCCGGCCGCGGCATCTGACGGACCGCGGCCCGAGCGCACTTTCGCCCATTCATGACGCCGCAATCCAGCGACTTCACCGGAAGGGCTTACGGCCGCTAGACCGTCCGTATAAACATCTTTCCTATTGGGCGTAGCGCTCGGCACCTCGCCGCTCACGAGTCGTTGCACCGGCCGACCAGCCGACGACTCGCGCGCGAAGGATTGTCCTGATGAGCCACTGCGAAGGCGCGCCATGAGCCGCGTGGAAATCACCGTCGCGCGGTACCGCGCCTACGGCTACGACTGCCGCACCCTGGTCAATCCAGCCGCTGAAATGGAGCCGGTGCTGCTGGTCGGCGGGGCGTTCCAGCAGAAGACCCACTGGGGCCGGCTCGAGGCGCTGCTGGCCGAGCACGCCTCCGTCGTCACCGTCGACCTGCCCGGCTGGGGCGAGTCCGACCTGCTGCCCGCCTGGCGCGGGATGGACTTCCTCGCCGAGGCGCTGCACCACGTGCTCGAACTCGCTGGGCACCGGCGCGTGCACGTCTTCGGCGGCTCGTACGGCGGCGCCGTCGCTTTCCGGCTCGCGCAACAGCACCCCGAGCAAGTGCTCAGCCTTGCCCTGATGGGCACTCCAGTACGTGTCGAAGAGCCCCTTCGCTCCCGACTGCTGCATACCGTCGCACTGCTACGGGAAGGCAAGCTCGACGAGTTCGCCGACTACTCGGTCTCGCTGCTCGTCACCGCAGATGCCGACGCGTACATCGCTCGCGGATCGGCTGTGCAGCGCGTCCTCGCTGGCATCTTCCGCAGCGTCACCGCCGAGGACGCCGCCAAGTACGTCGAGAACACTCTGCGCCTGCTAGACCACGATCTACATGACCTGAACCCGCCGGTCACGGTGCCCGTCCTGCTCGGCACCGGTGAACACGACGACTTCACCACCCCCCGTCTCTGCCGCCCCCTCGCCGCCTCGTGCACAGACGCGCGATTCACTCTTCTGCGCGACGCGGACCACGCCGTGCACCTGGAGGTCCCCGACGCCCTAGCCGACCTGCTGCTGCGCTTCTTCGCCAGGCAGCCGATGGACGCACTCACGACTTGTCACCCGCTCGAGAACTGCCATATCCCATCACCCGGGCGCGCTACCCTCCCGGCCCGCCCCCTTTCGCGACACAGCCTGGAAAGCATAAGGTGATCGCGCGCGCGGCGGAGGGTTGGGACCATGGCACGGCTGAGCATGACCCCCGGAAACGTGCATCCGGAGCTTCCTGGCAATGCCCGGATGTGCGACCAAGCAGCCGCCCGCCCCAACCACGTCGCGCAGTGTCGCCTTACGGGCGCTCCGAGTGCCCATCCGGGGCTGGATGGTCTCCGGGCTGGCCTCCGGGTCAAGGTGGAGCGACTGCCTTGACCCGATCCCAGGCGGTGGAGCGCGTAGCGCGGGCGTGGACCCGCGCCATCGCCGACACCAGCTACGTTATGTACACCCCCGCCGAAGCCGACGCGCTGCTGCTCGAATACACCAGCCAAGCCGCCGCCGCGCTGCGCGGTGACCAGGACCCGGCGATGGCCGGTCGCCGCATCGGCAACGCGCTGGTCGCCGGCCACTACACCGACCCGACGTCGCTCGCCGCGACCCTCTTCGTCTTCGCCACCTGCGGCGACGAGCTCGGTGGCAACCCGGAAGCCCTCGGGGCCCTGCAAGGCGGCATCGCCGCCGGGTACGCCACCGCGCTGCGCGAAATGACGCTCAATCAGCAGGAAGCGATCCGCAGCGCCGCTTTTGCGGCGCGCGACGAGAGCGAGGCGCGGTTTCGCGCGGTGTTCTCCTCCGCGCCGATCGGCATCGGCCTGGCGGACTTGAACGGTCTGGTCGTCGAGGTCAACCAGACGCTTGCGACGATGCTCGGCCGCACGCCGGATGCGTACCGAGGCCGGCACATCCGTGAACTGGCCCAGCCCACCGACCCGCCCGAGCTGTGGGGCGCGCTCAACGAGGTGCTGCGCGGCGACCGCGACTTCTACGCGGCCGAGAAGGAATTCCTGCGCGCCGACGGCAGCCGCCTGTGGACGCATCTGCGCGCCACGGTGATCCGCGACGAGATCGGTCGTCGGCGGTTCTTGTTGGGCCTGTTCGAGGACGTCACCGAGCGCCGGTCCATGCACCTGCACCTGCGCCACCAGGCCACCCACGACCCGCTGACCGGACTGCCCAACCGGACGCTGTTCTTCGAGCACCTGGAGGAACTGTTGGCCAGCGCCGATCCAGACTCCAAGGTCGCGCTGTGCTACTTGGACCTGGACGGCTTCAAAGAGGTCAACGACACGCTTGGGCATGTGGTTGGGGACCAGCTGCTGGTCGGCGTAGCCGAACGCCTGGCCGAATGCGCGACGCGCCCCGGTCGCCTGGTCGCCCGAATGGGTGGCGACGAGTTCGTGATGCTCCTGGCCGACCACGCCGACGCGGCCTCAGCCACCCGCGCCGCCGACGAGATCCTGGATGCGTTGCGTCGCCCGATCTCCTTCGAGGCTCGGGAAATCCCGGTCTCGGCCAGCATCGGCGTGGTCGAACACTCGATCGGCGGAGCACACCCGACCGAACTGGTGCGCGCAGCGGACATCACGCTCTACTGGGCCAAGGCGGAAGGCAAAGGCCGCTGGGCCCTCTTCGACGCCGACCGCAGCGCGTCCGAGATCACCCGCTACACCCTCAGCGCGGCGCTCCCCGGCGCGCTCGAGCGCGGCGAATTCACGGTGGACTACCAGCCGATCGTCGACCTCAAGACCGGCGCGGTGCGCGCCGTCGAGGCGCTGGTCCGCTGGCGCCACCCCGACTTCGGTCTGCTCAAGCCGGATCGTTTCATCGGCCTGGCCGAGGAGACAGGGGTCATCGTCCCGCTGGGCCGCTGGGTCCTGCAGCAGGCGTGCGCCGAAGCGGCGAAATGGGGCCCGGTCGGGCCGGACGGGGTCCCGCCGGCCGTCAACGTCAACCTGGCGGTCCGTCAGACCCACGACCCGAACCTGGTGACGGATGTTTTCAAGATCCTCGACGAGACCGGCCTCCCGGCGCAGCAGCTGCAGCTGGAAATCACCGAGAGCGCGGTGGTAGGGACGGAGGACGGCTCGCTCGACGTCCTGCGTGAGCTGGCCAAGCAAGGCGTGCGCATCGCCATCGACGACTTCGGCACCGGCTACAGCAACCTCGCGTACCTGCGCCAACTCCCCGCACATATCGTCAAGATCGACGCGTCGTTCACGGCGGGGCTGAGGGCTGGCGGAACGGACGGCCACGTAGACGAGCAGATCGTAGGTGCGCTCGTCTCGCTAGCCCACGGCCTAGGCATGTCGGTGACGGCAGAAGGCGTGGAAGACCAAGAGCAAACGGCGCGGCTGGCGGCGCTGGGCTGCGACTCCGCGCAAGGCTGGTATTTCGCCCGCGCGGTGCCTCCCGCGCAACTGGAGGGCCTGCTCGCACTCCCGGTAACTGGTGTCCCCCGGCCTCTAGAGCGCCGCCGAGGGCGGTAGGTCGCTGGGGACCTGAGTCCCTGGGTGCCGACTGCGCTTGGTGCACGTATACGAATATACGACTTATTCTGATTCGCGTCTTATGTCAGGCATTGGCGATAGAATAGAGGCACGGGGAAACGCCTCGCCACCTGCGCCGATATCACGGAGAGCTTGACATGGACGCGATTGAGCTTACTGAGAAGACCACTGCCTGAGACGACGACTGAGACGACGATTGTTGAGAACGCCGTCTGCGCGCCTGCGGATCTGGATGCGCTTGCCGCGTCGTTGGCTCAGGCGGCGCCGAGCGCGGGCGCGCTAGGTGAACTGGAGTTCGAGCGATTGTCTCCTGCCGGGCGTATCAATGCGGTGCTGGGTTGGGAGCGGCTGGTGCGCCACGCGCACGCCGGGTTGATTCGCTGCCTGGGTACTTTGGCGCGTGATGCGGGTGATCCGCGCCGGATCACCCAGGACGGGGCGGACTCACGCTGGCTGATCGAGACTGAGTTGTCCGCCGCGCTGGCCTGGTCCCCCGCGACCACGCAGAACCGGCTGTCGGACGCGCACGCCCTGGTGCGTCTGTTCCCGCAGACCCTTGAACTGCTCGGCGAAGGGCGAGTCTCCCTCGAGCAGGCCCGCTGCCTGGCCCAGTTGACCTCGGGTATCGAAGACGACGCGGCTCAAGCAGTCGAGGCGCGGGTATTGAGCCGCATGCCCGGTCAGAGTCCGGCGGTGACTCGGCAGGCGATTCGCCGTGCGATCCTGCGCGCCGATCCGGATGCCGCTGCGAAGCGCTACCGCTACCAGCGCGCCCGCCGCCGTGTCGAACTGCGCCCGGAGGACGACGGGATGGCGACCCTCTCGTTTTATCTGCCCGCGGATGTGGCGCAGATGGCGATGCGCACGCTGACCGAGATGGCGCAGCGCGCCAAACGCAACAGCAAAGACGGCAGCGACAAGCGGACGTTGGACCAGCGCCGCGCCGACCTGCTGCCCGCCTTACTGAGCCGAGCCACAACCGGCGGCGACGGCGCCGCCGCGCTGGTCCCGGCGCGCGTCAGCGTCGTGGTCGGCATCGAGACGCTGCTGGGCTTGAGCCGCGAGCCCGGGCACCTGGACGGCTACGGCCCGATCTGCGCCGAGCAGGCCCGCCGCATCGCCCACGCACACGCAGCACGGTGGCGCTTCCTGCTCACCGCCGGCGACGGCACCCTGGTCGGGATCTCCGAACACACCTACAGCCCGCACGCCGCCACCAGACACCTGACCCAACTGACCTACCGCACCTGCGTCTTCCCGCACTGCGCGATGCCCGCCGAACGCTGCGACCTGGACCACGGCCTGGCCTACCACAAGGGCGGCAAAACCTGCGTCGGCAACCTCGCACCCCTATGCCGGCGCCACCACAACGAAAAATCCTTCGGCCACTGGCAACTAAACCGCCACGGCGACGACCGCATCGAATGGACCTCCCAACTAACCGGCCGCAGCTACATCACCGAACCCACCCTCTACACACTCGCCGCATGAACCACCCCACCGAAAAGTGAAACATTCAAAGTTTCACAGGACACTGAGACACAATCGAGTAGTTGATCCGAGACACAGGAATTCAGGACACAGCACTTGGGACTCCCGCCGCTCCGGGGCCGCTTCGCTGCGCCTTTGATTGATTCCTATACGCAGCAGCTCAGCGACCCGACATCGAAATCGGCCCTCGGCGCTGCCCCTGTCGCCGCGCTTTTCGCTATCGCTCGGTGGCGATTCGGCGCGCGGTTTCCAGGAGGCCGATGGAGCGGACGGCGTCGGAAGGGTCAACCGGAACCGGGGCGCCGTTAAGGAGTGCGTCGGCGATTCCGGCGTAATAGCGCTCGTAGGCACCGCGCTCCGTTTCTACCGTCACGGTCTCGCCGGGGGTGCCCAGGGTGCCGTAGCGCTCCGGGTCGTCCGCGCCCCAACGCGGATCGTCCGGGCGCATGCCGCCGCGTAGTGCGTCTTCCTGGACGTCTAGGCCGTGCTTTACGTATGCGGCCTCCGACCCCAGGACGCGGAAGCGCGGGCCGTAGTGCGTGGCTACGGAGCTCATCCATAGGTGCGAGCGCACGCCACTCTCGTGGACTAGTGCGACGAAGGTGTCGTCGTCCGACTTCACGCCGGGGCGTCGGGTGTTCATTTCGGCGTGGACGACTGTTGCTGGGCCGAAGAGCGTGACTGCCTGGTCGACTACGTGGCTGCCCAGGTCGTAGAGGAGACCCGCCGCGTCGTCGATGCCGCCGACTTCGCGCCAGCCGCCCTTCGGGACTGGACGCCAGCGCTCGAACCGGGACTCGAACCTTGCGATTTCGCCTAGTCGGCCCTCGTCGATGAGCTTGCGGACGGTCAGGAAGTCGCCATCCCAGCGGCGGTTCTGGAAGACCGAGAGGAGCAGGCCAGCCTTTTGCGCGGCCTCGACTAGGTCGGTGGCTTGGGCCGAGGTTGGAGTCATTGGCTTGTCGATGACTACCGGGAGGCCAGCGTTTAGGGCGGCGTGCGTTAGGGGGACGTGGGCGCTGTTGGGAGCTGCGACAACGACCAGGTCCGTGGCGTCGGAGGCAGCGAAGAGGTCGTCGGCGTGGGCGAAGATCCGTACGCCGGCGTGCTCGGCGCGCGCCTGGTCCGCGCGCTCGGCCGAACTGGTGACCACCGCCGCGACGCGCATTCGGGGCTCGGCCGCGACGAGCGGAGCGTGGAAGACTGCCCCGGCCAGTCCGTAGCCGATGATTGCGACGTTGAGTTGCTGTGATGCCGAGCCAGCGATGTCAGTCATGACGGTAGCCAATCACAACTGGCGTCGGTGCTCGCGTCGGTGCTGGCGGCGGTGGGGCGGTTCAGGCGACGGCGCGGATTCGCGTGACGAGGACGGAGCCGAGGATCGTGACTGCGGCTACGACTATGTAGAGCGTGGAGTAGCCACCTAGGTAGGTGACGATCGGGGCGGCTAGGGCGGGGCCAAGGGCCTGCGGGGCCGAGTTGGCGATGTTGATGATGCCTAGGTCTTTGGCGCGGTCCTTGGCGGTGGGGAGGACTTGGGTGATTAGGGCTTGATCTACGGAGAGGTAGACGCCGAAACCAAGGCCGAGGATGACCGCAGCGACCATCGCGCCATTCCAGGTCGGCCATGCGGCTAGCAAGATCGCGGCGGCGGCCATTACGTACCCTGACACGATGACGGACGGCTTGCGGCGGCCCTGGCGGTCGGAGATCGTGCCGCCGATGACGACGGTTAGCACGGTGGCGGCGGTGTAGATCAGGATCAGGATGAGTAGGCCGTCGTCGGCCTTGTGGCCGGGGAACTGTTGCGCGTAGTGCACCTTGTCGCGCAGGAAGTACAGCAGGTAGAGCGTCGCGAGTGCGTTGCCCAGCTGGACCAGGAAGCGCGTTGCCCACGCCCACGCGAAGTCGGGATTGCGTCGTGGGCTGAACTGGAACGAGGTGAGGAGCGAGCGGGGTGAGAACGCGGGGAGTTCGGCGCGCGGGGTTGCTGGGTCTGTGCCGTTGAGGAGGAGCGGGATTGTGGTCAGGACGACTAGCGCGCCGATTAGTACGTAGCCGGAGATGGTGCCGGTTACCAGTGCAGTGACGGCTAGGACGCCTAGTACGACGCCGATGGATTGGGTGAAGCCGATCCAGCCGGAGACCGTGCCGCGTTGGCGTACGGGGACGCGGTCGGGAACGAGTGCGGTGATACCGGCTTGCATGGCGTTGAGGCCGGCTTGGGCTACGCACCAGCCGAGCGTTACGCCAATGAGTGTGTGTTGGCCGGAGAGTAGGGCCAGGCCGGCGAAGCCGAGTAGCGCGCCGCCTGCGATCCACGGTCGGCGGCGGCCGTAGCGGGAGGCTGTCGCGTCGGACAGGGCGCCTGCGATCGGGCCGGCGACGACTGCGACTAGGGCGCCGAAGGCGGTGGCTATGCCTAGGTACGTGGTCTTTTTCGCGTCGTTGATGTCTTGCATCTGGTTCGGGAGCAGGACCTGTAAGGGGGCGAAGTAGCCCATCCATAGGCCGAGGTTTGCTAGGGATAGCCAGGTTGTCCAGGATTTGGTGACCTGGATTAGGGGAGCTGCGGAGGGGCCGTTGGCGGGGGAGAGGGTTGTGGGTGCTGGGGTTTGGGGGACGACAGGGCTGGCGGCGGGGGCGTCGTCGGTCATGGCTGCGCCGCGAGGATGCCGCGGAGCCAGTGGTACGAGTCCTTCGGGATGCGGCGCTGCGTCTCGTAGTCGACGCGCACCAAGCCGAAGCGCTGGCTGTAGCCCTCGGCCCACTCGAAGTTGTCGATCAGTGACCAGGTCAGATAGCCGCGTACGTCGACGCCGGCGTCCATCGCGTCGTGCAGTGCCCTAAGGTGCGCGGCGAGAAAGTCTATTCGGGCATTGTCGTGGATCGTGCCGTCGACAGCGGGCGCGTCGTGCGTTGAGCAGCCGTTCTCGGTGATGTAGATCGGCGGGAGCGCGTCGCCGTATCGGGTGCGTAGG
>CAVQPP010000169.1:0-33055 GCA_963714445.1 uncultured Actinomycetota bacterium
GAGTTGACCCCGGCGATGACCGCGAGCTCTTCGGACGAGGCGGTCGCGATGCCGCGCTCGGCCAGGGCGCGCAGCGCGCGCAGGTATACCGGAAGCCGGGCCACCGTCGCCTCAGGAATCGCCGAGGCGGCGCGGCTCGAGGTGGGCCCCTCGCCGCCACGGCCTGGGGGGCCTGGGGATCGCAGTGTGGCCATCGTGCTCCTGGAGGCGCTGTCGCGATGGGACTTGTTGCCGGAGCGCCGCCACTAATGGTGGGTCTGCCTCAGCACCTGCCCGACAGCGTAAGACCTTGTGAACGCGCGCACAAAGTGCGTGTCCGAATCGTCCGGAAAGTCTACTATCTCCCCTTTGCCACTCATTCCAGGCGCTGACCTGGCCTGATGGAGCGGCCCACCTTTGGGAAGCCGCCGGATGCGATTGAAGTCACAGCGGCTTAAGCGTCGCTTTAAGCCGACTCGCGGTGGGTTACCAGCGTCCTACCAGCCTAGTCACAGCTGCTGCCCCGCCTACTGACAGATCTCCATTAGTTCTGTAGGACTGCTAGCTCTGAAGGGCGGTGCGAAGCCGGGCCTCGTCGACCCGCCAAAAGTCGTGCTGCCGGCCGTCGATCAGCGTCACCGGGATCTGCTCCCAGTACTTCTCGGCCAGTTCCCGGTCCTCGTTGATGTCCAACTCGGTCCAGCCGACGCCCAAGTCCTCGGCGACCCGGGCGACCACGACCCGCGCCTCGTCACACAGATGACATCCGGGCTTGCCGATCAACGTGATCCGGGCGGCCTCCATGCGGAAACAATAGCCGACACTGCCGGGACTCAAGTGAAGGCCGGTAGACCAGAAGCAGTCTCAGGAAACTTACGGACTCGCGATCAGTAGATTCCTCGTCGCCAGGCCGTAACCAAGCGGGCATCAAAGCAGGACGTGGAGTTATCTCGTGGCGAGTAAGGTCTAGTGCCATGGCACCCCGAGCAGTCGCGCAGTTCACGACCGGTCAGGTCGCCCAGGCAGCCGCGGCGACAGCCGACGGCGCGGCCCTGTCCGGCGTGCCCGTCGTCCCCGGTCAGAGCGCCTCGGCGCAGCTCGAGCTGCGGCGGCCCGGGACCATCAGCCCGGCGACGCCGGGCATCCGGTTCACCGGTCCCCGGGGCGGCCTGAACGCCGCCTTCTTCGACCTGGACAACACCCTGATCCAGGGCGCCTCGCTGTTCCACCTGGCCCGCGGCCTGGCCGCGCACCGGATGCTCAGCGGCCGGGACATCGCCAAGTTCGGCTGGGGCCAGTTGGCCTTCCGCTTCCGCGGCGAGCGGCCCGAGCAGGTGGAGTCGACGCGCAATCGCGCGCTGTCCTTCGTCGCCGGGCGGACCGTCAGCGAGATGATCGGGATCTGCCACTCGATCTTCGACGACTACCTCGAGCGCAAGATCTGGCCGGGCACCCGGGCGCTGGCCCAGGCGCACCTGAGCCGGGGCGAGCCGGTCTGGCTGCTGACCGCCGCGCCCGACGAGCTGGCGAGCATCATCGCGCACCGGCTCGGCTTCACCGGCGCGCTGGGCACCGTCGCGGAGAGCGTCGGCGGCATCTACTCGGGACGCATCTGCGGCGACATCCTGCACGGCCCCGCGAAGGGCATCGCGATGCGGGAGCTGGCCGCGCGCGAGGGATACCGACTGCAGGCCTGCCACGCGTATTCGGACTCGGCGAACGACCTGCCGATGCTCACCTCGGTCGGCTACCCGCACGCGGTCAACCCGGACCACAAGCTGCGGCACTACGCGTTGCAGCGCGGCTGGCCGGTTATCGAGTACCGCGCCGGGGTGAAACTGATGCGGACAGGCATCCCGCGTACCGCAGCGATCGGTGCGACGGCCGGCGCCGTGGCCGCCGGCGCCGCACTGCAGCGCCGCGCCGGACGCCGGCGTGAGGCGACTGACACTGCGGTCTGACGCGCGCCGCGTCGCTCACCCACCACAGGTATGACCACTAGACCTCTGCTGTGCAGTGAACCAATGTTGATACGTCTGCTGTCGGGTTGACCGCAGTTCAAATCTGTCCGCATTGGTCTGACTGGCGGATGACACGCCATCAAGCATTCATCCATCCTTGATCCGTGCGCGTACCCAACCCCCGGACACGTGCAGTAACGTCGCCAACACGAAGCGGTAGTCTCATGCGGACCTTGGTCAGTCCGGGCCTGTCGTGCCAAACCCACACACGAGGGGAGTGATTTTCCCTACGATGTGGGAACGGCCCACAAGCGGTGATCGCCTACGCACGCTCGGTCATGACCGGCTTCCGGTCCGACCGGCGGCCCGCATCCCACGCGGTCCGGTGCAACGGTGTCGCACCGCAACGTCGTCGTCTACGGCGGTGTGGCCACGGTTTAGGCAGTCCCGCTAGGCAGTCCGCGCGCGAGAGGATCGGAGCAGCACCCTCACGCGGCGCACTGATGCAGCCCCCGAACAGCTGGAGTCCCGTGCACCGAGACGTCAGGGCCGACGCCGTCGGCTTGACCGGTCTGCGGATGGCCGTGGTCGCGATGTCGGCCTCGGCGGTCCCGTACCGGCCGACGGCCACGCCGCGCTCGCTCGAACCCCCGGCCTCGCCGCCCGGAGAGCTGCCCGCGCCACGGCACGAGGCGGCCACCGAGCCGGCCCGGCCGCGTCAGCATGACGGCCAACACGACCGCCGCAGCGACGATCGCCGCAGTGCGGATCGGAGCCAGGACGCCGAGTCCATGCGGATGCTGGCACTGGTCCAATTGGCCCAGGACGGCGACGGCGAGGCGTTCGGACAGCTCTACGATGCTTACTCGGACACCGTCTACCGCTACATCTACTACCGGGTCTCGCAAAAGCCGCTGGCCGAGGATCTGACCAGCGAGACGTTCCTGCGGGCGCTGCGACGCATCTCCACCTTCACCTGGCAGGGCCGCGACTTCGGCGCCTGGCTGGTGACGATCGCGCGCAACCTGGTCGCCGACCACTTCAAGTCCAGCCGCTACCGGCTGGAGGTGCCCACCGGCGAGATGCTCGACTCCGACCAGACCGAAGCCAGCCCCGAGGACAGCGTGCTGGCGTACCTGTCCAACAAGGCGCTGCTCGACGCGGTCTGCCAGCTCAACTCGCAGCAGCAGGAGTGCGTGACGCTGCGGTTCCTGCACGGCCTGTCGGTGGCCGAGACCGCGAAGATCATGGGCAAAAATGATGGTGCGATTAAAACGTTGCAGTATCGGGCGATTCGAACCCTGGCCCGATTGCTCCCGGCAGACACGCGATAAGACGCGCCCCGAGATCGCCGATGAACGCGCCTGGCGCGCTCCGCGTGGAGCCCCCTGACAGGGTGTCAGTGCCGTAACTCGGCCAGTGCCACCGTCGTTACGCCCGGTAACCGCCCGGGCACTCCGAAACACCGGTTGTGCAGGAGCAATTGCACGATCCACTCGTCCGAGTGAAATTGCTCCACGATCGCGTTCTCGGGGCCGACCAGGGCACAACCTTGCCCAGTCGGGGTGAGTCAAACTTGCGTCGGGGCCCTCGCGGGACCGACTGGAACCCATCGCGGGCGGCGGTTCGTTCGCCCGAATAGGGACCTAGAGATGCCGGCGGCGGCTTCGGCCGCCTTGATAAGGGATTGGAGGTGGCAGGCGAATGGCACAGCGTCGGGGAAGCGGCCCGCGGCACACCCCCTCCGGCGACCGCCGACTCGCGGAGGAGTTCGAGCTCGCGCTGAGCGGTGCGGCATCCGGCGGTTCGCGATCCCGCGGTTCCGGGTTCGGCGGCGCGCGCCCGAGCGAGCCGCGTGAGCGGTCATACGAATACGACGGGTCGTCCGATGGGTCTATCAACGGGTCTCTCAATGGCTCGCTGAACGGAGCTCGGCACGACGGGAGCTCGCGTCGGCAGTCCTCGTCCGCCACGCCTGCCGCGGCTCACATCAACGCTCTGGTGACGGTGGCCCGCCGCGTCGAAGACACCAGTACCGCACTGCCGGGCATGGACGAGGCCTTCCGGGCCCGGCTGCGTGAGCGCCTGGTGCGGCTCACTCCTGAACTTGCCGCCGCCGCCACCAAGCCGACAGTTCCGGGCCAGCGTGGCGGACGCCACGCCGGGCTGCGCAAGCCGGTCTCCACGCGTCCCCCGCACCCCGGCCTCTCAAGCTCCTGGCGCCGTCGGCTGCTGGCCGCGGGCGTCGGCGTCGCGGTCGCCACCGGCTCGGTCGGCGGTATCGCGATCGCCTCGGCCGGCGCGGTGCCGGGCGACCCGCTGTACAGCGCGAAGAAGATGTTCGAGAACATCCAGCTCTCGCTCTCGGGCTCGCCGACCGATCGCGGCGGTCAGTACCTGCGGCTCGCCGACACCCGCCTCTCCGAGATCGACGCACTGCTTTCCCGCCGGGACGCCGACGTCCCCGGCTCGCCCACGGCCGCGTTCCTCGACCAGTCGCTGAACGACTTGCAGTCGATGATCAGCGGTGGTGGCAACCTGCTGATCGGCGAGGTGCGCGCGCACGGCGACCAGCAGGCGGTGCACGTGCTCTCCGACTTCCTGCTCACCGAGCGCCAGCGGGTCGCCGACCTGACCTGGCAGCTGCCGCTGAGCCTGCAGGGCCGTCCGGCGGCCATCGTCGCCCTGATGGACGAGCTCTACCGCCAACTGCAGCAGGCCGCGGCCACGCCGCCGCCCGGCAGTGGCACCGCGCCGACGCCGACCGTCGGTCCGGGGCCGGGCAACGGTGGGAGTCCGACCGTCGGCAACGGCCCGGCCGACAGCAGCGGTCCGGCCTCAACGCATCCTGGTGCGCAACACGGTGCCTCACACGGCGTCAGCCCGTCCGGCGAGCCGTCGGCCGGCGCCTCGGGTACGTCAGGGTCGAGCCCGAGCGCTAGCGCTTCGGCCTCCGCGTCGGCGACGCCGACGATAGGAGTGCACCTGCCGCTGCCGATACTGCCGTCGATAGGAGTCAACCTGCCGCCGTTGCTGCCCGGCCTGCCGGGTATCGACCTCGGTCTCGGCGGCTTGGGCGGTTCCGGCTCGGATCCCAGCGCCACGCCGGAAGGCTGACGCTCCAGCAGGTGATGCTCCAGCAGCTGATCAGGTGTCAGAAAGCAGCACTGCTAGAAAAACACCGATCGGCGCTGGAGCAGCAGCCGGTACAGCGTGTCCTGAATCGTCTCGCGCACCTGGTCGGTCAGGTTGAACACGAGCATCGGGTCATCCGCCGCGCTCGGGTCGTAGCCGGAGGTGTCAATCGGCTCGCCGAACGCGATGTACCACTTCGACGGCAGCGGGATCAGCCCGAGCGGCCCGAACCACGGGAACGTCGGCGTCACCGGGATATACGGCAGGTTGAGCAGCCGGGCCAGCGGCTTTATGTCGCCGATCTTCGGGTAGATCTCCTCGGCGCCGACGATCGCCGTCGGGATGATCGGCGTGCCGGTGCGCAGCGCCGCCGAGACGAAGCCGCCGCGCCCGAAGCGCTGCAGCCGGTAGCGATCGGCGAAGGGCTTGCCGATGCCCTTGAAGCCCTCCGGCCACACGCCGACCACGTCGCCGCCGTTCAGCAGCCGCTCGGCGTCCGGGCTACAGGCCAGGGTGTGCCCGGCCTTACGTGCGATCTCGCCGACGACCGGCATCGTGAACACCACGTCGGCGGCCAGCATGCGCAGGTGCCTGCGCGCCGGGTGATGGTCGGCAAGCGCGATCTGCGTCATCACCGCGTCGAGCGGCAACGTGCCCGAGTGGTTGGCAACGATCAGCACGCCGCCCTTGTCCGGCACCTGATCGATGCCACGCGTCTCGACGCGGAAGTAGCGCTCGTACAGCGGCCGGAACAGGCTCAGCAGTACGTTCTCGGTCAACTCCGGGTCAAAGCCGAACTCGTCGACCTCGTACTCACCGGTGATCCGGCGGCGCAGGAAGGCCAGGCCGCGCGCGGCACGCCGCTCCCAGTCGGCGCCGCCGATCAGCTTGCCGACGGTGTCGACCACGTCCATCGGCGGCCGCCCGGTGGCTCGGCGCTCGGACTGTGGGTGCTCAGACTGTGGGTGCTCAGACTGGGGCTGCTCGGACCGGGGCTGCTCGCTCACGCGTCTTCCTTCCAGTCCGCACCGGCAGCTGCTTCGTCCCCGAAAACCCGGCTTTCCCGCTTCACCGCGCGCCCGGCCAGCACGCCGGTCAACCGCTGCTCTATCCCGGCGACCGCGTCGTGGGAGATCAGCGGGCGCATCCCGACGGCGGCGGCGTGCGCGGCGACGGTCTCGGCGGTGGTGTACTTCAGGCTCACCCCGAGCCGGGCGCTGAGCCGTTCGGTGTCGAGTACCCGGCCGTACGTCAGCAGGCTGAGCTGGTCGGCGGTGAAGTCGGCGAGCCCGGACCGCTTGAGCACCGCGCCGAGCGTGGACGTGGCGAACGTGGGCACCGGCAGGGTCGGCCGGCCGAGGCGGCGGGCGATCTGGGAGAGCGTCAGCACGCCGGACCCGGCGACGTTGTACGTGCCGGGGTGCGAGTCCCCCGCGGCCGTCCGGATGGTCTGCACGACATCGTCGATGTGCACGAACTGCAGCCGCGGATCGAAGCCGAACACCGTCGGCAGCACCGGCAGCGACAGGTAGTCGACGAACGCGGTGCGCACGTCCGGGCCGAGGAAGTTGGCGAAGCGCAGGATGGTGACCGCGACGTCGGGGCGGCGGCGGGAGAACCCGCGCACGTAGCCCTCGACCTCGGTCACGTCCTTGCCGTAGCCCGAGCGCGGCGGCCGGTGCGGCTGGGTCTCCTCGGTGAACAGCGCCGGATCGCGCGGCGCGCAGCCGTAGACGGCGGCCGAGGACTTCACCACGACCCGCCGCACGCTCGGGCGCCTTCTGGCAGGCCGCGAGCAGCTGCATCGTGCCGATGACGTTGCGTTCCTTCATCGCGGTGCGCCCGCCGGCCTGAGCCGGCGCGGCGAGCACGTCCAGATGCAGCACGGTCTGCGGGCGCACCCGGGCGATGAGTGACGCCGCCTCGGGAGTGCGCAGGTCCGCGCAGACCGTCTCGACGCCGTCGACCCGGTCCTCGGGCCGCGGCTCGCGCAGGTCCACCGCGACGATCCGGCCCACCGGGCTGTCTCCGGGCACGCCGTAGCGCGCCAGGTCGCGCAGCACGGCCGCGCCGAGCCTGCGCGCCGCACCCGTCACCAGGATGGTCTCGGAGTCGTTCAACCGCGCCACCGCCTCGCGAGCACGAACGTACGAGCACCGACGGACCTGGGCACTACCAAGACCGCCGCTCGCTCCATAGCCGGATGCGCCGCCGCGGCTACTTCTTGTTGCGACGCTGAATGCGCGTCTTCTTCAGCAGCTTGCGGTGCTTCTTCTTGGCCATGCGCTTGCGGCGCTTCTTGATGACCGAGCCCACGGGGAACCCTCGCTCACTTTTCACGGATTAGACAGGGCTCCAGGGTACCCGCACCCGCGGGCACTCGAGAACGCGCCGGTCCGGCCCATAGTCAAGCCGCGCCGGCTAGCGAACCGCTAAAGATCCGCTGACGAAGCCCCGGGGTGCCGACCCCGGGGCTTCGTCACGACTGCGAAATGGTGAATTGCGACATCACGATTCGGATGCCCCGGCCTTGGCGCCCCGACCCAGACGCCATGGCCAGGACAACGCTCCTCAGCATCACGGTTCGACGCCGCCCACGACCCTGGGGCCGCACGCCGCGATCCGTGCCGCTCGCGCTGTCCGCACGCTCAGTCGGCGGTGCCGACGTAGGCGCCGGACAGGTATTCGCGAACCGCCTTCGCGGGCACTCGGAACGAGCGGCCCACTCTGACGGCGGTCAGCTCTCCAGAATGCACCATCCGGTAGACGGTCATCTTGGAGACCCGCATCACCCCGGCCACCTCGGCGACCGTGAGGAAGCTCACGTCCTCCAGTGCCGTACCGTCGCCGAACAGCTGCGGTCTAGCCGCGCCGGCTGCCGGTTCGGTGTCGGGGGATTGGGCATTGGGCATTTGTGCAACCACCTTTCGCGCAGGCGCGTTGACACCGGCATCCCCTCCGTCCGATAGTCCATACGCGTGTGCGTCTCGTCTCCCACAGTAGTTGCCCCTGGTGCGAATGGGGAGAGCGATTCCGAATTATGGGGATATCCCTACCTCGTCATTACACTGCTTCGCGAGCGTTGCGCCGGTTTGTGCGCTTCGGTCGCGAAGAGGTGTTAGAGGGCTCAATCCCGGCGTGAATCCTGGCTGGCTCGGGTACTACCGACACGCGCCAAGACATAGTCGCCAAGAAGTTCGTATTGCCCCGGCGCGAGTCCGTCGTCCAAAGGTACGGCTACCCGGACCGTACCCTCCTCTTCGCCGACGAACAATGCGGGATCGTTGCAGTCGGCGAAACCGATCGCATCGATCCCGGCCTGCGCGGCTCCGCCGCACCAACCGTGGTCGGCCAGCACCAGGTCGGGCAACGGTTCGCGACGTGCGGCCAACTCGGCGAGCACCGCACGGATCGGCCGCGCCGCGTGGGTGTGCGCTGGGCCGCCAGCGTCTTCGACCACAGCGACACCGTGCTCATAGCGGATCTCAAGCCGTTTGCGACCACGGGACGAGGCCGCGTCGTACGACCAGCCTTCCGCCGCCTCGACGACGGTGCCGCCAGCCTCTTGAAGCACCGCTGCGAAGCGCTGGTAGAGCCGCCGGAGGTTGCCCGGATGACCAGTGGCGAACAGGACCCGCTGGCGCCCGCGCAGCGCGATGCCGAACCGCTCGGCGTAGCGCTCAAGCGCGTCGGCGGTCAGTTCCGGGTCGATGGTGTCCTGCCCGAAGCGGTGGTTCAGCAGAGGACTGACACCGACCTTGCGGGCCATCAGCTCCAGCACGGAATCGCGCGTCCAGTGCCTGTCGAGCTCAAGCCCGAGCAGGTAGTACGGATCGCGGTCGGCGAGCAGCCGGTAGTGCAGCACGTTGTTCTCGCGCGGCGTCGCGACCAGTCCGGCCATCCCGGTTGCCGTCAGGTGCTCGACCAGTTCTTCCCGCGTGGGGACGAGCTGTTCTCCGACGACCGGGACAAGGGCACTCATGGTCCAAAAGCCTAGCTTGCCAGCGTCCACGGCGCGCTAAAGTCCGCAGTGGTGCAAACCACAGTGCGACGGCATCCGCAGCGCGCTAGTCGGTGCGCAATGCGACCACCGGATCCAGATGTCCCGCGCGCCGGGCCGGCATCACGCCGAAGATCACGCCTACCGCGACGGAGACGCCGAACGCCAGCGCAGGGACCACCAGGCGATCTACGTGGGCAACGGCCTGAACGCGCCGACGCCGCCGAGACGTCCCGACCCCGAACCGATCCCGATCATGCCGCCGACGCGGTCAGCAGCACCGCCTCGAGAGGAACTGCAGGATGCACGTCCCGCTGCCGCGCACCAAGCGCCTTGCGCAGCCCGATCTCGCTCGTCCGCTCCCGCACCCAGACCAGCATGATGTTCGACACCCCGACCCCGCCGACCAACAGCGAGATGCCGGCGATCGCCGCCAGCACCAGGGTGAGCAGCGAGAGGATCTTGCCGATGGTGCCGAGGATCTGAGTCCTGCGTGACGGCGGAGAACTGCTGCCCGGGGTACTTGGCGGTCAGCTCGGCGACCAGTTCGTCGGACAGCGGCCCGATCCGGTCTGGCGTCGGCGCCTTGACCGCGAGGTCCTGGATGGCCTGCATGCCGAACAGCCGCTGTGCGGCGGTGATCGGGATGTCCACCTGCGTGTCCTGGCTGACCCCGAACGCCGAGCCCGCGCCGCACCGCGACACCGATGACGCGGAAACGCACCCCGGCGATCGTCACCGGCCGCCCGACCGGATCCTCGCCTGGGAACAGCGACGAGGCGACGTCCGCACCGAGCACCGCGACGCGAGCGCTGGTGTCCACGTCGGACTTGGTCAGGTACGCCGCCCTCGGCGATCGGCCGGTTGAAGACGTTCGGCACCGTCTGCGTCAAGCCCTGGACCGTCGCGTAGTAGCTGAGCCCGCCGGAGCGGACGTTCTCGCCGGAGGCGATGCTCGCGGTCACGTCGTCCGGCGAGCCGACGACGCGCGAGGCGAGATCGATGTCTGACATCTGGAGCCGGGAGAGCGAGGGCGCGGTGCCGAACGAGAACTTGCCCGGCACCACCAGGATGATGTTCGAGCCCAGGCCCTCGACCTCGTTCTCCACCATGTTCCGCGCGCCGCCGCCGATGGCGACCAGCACGACCACCGCCGCGACGCCGATGATCACGCCGACCATGGTCAGCAGCGAGCGCAGCCGGTTGGCTCTCAGCGATTCGCCCGCGACGCGTAGGGACTCCAGCGGATTCACCCTTGTTGCGCCTTCCCATCCGGCTCAACCGGCACTGGCTCAACCGGCACGGGTTCGATGGGCACTGCCTCAATGGGAACGGTGTCCCCCATCGCCGTGTCCTCGACTACAGCCCGTCCCGGATGCGGATCAGCCTCCGTGCTCGCCCGGCGATCTCCGCCTCGTGCGTGACCAGAACGACAGCGACGCCGCGTTCCTTGTTCAGCTCGCTCCAGGATCGCCATCACCTCGTCGCCGTTCGACCGTGTCGAGGTTCCCGGTCGGCTCGTCGGCGAGGAGCACGTGCGGCTCGCCGACCAGGGCGCGTGCGATGGCGACGCGCTGCTGCTCGCCGCCGGACAGCTGCGTCGGCCTGTGCCCGAGCCGGTGCCCCAGGTTCACCGCCTCAAGCGCAGCCGTCGCACGTCGCCGTCGCTCACGTCGGCCGATGCCGCGATAAAGCAGCGGCAGCGCGACGTTGTCGAGCGCTGTGGTGCGCGCGAGCAGCTGGAAGGACTGGAATACGAAGCCGATCGATTCGTTGCGCAGCTTGGCCAACTCCGCGTCGCCGAGCTTCGCGATGTTGCGGCCGCCGATCATCAGCGTGCCCGAACTCGGCCGATCCAGGCAGCCGAGCAGGTGCATGAGCGTGCTCTTGCCGGAGCCGGACGGCCCGGTGATCGCGACGTATTCGCCCTCGTCGATACGCAGCGAGACGCCACGTAACGCTGCGACCTCGACGCCGTCGAGCTTGTAGACCCGCCGCACGTCGACCGCTTCGATCGCGATCGCGGAGACGGCCGTGCCGACCGCCCCCGGCGCGTAGCCGTTGGACTGGCCTTGGTTTTCAACCACTGTGTTCACTTAACCAACGTGGTCCCCGTCGGCGACCTTGTCGGCGCCGGCGACGACGATCCGGTCACCGGCAGTCAGACCGCTGAGAACCTGCACCACCTTGTCGCCCTGCGCGCCGAGCCGGATCGCCTGCTTGTGCGCGACGCCGCCGCTGACGATCCACACGCTGGTGACGTTGCCGTCCGTCACCAACGCGGCGGAGGGCACGGAGAGCGCGCGCGGGACGGTCCGTACGTCGAGGTCTGCGATGGCGCTCATCCCGGGCAACGGCGCCGGTGCGGCGGAGCCGTCCGACAGCGTGCCCGCGCCGAGCTTGATCCGCACGGTGTAGGTCACACCGCCCTGCGCAGAGGTGGTGGAGTCGGGGTCGATCGCCGTGACATTGCCCTGATAGTCGGCGCCCGGGACCGCGTTGAGCTGTATGTGCGCGACGACGCCGGGGGCGACCGTGAGCACGTCGGTCTCATCGACCTGCGCGGTGACCGAGAGGCTTGACGCATCGGTGACGGTGAACAGCGCGCCGCCGCTGAAGACCGGGTTGCCGACGCTGATGACCGTGTTGCCGGATCCGGAAGAGCCGGACGAGCCGCCGCCGAGGCTCGAACCCGCCGCGCCGGCCGCCGCGCCGAGCGCCGACGAACCGGCCCCGCCCGAGTTCGCGCCGGCCAGCAGTTGGCTGAGCGAGCCGAGGTTGCTCGAGCCCGCGCTCGCCTGGCCGCTGCCGAGAGTGACGACGCCGTCCATCGGCGCGGTCACCGTCAACGCGTCCACGGTGCGCTGCGCGACGTCGACGGCGGCCTGAGCCTGCGTTTCCTGCGCCTGGCCAAGCGCCGAGAGGACCTGCGACGCGGAAGCGAGACCCTGCTGGAACTGCGTGATGGTGTCGGTTACCGCACTGATCGCCGCGTCATACGAACTCTGCGTCGCGGAGATCTGGTCCAGCAGTGCCTTACGCAGCGTCGGATCGGTGACCTCGTCCGCGGCCTTCTTCGCCTGGCTGAACGACTTGTTCGCACTGCTACGCGCGGAGTACGCGGCCTGCGTGAAACCGTCGCTGGTCGGCTCGATACCCGAACCGCTCCCAGCAGAGGCCTGATCAGCGGCCTTCTGCGCCTGAGCAAGCTGCTGCTGCGCGGTCGGCGAGGAGATGATGCCGAGGATCTGGCCCTTGGTGACGTGCTGACCGTCCTGCACGTCGAGCTTCGCGACGGTGCCGTCCGCGGCGGCGGAGAGCGTGACCTGGGCCTTCGGGATGATGTTCGCGGGAGCCTGCACGACTTGCGCCACGGTGCCGTAACCGACCGCGGCGACCTGGACCCCCGAATTCGCGTTCGATGTGCATCCGGATGCCGCCACGGCCAACGCGACGCCGCCGGCCACCAGGATGAGCCCCGTGCCTGCTCGTGTTGTTCGAGCCCATGCTCTGCTCACGCGATACATCGTAAGCAGTGCGTCCGTTGCGGGTCGCGGCCGGGGTCGCAAGAGTATTCGCCCCGAAGACTTCGCCGTCCCACCGGAGCGTCGAGCGCGTCCGATGGGACGGTGATCCAGCCAGCCTAAGCGAGGACTTGATCACCAGGAAGCTTCGTGCCCTAACCGTGATCCGGTGGTAATACACGCCGCGATACTCGGCGGATGCCGCAGCTCAGGCGCCTGAGGCCAGCTCACGTGAGCGGTCGCGAGCCGCCTCCAGCGCCGCGAGCAGCGCCGCACGCACCGAGTGCCGCTCCAGTTCGCGGATCGCCGAGATGGTCGTTCCCGCCGGCGACGTGACCGCCTCACGCAGCTTCACCGGGTGCTCGCCGGAGTCGCGCAGCATCACCGCAGCGCCGATCGCGGACTGCACGATCAGCTCGTGCGCAGTGGCGCGCGGCAGGCCGAGCAGGATCCCAGCGTCGATCATCGCCTCGACGAGGTAGTAGAAGTAGGCCGGCCCGGAGCCGGACAGCGCGGTAACAGCGTCCTGCTGCGACTCAGGCACTCGCACGGTCTTACCGACCGGCCGGAAGATCTCCTCGGTGCGGCGCAGGTGCTCGTCAGTGGCGTGCGAGCCCGGCGAGATCGCGGACATCGCCTCGTCCACGAGCACCGGCGTGTTCGTCATGACGCGCACCACCGGAAGCCCCGGCACGCCGAGCCGCTCGGCGACGTACGCGGTCGTGATGCCTGCCGCGCCCGAGATCACGAGCCGGTCAGCCGGAACGTGCGGCGCGAGTTCGTCCAGCAGCGTCGCCATGTCCTGCGGCTTCACGGTGAGGATGAGCGTGTCGGCGCTCTTAGCCGCCTCCGCGTTGGAGACCGCAGCGACGCCATAACGCTCGGTCAGCTCGGCAGCACGCTCGGACCGGCGTGTCGTGACCACGACCTCAGTGGCCGGCTTCCCGGCCCGCAGCACGCCGGAGACCAGTGCCTCGCCGATCTTGCCCGCGCCAAGTACGGCCAACCGCTTGCCGCTACCGCTCTCGTCGTTCACGCCACTCCCTCGCCGTCCCTATCAACGCTGTCCATGTCAGCGCTCCGCCTCGCCATCCACTCGGCCATCGACCGGCCCCCGCCCCTGTTCGATGCCTGTCAGCACCCTCGACTCGACCGCCGACGCCCCCATCAGGTGCCTGCGGGCGAACTGCAGTGACTCAAGCAGATCGACGTCCCGCTCGTCCTGATTCGCCGCGCGCCGCGTGTTGACCTCGAGAACGACGTTGCCGTCGAAGTTGTTGCGGCCGAGCAGCCCGAGGATCTGCGCGCACGGCTGGTTACCCCGCCCCGGCACCAGGTGCTCGTCAGCGTTCGACCCGCTGCCATCGGCCAGGTGCAGGTGCGCGAGCCGCGGTCCCATCCGCTCGAGCATCGACAGCGTGTCGATGCGTGAGGTCGCCGTGTGCGAGAGGTCGAGGGTGAAGTGCGTGTAGTCCTGCTCGGTGGGATCCCAGCCGGGTGCGTACGCCTCGACGCCGCGTTCGCCGACGATCCGGTTACGCGGGGTGCGCCACGGATACATGTTCTCGACGGCGAAACGGATGTCCGTCTCGTCCTGCATCCGCTGAATACCCTCGACGAAGTCGGCCGCGTACTTGCTCTGCCAGACGAACGGCGGATGCACGACCACGGTGTTGGCGCCGAGTGCTTCCGCAGCCTCGCGTGCCTTGACCAGTTTCGCCCACGGCTCGGTGCCCCAGACGCGTTGCAGGTTCAACCAGAACAGACATGGCGCGTGGATGGCCAGGATCGGCAGGTTGAGTCCGTCGCGCAGCCGCCTAAGCGAGTCGATGGACTGGCTTACCGGGTCGTTGGTGACCATCACCTCGACGCCGTCGTAACCGAGCCGCGCTGCCGCCGCGAAGCCGGTGGCCGTGCTGGCCGGGTAAACCGAGATCGTCGAGAGCGCGACCTTGGGCACACTGACCCGCGCCGCCTCGCCGCTGCTACCGACCGCCCACGTCACTTGACCGAGACTACATACCTGTAGGGCGGCTCTCCTACCACACTCTCCTACTGCTTTGTACTGCTTTCGTACTGCCGCATTTGTCCGGATGCCGCACCTACCGCACCGCGCCTACGACAAGGTGTCTACTGCCAGTCGTCCTGCAGACCGTCCAGCCGCCGCAGGATGACGCCCTCACGCAGCGCCCACGGACAGATGTCCACATGTTCGGCACCGAAAAGGTCCATCGCCGCGTCCGCCACGATCGCGCCGGCCAGCAATTGCCCGGCCCGGCCCTCGGAGACACCCGGCAACTCGGACCGCTCCGCGATCGACATCCGGGCCAGCTTCGGCAGCCACTCCAGCAGGTCTGCGCGAGCCAGGCTACGCGCGGCGTAGAACCCTTCGGCGCTCGGCGCCGCGCCGCACACGCGGGCCAGCTGCCGGAACGTCTTCGACGTCGCCACGACCCGGTTCGGCCGTCCGTAGCGAACCAAGTCGCCGACGACCTTGGCGATGCCGCTGCGCACATGCCGGCGCAGCGCACGAACCGACTCCTCGTCCGGCGGGTCGCCGGGCAGCCAGTCCTTGGTCAGCCGCGCCGCGCCGAACGGCGCCGACCGGGCCACCTCGGGCATCTCGTCGAACCCCGAGGCCATTTCCAGCGAGCCGCCGCCGATGTCGAGCACCAGCAGCCGTCCCGAGGACCAGCCGAACCAGCGGCGCACGGCGAGGAAGGTCAGCCGGGCCTCCGCCTCGCCGTCGAGCACGGACAGGCTGACGCCGGTGCGGCTGCGGATCTCCCGCAGGATCTCATCGCCGTTGGCCGCGTCGCGGATGGCTGAGGTGGCGAAGCCGATGAACTCCTCGACGCCCTTGTCCTCGGCGATGCTGACGCAGTCGGCGACGAACGTTTCCAGCCGCTCGGCGCCGTCCGGGCTTATGGCGCCGTCCGAGCCGATCAGCTCCACCAGTTGCAGCTCGATCTTGTGCGAGAACGCCGGGATCGGGCGCGCACCCTGATGCGCGTCCACCACCAGCAGGTGCACCGTGTTCGACCCGACGTCCAAAACCCCTAGCCGCATACTGCTGACGCTAGACCACGCCGCGTCGTGCCGCTGGCAGTGTTGGTGATCTTCACCAAATCGAGGCATGAATTCGCTCCCGCGTGACGCAGCGGCCTTCGACGCGTCAAGGGGCCGGGTGTGTATCCACAGCCTGTGGATACACACCCGGCCATCCCCGTCCCCGTCTCCCCCGGGCTCAACAGCTAGCCACTCCAGTACCGCTATCCCGGGCACTTTCCGCCGTACACGCACATGTCCGCGTTAAGGCTCTTCAGGAACGCCCGATCCTCGACCTGATTGGCGAGCGAGCCCTCGCCGCCGAACCAGACCATCTCGATCACGTCGCCGCGCTGGACGAAGAACTCGTGGTTCGTGTCCGGCACGTCTCCCGGCTTCGACGTGCCATCGCCGTTGACCGGCTGATAAAGGTGGGTCCACGCGTCACTGCCGTCCAGTTCGACGGTCTGCGTCACCGCTCCCGTGATCGTCGCCGAGCCGTCCGTGCCATAGGTCTGGTCGGCGCACTGCGCGTAGTCCTGCCGGATGGTGGCAATTCCCTCCTCGGCGGCGCGGGTCGACGGGAAGAAGAACATCACCTGGTCGGCAGCATCCACGCCTTGCACGCCCTGAGCCGTCGCGTCGTAGCTGATCTCTTGATAGCCGGACGCGCCGAGGTGCGTGAGCGTGGCTCCGTCGCCGTAGCAGCTGTAGAACCACGGCCGATCCGATGTATGGATGACCGGCTGGCTCTTCTTCGCTTTCCACCTGAGTCCGCCGTACGGAAACTGACTCACCGCCGTCCACGCGCTCGGCACGATCGTGTCCAGATCGCCGGTGACGGTAGGCGGGTTATGCGTGACGGGAGTCCGCACGCCCGAATGAAGGGTGGCAAGCGCGAGCGCGAGTCCACCCGCACCACCGAGCAGCACCGCCGACAGAATGGACGCGGTGAACCGCCGACGTACCGCACGCTGGTGCCCACGCTGCCGCGCGGCCGCGGCGCCGGCCGGGTGAACTGCCCAGCCCGCGGACTCGGCGATCTCGGCCAACAAGGTGTCGAAGGATTCTGGCATCGGCTAAGTCACTCCCCCGCGGCTTCGTTCCGGCGTATGGACTCACGGCCGTCGCGACCACCGGCCGCTGACGACGCTTCGGCGAACTCGGACACGTGCGGCGCGAGCGCCTTCCGCCCCCGAGCGAGCCTGGCTTTGACGGTCCCGGACGGCGCGGAGGTCTCGTCGCAGATCTCCTCGACCGACAGGCCGACCAGGTAATGCAGCACGATCGCCCGCCGCTGCTCGTCCGGTATCCGGCGCAGCGCGGTCATCAGCGCGAGGTGATCGGGGCTCATCCCCGGCACCTCTCCGCG
This sequence comes from uncultured Actinomycetota bacterium, assembly GCA_963714445.1. GTDB lineage: Bacteria > Actinomycetota > Actinomycetes > Streptomycetales > Catenulisporaceae > Actinocrinis. The sequence goes on from CAVQPP010000169.1 coordinate 17,020, forward strand.
ATCCGCGTCGTTCCGATGGTGCGCAATCAGCCGGTTCTTGGCCTTGCGCACCGAGTCGACGGTGATCCGGTAGGCGACGGTTCGGATCCACGCCTCCGGTGCGTGATATTCGCGCACCTTGCTCCAGCGTTCCCAGGCACGCGCATACGCCTCCTGGACCGCGTCTTCCGACTCGGCCAGGCTCCCCGTCATCGCGTACACCTGGCCCACCAACCTCCGGAACGACGCGGCGTAGAACTCGTCGAAGTCGAGCTCGCCCCCCATCGCGCCCTCCCTTCCCGTCGCCCGCTGACAGCTCTCTCACGCGCGAGCAGGGGGAAAGGTTGCACCGGCTCAGCAGAAATCTCGGCGCGGCGGATAGTCGGTTCGCCAGACGGCTCTTAGGCTTTTGTCCGTGCCTGAAGTAGCCCTGGATTTTCCCCGAGCGTGGGTGGAGTTTCCCGATCCGGACAACTCCGAGCAGGTTTTCCGCGCGGACCTGACGTGGCTGTGCTCCCGCTGGCGCTGCATCTGGGGCGCCGGCTGCGAGGGCATCCACGCCGGACGCCCTGATGACGGCTGCTGCACGCTCGGCGCGCATTACTCCGACGCGGCGGACGAGAAGCGGGTGAAGGAAGCCGCGCGGAGGCTGACCCCCGAGCAGTGGCAGTTCCACGGCGAGGCCGCCAAGCGCGGCGGCCGACTGTCGATCACCGAGACCGACCAGGACGGCGACCGCCAGACCAAGGTCGTCGACGGAGCGTGCATCTTCCTCAACCGCCCAGGATTCGCAGGCGGCGCAGGCTGCGCCCTACACGCGCTAGCGCTGCGTGAGGGCCGTCACCCGCTGGAGACGAAGCCGGACGTCTGCTGGCAGCTGCCGATCCGCCGCACCTACGACTGGATCGAGCGCCCGGACGACACCAAGATCCTGACGATCACGATCGGCGAGTACGACCGACGCGGCTGGGGCCCCGGCGGCCACGACCTCAACTGGTGGTGCACCGGCAATACCGCAGCGCACACGGCAGCCGATCCGGTATACGTCTCGTACGGGCCCGAACTCGTCGAGATGATGGGACGGAAGGCGTATGACGTGCTAGCGGAGTTCTGCGCCGCACACCTCGCCGCGAAGGTCCCGATCGCCCGGCACCCGGCGTCGTCCGAGACATCAGTCAAGCCAGCCGAGTCGTCCCAGTAGCCGACGCCGCACTCAGTGCCCTCCCCGCCGATGCCGAGGCGGCGCGGACGCTGACGCTGAAGGCGAAGCAGTAGACGGCGCACTAGCCGAAGCCGACGCGGACGCGGACGCCGACGCAGTCCGCGACGGCCCCGCCGTAGACGGTCTCACCCCGCTCGACGACGCACTAGCACTCGGCGTTGACGACGGCGTAGGTCCCGGAGACGACGAAGAGCTGGACCCACCCGACGGACTCGACGACGGGCTACCGCTAGGCGGCACAGTCGTAGGCGGCGTCGCGCTCGGCTGCGAACTCGGCCCTGACGACGGACCGCTACTACCACCGCGCAGGGTCACCACCGCACCGCTAGGCGCGAAGGCCACCGTGCTAGTCCACGCCCCAGACGGCGCGCCGTTAGTCACCGTCGCAATGATCGTCTGAGAGCCACCAGCCGCAAGCGTGCCAGACCGCTGACTCAGCACGATCCACGGATCGCGCGCGGTGGCGCTCCACGCGATTGGCGCGTTCCCGATGTTGCGCAGCAGGATCGTCACGCTGTTGGGATCCGCGTCACGCTGGTTAACGCTCACCCGCAAGTCAGCAGCATTCGCGCCCGGCCCGGACGACGTACCGCCGCCACCGGAGCCCGGACCCGCCGTCTGACTCACGCTGCCGCTGACGCCGCCAGTCCCGGCGCCCAGCGCCGAGCCACCCGGCCCGCCAGCGCCCGGACCGTTCGAACTGTGCACGCCAGTAGCCGTACCAGCAGCCGGCGGAGTGCTCACCGAGACCGCGAGCCTGTCGTTAGGCATCGGAGTATTGACCGGATCCTGCGGCGGCGCGATGTCCGCGAGTTGTGGCGAGTGGCTGTTCGTAGCCGCCCCGAGCAGCGCGGCCGCAGCCGCCGCAGCGGCTCCCACAACTCCGAGCGTGACCGCCGACAGGACAGCTCGACGCACAGGACGCGCATTACGCCGCACCGCCGACGACCGCACTCCCGACTGCCGTTCCCCCAACTGCCGTTCTCCTGACGACCCCTCCGCAGACCCCGCCCCCAGCGATGACGACTGACGCGCACCCGACGACTGCCGCTCTGTCGACCGCGACTCCGACGCGCCGACTTGCGGCATCCGCGCCGTCGCCGCTGCCCCATTCGCACTGACGCTCGCCGCCCTGCCATTCAAATGATTGCCGTTCGACACTTCATTCGGCACTCGGGACGCGAACCGACCAGACGGCGTCGAAATGAAGTTGTCTGATGAAGTAGGACGCCACACCATCGCGGTATCCGCTGGCAGAACACGTGCCGCCCAACTCCCAGGCGTCCGATACACGCCCGACGCATCGGTTTCCTCGTCGAAGCGCGGATTAATCCGTCCATCGGCGCCCGCATCAGCACGCCGCATACTCGCACCCGGCGTCCGACGCGGCAGCCCGTTCTCCGCACCCTCGCCGTACGCACCTTCGCTGCGCGTACCCTCCGCACCCCGCGCAACCTGCGGACCCCTCACGCTCTTCGCGTCCGTCGCCCCCAGCCGCTCAGTCGCACCATCAGTCACAGCATTTTGAGAAGTGGCCACAACATCCTGAGACGCCGTTCCCGCCGCCGCCGTAACCGTCCCCGCCCCCGCCGCCGTCTTCGCCGCAGCACTCTTACGCTTCGCCGCGACCACGCTCCCCTTAGGCGCCGCACGACGCCCACCCCGACGACGCATCGGCGCATCATCGACGATCACCGGGAACCCATTCGCCGTGAACCGCTGAACGCGCGCCGCGATCACCTCGTGATCGATCCCAAGACGCAGTGCGCCGTCCGGATCGTGCAACTCGCCGAGCAAGATCTCCCGCAACGCACGCGGCGCCGCCACGAACGGCAAGATCGTAGGCGCGGCCGGAGTGCCGATGACAGTGTGCAGATAGTGCTGGCAACGCGTGCAGCCATCCACGTGATCCGTCAGCGGCGCGCGCAACGTCGCGGTAAGCCGCCCCGACCAGCCAAACGTGAGCTCCGCCAATTGCGCGCAATGCTCACGCGACGCCTTCGCGACCGCCACCGCAGCGAGCGAACGCTCCAACTCACGCCAAGCATCTGCCAGCACACCAAAGCCCTGCGACCCCACGGCTCCAAGAGCCCCACCGACGAATCCGCCAGCCGCTCCGCCGACGTCGCCACCCCGCCCCGACCGACCCGGCTGCCCGAGCCCGAGCACCAGCCCGAGCCCCTGACTGTCGAGACCGTGACGAATCGTCAGTTCCAAGATCTCGCGATGCGCCGGAGCGAGTCCTTCCGACTCAGGCCACTCCAACGAGTGAAACTCGGCCCGCCGCAGATTCCGCTCCAGCGAAGCCAGCGATCCGCTCGGATCGGCCGGACCACCCGGCGGACGCAGCCGACCCGAGACGGGGCTCGGCGATCCGCCCCCGCTCCCGTTTTCGCTCAGTCCCGACGCCGGTCCCGATACCGTTCCCAGCACCGATGAAGCTCCCAATGACGTCGCTGAAGACGCCTCGGCAGACGTCCGCTTCGTGCACTCGCGCCGCATGAGTGCGTAGAGCCATGGCTGAATGTGCTCAGGCTGCCGCAGTTGCGTGACGTGTCGGTCGGCGAGGACGAACGTGCAGTACAACGCGTCCACGGCGGCGTCATGATCGCGCAATAGCCATATCGCGTAGGTGTGCAGACCGTCCGCGTACGCGTCGTACGCCGCAGCCCGCCCCCAGCCGTCTCCCGCGTCGCCGGTGGGCCGAATCGGCTCGGTGCGCAACGGCCGATCGTCAAGTGGCGCAGTCTTAGCGTTCACACGGCCGAAAGTAGGCGGCGCTACGGCAGGTCGCCCTGGAGATTGAGCCCTATCGCCCGACCGAGTGACGATACGTAACCGCGTCGCCACTCATACGAGTGACCTTTCCCGATCCCGCGTCAGCCTGTACTCGTCGCGCTCGGTGATGCCGACATCGTAGGTGTCGCCGATGCCGAAGGTGATGCTGACTTTGATGGTGACGGCGATGAAGACTTCGATGTCTGCGGCGTGGACGGCTTCGATACCGGCGTACTCGACTTCACCGGAGGACGCGTAGTACCGCTAGTCCCACCTGGAGGTACATAGGGCGCATTCGGCGAAGCCGACGGTGACGCGGACGCTGAAGCCGTCGCAGACGCCGAACTAGTCCCGATCAACAGATTGACCGCATTCGCACTATCCGTCGCACTCGCCGACGCGGTGCCACTCGCCGCCTGACTAGCCGTCGAGTTCGCGGTCGGCGAGGTCGTCGGCGAATGCTGTCCCAGCAGCACGTACGCCAACACCGACACCGCCGCCAGCGCCGCCGCGAAGCCGGCCGGGAGGACCCACTTACGTCCCGCGCCGCCGCCACCACCGCGTCGGCCGCCAACCGGGAAACCGTTCTCGTCGAACCGGCCCGCGCGCTCGGCGATACGTGCCGCGAACGCCGTGCCCGCCGGGTCGCGCAGGCTCTCGAGCACGCGCGAACGCACGCCGGGGGGCATGAACGAGTGCGGCAGTTCCTCAAACAGGCGCAGCGGCCGGCGGTTCTTCACCGTGGTGCTGCAGATCGAGCACTTCTCGATGTGACGCGTCGCCGACTGCACCCACGCGTCCACGCCACGACCGTCGAGCTGGTCGAACTTTCGGCCAAGCTCGGCCGCCTCGGGGCACTTCGGATCACCGGTGCGGGCCGCGAGCACGACGAGCAGCGCGTGCTCGAGATCGGCCTGCGCCGCGCCGACCAGGTCTCCGGACTCTTCCTCGGTGCGGCCGAGGACGCGAGCGAGGTCGGCGTCTACCAACCGGTGCCGGAACGCGAGGTCCAGCACCTCACGCGTCTCCGGTGGCAGCATCGCGTAGCAGTCGAGCGTCAGGCGGGCCAGCCGGTCGCCGCGCGCCGCGTCGCCCGCGTCCGGCGGGATCTCCTCGCTGACGCCGACACGCTCGCACTCGGCACGCGAAAGCGCGTACAGCCACGCGCCAAGCTCGTCGGGCTGCCGCAGCTCGCGGATGCGGTTGACTGCCACGATGAAGGTGTCGCGAAGCACGTCGCCGGCGACCTTATGGTCACCCACCAACTCGTGACAGTACGCATACAGTCGCGTTCCGTATATGTCGTATATCTGACCGGCCGCGAGCCGGTCTCCAGCCCGCAGAGCGGTAACCAATTCGCGGTCAGTCACGCAGGCAAGGTAAGTCATGCGGTGGTATGACTTCCACTGAGTCGACAAAACTATGGGCTACCGCACGAAGCGAAGCAGACATATCAACGCATTTTCGGCGATGTCGATGACCCAGAGGTGGCACACTGTCGGTACTTCCGGCGCTACGCATTGCCGCGCCCTTTCCTAGCGCCGCTCGCGCCCTCTCACCCGCCTTGTTGTCCCCGCGACCCGCTACCGTCGATGACCATGGGGTCAACGAGCAAAGCCGCGCGATCCACCGCGCCGCGCGACAGCTACCGCTGCGTCGAGTGCGGTGCGACCACGTTGAAGTGGGTCGGCCGCTGCCCGGAATGCCAGGCCTGGGGCAGCGTCGAGGAGATCGGCGTCCCCAAACCGCGCACCGTCAAAGCCGGCCCGGTCTCCGCCCCCGCGCGCCCGATTGACCAAGTCGACGCCACCTTCGCGAAGGCACGCCCGACCGGAGTACCCGAACTCGACCGCGTACTCGGCGGCGGCATCGTGCCCGGCGCGGTGATCCTGCTCGCCGGTGAGCCGGGCGTAGGCAAGTCGACCCTGCTGCTCGAGGTCGCCGCCGCCGGAGCCGAGCCGGATCGCCCGGTGCTCGTGGTCACCGGCGAGGAGTCCGCGGCCCAAGTCCGGCTGCGCGCCGACCGCATCGGCGCCCTCGACCCCGACCTCTACCTCGCCGCGGAGACCGACCTGGCCGCGGTCCTCGGCCACATCGACCAAGTCAAGCCGAGCCTGCTCGTCCTCGACTCGGTGCAGACCGTCGCCTCCGCCGAGGTCGACGGCGTACCCGGCGGCGTCACGCAGGTGCGTGAGGTCAGCGCCGCGCTGATCCGCATCGCCAAGGAACGCGACATCGCGGTGATACTCGTCGGGCACGTGACTAAGGACGGCTCGATCGCCGGTCCACGCGTGCTGGAACACCTCGTCGACGTGGTCCTCCAGTTCGAGGGTGACCGGCACTCACCGCTGCGGCTCGTACGCGCGGCGAAGAACCGCTATGGACCGACCGACGAGATCGGCTGCTTCGAGATGCACGACAGCGGTATCAGAGGCCTGGCCGATCCGTCCGGCCTGTTCCTCTCCCGCCGCTCCGAGCCCGTCCCGGGCACCTGCGTAACCGTCACGCTCGAAGGCCGCCGGCCGCTGGTCTGCGAGGTGCAAGCCCTCGTCGCTCCGTCGAACCTCCCGCAGCCGCGCCGCGCGACCTCGGGCCTGGACGCGTCCCGCGTCTCCATGGTCATGGCGGTGCTGGAGCGGCGCGGTCGCGTGCAACTCGCAAAGTACGACGTCTTCGCCGCGACCGTCGGCGGCGTCCGGCTGATCGACCCCGCGGCGGATCTGGCCGTCGCCATCGCCATGACCACCGGCACGGTCGACAGCCCGCTGCCAGCGACCGTCGTCGCGTTCGGCGAGGTCGGCTTGGCCGGCGAGGTGCGCCCGGTCACCGGTCTGACCCGTCGCCTGTCCGAGGCCGCTCGTCTCGGCTTCCGCACCGCACTGGTCCCACGCCGCGCGGACGGTGAGGATGCCCCGAAAATTCCCGATGGTATGCGAATCGTCGAGGTCGCCGACATCGCCGACACGCTGGCCAACCTTAGTCAGATGATCAACCGGTAAACTTTGCCGTAGTCGTCCCCTCCCACTGGAGCGCCATGGCCCCCCACGACCGCGCCGCGGACCAAGCGCAGCACCGCGCCACTCTGGCGTCGCTGGCTCCCGGCACCCAGCTGCGGGACGGCTTGGAGCGCATCCTGCGCGGAAATACCGGCGCCCTGATCGTGCTCGGCTTCGACAAGACCGTCGAGAGCATCTGCACCGGCGGTTTCGTCCTCGACGTCGAGTTCTCCGCGACCCGGCTGCGCGAGCTGTGCAAGATGGACGGCGGCGTGGTCCTGGAAGGCGACTGCTCCCGCATCGTGCGCGCGGGTGTGCAGTTCGTGCCCGACCCGGCCATCCCCACCGTCGAGACCGGCACGCGTCACCGCACCGCCGAGCGCGTAAGCCGGCAGACCGGATTCCCGGTCATCTCGGTGAGCCAGTCAATGCGCCTTATCGCGCTCTACCACGACGACAAGCGCACGGTCCTCGAAGACTCCGGCGTCATCCTTTCGAAGGCTAATCAGGCGCTGGCCACCCTAGAGCGCTACAAGCTGCGGCTCGACGAGGTCTGCGGCACGCTCTCCGCGCTGGAGATCGAGGACCTGGTCACCGCGCGCGACGTCGCTCAGGTGGCGCAGCGCCTGGAGATGGTCCGCCGGATCGCGGTGGAGATCGAGGGCTACGTGGTCCAACTCGGCGTGGACGGCAGGCTGCTGGAGCTTCAGCTCGACGAGTTGGTCGCCGGAGCCGAGCCGGAGCGCGAGCTAGTCGCTCGCGACTACCTCCCCGAGCGCGCCGGCCGCCGGGGCCGCACCGTCGACGACACCCTTCGCGACCTCGACGCGCTCAACCGCGCCGAACTGCTGGAGCTGTCCACGGTCGCCAAGGCACTCGGATTCAGCGGCGGCGCGGACGCGCTGGACTCGGCCGCGTCTCCGCGCGGATACCGGCTGCTGGCCAAGGTGCCGAGGCTGCCCGCGACCGTGATCGACCGGCTCGTCGAGCACTTCGGCGGCCTGCAGAAGCTGCTCGCCGCCTCGGTCGCGGACCTGCAGGCGGTAGAAGGCGTCGGCGAGACGCGTGCCCGCACGGTGCGCGAAGGCCTGTCCCGCCTAGCCGAGTCGTCAATCCTCGAACGCTACGTCTGATAACGGCGCGTCTGACGATCCGACAGTCCGACTAACGCAACCCTCTACCCAGCCGCCTCTTAGCGCCTACTGCAAGTTGAACTGCACGGACGCCGCGTTCACACCGCTAGCCGCCGCCGTCACCGCGTAAGCGCCCGGACTCACCATCGGCGGCGAGGCCGGGCAGCCGCTGACCGACTGCGTCCGGTTCCACTTCACCGGCTCGGTGTAGCCGTCACCGGGTCCGAGCACGCGCATGTCCTTGTTGCCGGCGCAGTTCGCCGTCGTCCACGCCGCCGAACTCGAACCGACCGGCGTGACCGTGACCACGACGCCCTTTCCGGATACGTCGAACAGGCAGTTCCCGTTGCCGAGGTTCTTCAGTATCACGTTGAAGGTCGGGTTCTGGCCGGACGGATACGACGGCGGACCGCTCGTAGCCGACTTGTCCAGTTGCACTTGTACCGAAAGCACACAACCCGTTGATCCCACCGGCACCCCGCCGGGGAACCCGCCGCCACCTGCGGCACCGCCCGCGCCGCCAGTCGCTCCGGTTCCGCCATTACCCCCGGCGCCGCCACCGTTCGCGCCGCCGACGCCGCCAGCGCCCGCCGTACCCGTCGCCGTCGGCGTGCCCGAACCGGTCGGACCGGTCACAGGATACGAATTTATGGGTGGCAACGTCCCGGTCGGCACCGGTCCCGGTGTGATTATCGCGGAAGTATTAGTCGGTTTGGCCGAAGTGCCGGTCTTCCCGTTGCCGCCACCGCCCGAAGCGGTGCAGGCGTACGCCGTGAAGCCGACCAGAACGAGCGGGATCCCGAACACCAGGATTCGCCGCCGCCAGTACACAGCGGGCGGCTGAGGGCCGACAGGGCGGAGGAACGATCCCACGGAGGAAAACCCTATGGCATCCGCGACGCCGCACGTCGCATTCGCCACATGAGCGTGTTCGACAATGCGACGATAAGAATGATGCCCAGTCAATCCGCCTTCTCCCAAGCCAGCGTCCCCGCGCCGCCGAGCGGCGAGTACGCCGACGAAGTCACCGAGCGCACGCGCGCCTGGTTCGCCCTACATCGCAGGGATCTGCCATGGCGGCGCCCAGACGCCGGGCCGTGGGGCGTGATGGTGAGTGAGTTCATGCTCCAGCAGACCCCGGTCGTCCGCGTGCTGCCCGTCTACGAGGCTTGGATGACCCGCTGGCCGACGCCCTCTGCCCTCGCGGCCGACGAGCCCGGCGAGGCGGTACGCGCGTGGGGCCGCCTGGGCTACCCGCGCCGTGCCCTACGACTACACGGCGCGGCTACCGCAATCGTCGAGCGCCACAGCGGCGCGGTACCCGACGACTACGACGCCCTACGCGCACTCCCGGGCGTCGGCGAATACACCGCTGGAGCCATCGCCGCGTTCGCCTTCGGCCGCCGCGCGACAGTCCTGGACACGAACGTCCGCCGTGTCCTGACCCGCGTCTTCTCCGGGACCGAGTTCCCCGCCGACTCCCTAAGCGCCGCCGAACGCGCGCTAGCCGCGACCGTCCTCCCGCACGCGGACGACGACGCCGCAGCCTGGGCCGCCGCCTCGATGGAACTCGGCGCGCTCGTCTGCACCGCGAAGACGCCCAAGTGCGCGCAGTGCCCAATCGTCGAGCTCTGCTCCTGGCACCAACTAGGCCAGCCAGCCCACGACGGCCCGCCCCGGCGCGGCCAAACCTACGCGGGCACCGACCGCCAAGCGCGCGGTCGCCTTCTCGCAGTCCTCCGCGATTCGACACGCCCCGTCGAGAAGTCCGCCTTCGAACCGGCGTGGCGCCCGGACGAACAACGCGAGCGCGCCCTCGCCGGACTACTCGCGGACGGCCTCGCGGTCCAGCTGCCCGACGGCCGCTACCGACTCCCGTAACCACACCAGCCGCCACTTGCCGTAATCACACCAGGCGCCGCCCGCCCCACGCTCCCCTCTCGCGCGAGCGAAGTAACGTACCCAAACCGGTACCCTGGTACACGTGACTATTCGCCTGCACGACACCGCGACACGCAGCGTGCGTGACTTTGTCCCCATTGAACCGGGCAAGGTCTCGATCTACCTGTGTGGCGCCACCGTGCAGGCCGCGCCGCACATCGGGCACATCCGCAGCGGGGTGAACTTCGACATCCTGGCCAGGTGGTTCGCCTACCGGGGCCTCAAGGTCACCTTCGTGCGCAACGTCACCGACATCGACGACAAGATCCTGCGCAAGGCCGCCGACCAGGGCATCGAGTTCTGGCGAGTCGCCCAGGCGAACGAGCGCGCGTTCAACGCCGCGTACGACGGCCTCGGCTGCATGCCGCCCAGCGTCGAGCCGCGCGCCACAGGGCATGTCCCCGAGATGATCGAGCTGATGCAGGACCTGATCCTCTCCGGCCACGCGTACGCGGCCGGCGGCGACGTCTACTTCAGCGTGCGCAGCTTCCCCGCGTACGGCGCGCTGTCGAACCAGCGTGTCGAGGACATGCTCAGCGCCGACGACGCGGACCCGAAGAACGCCAAGCGTGACCCGCAGGACTTCACCCTGTGGAAGGGCGCCAAGGCCGGCGAGCCGTTCTGGAACACGCCGTGGGGTCCCGGCCGTCCCGGATGGCACCTGGAGTGCTCCGCGATGGCCCGGCGCTATCTAGGCGAGCGCTTCGACATCCACGGCGGCGGAATCGACCTGATCTTCCCGCACCACGAGAACGAGATCGCCCAATCCAAGGCGCGCGGCGACGCGTTTGCGCAGTACTGGATGCACAACGCCTGGGTGACGATCTCCGGCGAGAAGATGTCCAAGTCACTCGACAACTCGCTCATCGCCGCCGACATGATGAAGCGTCACCGCCCGATCGTGCTGCGCTACTACCTCGGCACTCCGCACTACCGGTCGATGATCGAGTACTCCGAGGCCGCGCTCGAAGAGGCCACTACCGCGTTCGGCCGAATCGAGCAGTTCATCACACGAGCCGTGGAACTCACCGGAATGGTCGAGCCCACCACGATCCCCGAGGACTTCGCCGCCGCGATGGACGACGACCTAGGCGTCCCCGGCGCGGTAGCCGTCCTGCATCAAACCGTGCGCGCCGGCAACACCTCGCTCTCCGCAGGCGACAAGGAATCGGTCCTCGCCCGGCTCGGCGAGGTCAGGGCGATGCTAGGCGTGCTCGGCCTGGACCCGCTCGCTGAGTCCTGGATCACCACCAACGCCGGCGGCAGCAACGACCAAGCCGAACGCCTCCGCACCGCGATCGACGGTCTAGTCGCGGTCGCGCTCGAACAGCGACAGGCAGCCCGCGCGCGCAAGGACTTCGCGGCGGCCGACGCGATCCGCAACCAGCTGGCGCAGATCGGCATCACCATCGAGGACACCCCCGGCGGCCCCCGCTGGACCCTCTCCTGACCTGATCTGACCCTGACGGTCCCGCACGCCACCCGGCGCCCGAATCAACCCACTGACGAATCACTACCCGACGGAGTACCACCATGGCAGGCGGCAAGGGCGGCGGCCAGGGCGGCCGCGGCAACAAGCCGGGCTCGTCCCGCAAGGGCGCGCAGATGGGCTCAGGCGGCAACCGGCGCAAGTCCCTAGAGGGCAAGGGCCCGACGCCGCGTGCCGAGAACCGCCCCCACCACCCGGCAGCGCGCAAGGCCGCCGCAGCCGCCAAGCGCACGCAAGCCGCCGGTACTCGCGGCACGAATGCCACCCAGCGCCCGAAGGTGGCGTACAAGGCCAACCGGCAGATCTCCGAACTGATCGCCGGCCGCAACTCCGTGGTCGAGGCGCTGCGTGCCGACGTACCCGGCACCACGCTCTACGTCGCGCAGAACATCGACGCCGACGAGCGCGTCCGCGAAGCCATGACCCTGGCCACCCACCGCGGCATTCCGCTGATGGAGGTCACCCGCCAGGAGGTCGACCGCCTGACGGACGGCGCGATCCACCAGGGCATCGCCCTCCAAATCCCGCCATACGAATACGCGCACCCAGACGACCTACTCAGCCGCGCGTTCGACGCAGGCCAGACCCCGCTAATCGTCGCGCTAGATGGCGTCACCGACCCCCGCAACCTAGGCGCGGTGATCCGCTCGGCAGCCGCTTTCGGTGCGCACGGCGTAGTCGTCCCCGAGCGTCGCTCAGCCGGTATGACCGCCGGTGCGTGGAAGACCTCTGCCGGCGCCGCCGCACGCATCCCAGTCGCCCAAGCAACGAACCTAACGCGCGTCCTCGATGCGTATCGCAAGCAGGGCCTGCTCATCGTGGGCCTGAGCGGACGCGGCACCGTCGATCTGTCAGACCTCGAGGGTGGCGCCGACCCGCTGGTCCTGGTCGTCGGCTCCGAAGACAAGGGTCTAGGGCGCCTAGTCGAGCAGACCTGCGACGTCACAGTCCGCATCCCCATCGCCGCCGCGACCGAGTCACTCAACGCTGGCGTAGCCACAAGCATCGCGCTCTACGAAGTCGCCCAACGCCGCGCCAACTCCACCCGCCTCTAACGACCCCCGCCCCACGTACGCCCTCTCCACCCTCCCTCCTGCCTCCACCGATCCGGAGGCACCTTCCCCCGGCGTAAGCTACGCGCATCCCCACCTTCCTCCTTCCAACGGGAGTGTCAGAGTGCGCATCGGCTACACCATCAACCGTTACGACTGGCCGGGCGGCTCCGCGGCCATCCGTCCCAACCTGCTCAAGGCAGCTCGTGCCGTCGAGGACGGCGGCCTGTACAGCCTCTGGGTGATGGACCACTTCTGGCAGATCTCGGGCAACGGCGCGCCCGAGGACAACATGCTCGAGGGCTACACCACCCTCGGCTTCCTTGCCGCCGCCACCGAGCGCGTGACGCTCGGCACGATGGTCACCGGCGTGACGTACCGCAATCCGGCGATCCTGGCGAAGACCGGCACAACGCTCGACGTCGTCTCCGGCGGCCGTGCGTACTACGGCATCGGCGCGGCCTGGTTCGAAGGCGAACACGACGGCTACGGCGTGCCGTATCCGCCCGTCAAGGAGCGGTTCGAACGCCTCGAGGAGGCGATCCAGATCGCCCGCGGCATGTGGTCCGACTCCGACGCCGGCTTCGAAGGCAAGCACTACGCGCCCGGCCGCCTGCTCAACAACCCGCCCGCGATCTCGTCCCCGCACCCGAAGCTGCTCATCGGCGGCGGTGGCGAGCAGAAGACGCTGCGCCTGGTCGCGCGCTACGCCGACGCGTGCAACATCTTCGACGGAGGCGACGACTTCGTCACGAACAAGCTCAACGTCCTGCGCGGCCACTGCGAGACCGAAGGCCGCGACTACGACGCGATCGAAAAGACGATCATGCAGCGCCTGACCCCCGAAAGCACCCCCAAGTCCGTCGCAGAACGCGCCGAGCGCCTACGTGAACTAGGCCTGACGCACATGATCCTCGGCGCTCCGGCCGCCGCCAACGACCACTACCTAGGCGTAGCCGCCGAGATCGCGACCCTAACCGCCACCCTCTAACGCACAGCCTCTTAAACGGCGATTGCCCCGCCCTCCGTCACCGGAGGCCGGGGCAATCGCCGTTCAGACCTTCGTACTCTTACTACTAGTCCGAACTAGTCGGACAACCTCTCACCAGTCTCCGTCGAGAAGATGTGCGTCTCCCCAGCCTTCGGCAGGAAGTGCAGCGTCTCGCCCTTAGCCGGCGTGTTACGCGCGTCCACGCGGACGATAACGTCCACGTCGCCGCCGTCCACCTTCGCCGTGCCATACGCGAACGCGTCCGCGCCCAGTTCCTCGACGACGTTCACGATCACCGCGATGCCAGTGCCGTCCGACGTGATGTCAAAGGACTCAGGCCGCACGCCCAGCGTCACAGACTGCTCGCCGCGGCCAGTCGCCCGACTCAGCGAGTCACGGTCAACCGGCACGACAGCACCGTCGAACGCCACGCCGCCATCCGTGATCGGCGCCTCGATCAGGTTCATCGCCGGCGAGCCGATGAAGCCCGCGACGAAGACGTTGGCCGGCTTCTCGTACATCCGGCGCGGCGTGTCGCACTGCTGCAGAAGGCCGTCCTTGAGCACCGCGACGCGGTCGCCCATCGTCATGGCCTCGACCTGGTCGTGCGTAACGTATACGGTCGTAATCCCCAGCCGCCGCTGCAGCGAGGCGATCTGCGTACGCGTCTGCACACGCAGCTTCGCGTCGAGGTTCGACAGCGGCTCGTCCATGAGGAAGACCTTCGGCTCACGCACGATCGCGCGACCCATCGCGACACGCTGACGCTGACCACCGGACAGAGCCTTCGGCTTGCGCCCGAGGTACTCGGTCAGCTCGAGGAGCTTGGCCGCGTCCTCGACCTTCTGCCGGATCTCCGCCTTCGGCACGCCGGCGATCTTCAGGGCGAAGCCCATGTTCTCGGCGACGGTCATGTGCGGGTACAGCGCGTAGTTCTGGAAGACCATCGCGATGTCCCGGTCCTTGGGCGGCAGGTGCGTGACGTCGCGCTCCCCAATCCGGATCGCGCCGGCCGTCACCTCCTCCAGCCCCGCGAGCATCCGCAGCGAGGTGGACTTCCCGCAGCCAGAAGGCCCGACCAGCACGAGGAACTCCCCGTCCTGGATGTCCAGGTTCAGCTTGTCGACAGCGGGGCGCTCAGCGCCCGGATAGACGCACGTGGCGTCCTCGTAAATGACACCAGTCATGGTAAAAGAAGTCCTATCCCTTTCAACCGGCAGGAACGTGCCGGACGATCCGAGTTGAAGGCGGTCGCGAAGCCCTTCAGCGCCCAGAGCAGGCGACAAAGAAGAAGGCCGCCGCGACCTTCGCTGACCGTATCCTCTGACAAGCATCTTGTCACTATCAGCCACGCCGCGATGTCCAATACCGCACACCGCCCCGCCTCCCGCCCGCAACCTCCGCCTAACCGGAACTCGGTGGGCCGTACCTCACCCGCCCGGTACGATGGTCACCGGTTCAGCGCGACCCCGCACAGGGGATCAAGCCCGACGCCGGCTGGTGTGGCGCAATTGGCAGCGCACCTGTCTTGTAAACAGGTGGTTAGGGGTTCGAGTCCCCTCACCAGCTCACTCTCCGGCCGCAGGTCACAGCGGCAGCAAACACGAAGGAACCCCAGACCTTGATACCCGTCTGGGGTTCCCGTGCCCGTAGCGTGCCCGATCAGTCCTTCGGACCGCTGTCCTCGTCGTCGTCCTTGTCGGCCCGCAGCTCGGCGATCAGACCGTCGAGAGCTTCAGCGATCTTCTGATCACGACCAGGTGCGTTGTGCTGGTAGATCATGGCCGCGCGTACCGTCGAGTGCCCCATGCGGTGCATTAGCTCCTTGAGCGTCGCGCCGGTCTGCGAGGCCAGCGTGCTCCCGGTATGGCGGAGATCATGGAAGTGGACATCACGCAGGCCGACCGTGTCACGCGCCTCGGACCAGATCTTCTGGAAGTTGGCCCGGAACAGCGTGCCGCCCTCCCAACTAGTGAATACACGCGCCTCGGCTTCAGCGGCGACGAAGTCGGCCAGGTGCTGTTCGAGGTCCGGCCGCAGCAGCTCCGGGAACGACACTGTCCGGACGCCAGCCTCGGACTTGGGAGGACCAGTGACGATCGTCCCGTTGTCCAACTCGACCACCGAGCGCTCGATCCGGATCATGCACAGGCTGTTTTCCCGCCCCGGATCAGCCCCGATAAACGCCTCCAAAGTTCGGAATGCGGAGCTTGAAGTGCGGGAAAGCTTGCGTTCGATTTTCAAAGGTTGATTTGGTTGGATTCGGGCATTTACGATTTACGAGCCGGCGGGCAGGCGGGAGGATCCCGTGGGCAGCATCCGTAGCTCCCGGCGCGCTGTCCCGGGTGTTCGCAGCCGGCAGTGTGCCGTCCGCCTCCCGCTGGGGCTGCGGTGTGATCCGTCTCCGTCTGACTTCGACGCGATCCATCTGCGCCACGACGCGACGAGCAAGCGC
>CAVQPP010000170.1:0-9763 GCA_963714445.1 uncultured Actinomycetota bacterium
CCTACTGGACCGGCGGGTGCGGGGATCTCGGGGGGGCGCTGCGCCTGTCCCAGGAGCTGCTGCCCGACCGGGTCCGGGTCCTCGGCCCAGACCATCCCGACACCCTGACCACCCGCAGCAACATCGCCGACTGGACCGAGGTCCTGTCGGTGAGCACACAAGATCCCGGAACTGCCACCGAGGGCGGCCAAGCAACGAACCCCGACGCTCGCCCACCGCAGGAGACCTGATACAGGACCGCCTGCCTGGAGACTCCGGGGATCAGAATAGGACCAGGCTCGAATACTTGCTCTCCGCCCAGTCTTAATCCCGCTTTACTGCTGCTGCGGGCCGGGATCGTCCAGCATGTTCAGCAGCACCGGCTTGCCAGTCAGCTCCTCGAGCTCGGCGCGGAGCCGGTGGGCCTCCGCACCGCCATGGCCGTGCACCACCCCTGGCCGGGCGGCCTCGATATCAACCCGGACCTGGTCCAAGTCCCCGCTGACCGACACCGCGGATACTCCGGCCGCCCGTCCTATCCGCCGGCGCACCACCTCACCGATCTCCTCGATCCACAGCGCCTGGACCGTCATGATCTCCGAACCGGCGGCGGCCCCCGCCTCCCCGGCCCCGGCCATCTCGATGTGGTCTGCCAGCAGCCGGTTCGCCATGTCCCGCCGGCCCGGCTTATCCGCCGCCGCATACGCCCGCGCCGCCTCGTCGGTCAGCTCCAGGTCCACGTGCGGATTCAGGTACACCCGCAACGCCACCGGCGGCCGGCCCGGATCACGCCCGGCGATGACCATGCGGCGGGCGACGGTGTACTTCTCCCCGGTCTCGGCCATCCGGGCCCGGACCTGCTTCTTGAATGCGCTGTCGTCAGTCACGCCATGTCCCTCGCGGCGACCCTGCCCCGCGCCTGATCGCCTGGCTCAGCGGTGACTGATCTGTCCCAGCTAGCGCGAACCGGCGGCCCTTGTCCTCACCGCCACCGCGGGCGCGGGCCACGGCAGCTCGGAGTACGGCAGGCGCTCCTGCCTGCTCCCAGGCTACCCAGCCTGTCTCAAACCAGGCCATCCCGGCCCGCTCACAAGCCAATCCCAGCCGCAAGCCCTATGCAGACCAATCCAGTTACCGCCGCCGATGACACATATGAGCACGGACATCGCAGCTCCCGGGTTTAATACAGAGCCGCCGAAAGTATAAAGGGGAATTATTGGTCAGGTGGCCCGGGCATCTCGGTATGCGCCGGTTAGCTTCCCCGATAGCACCATCGGCGTAGGATTGGTCACAAGTACCGTGGTTCCGGCCAGCACCCGGAACTGTGCCGGTCAGGAGGGAGCATGGCAGGCGGCACGTCAGCCGGTGACGGTCTACCTGGGCGCGACACCGTATTTGTCCTCGGCCGCGGTTACCGGGTCCCGCTACTGCGGCGCGGCGCAGTTGCGCTCGTCTTTGCTGGCGCAGCGGCGTCGCTGGCCAGTTCGGGTTTCCTGCCCCTGCTCACCTGGGCCGCAGCTGCCGTCTTCGGCGCGGCCACGTTGTATCAGGGAATCCTGTATCTGTGGCAGGGCCGCTTCAGGACCCGGTTGTCTGCCCAGGGGATCGAGGCCCGGGGCTATTTTGATCACTTCATTCCTTGGTCCGACGTGATCAGGATCGACGCGGGCGGGGTTTCCGCGGCCGATTCAGAGGCTGCGCCTGTGACGGGGGCGCCCTGGGATTCGCCGGCCAAGCAGCCGTTGTCCCGGGTGGTCCATAGGTCGGAAGGCGGGTACCGGGCGAGGCTGGCCGCGGTGCGGGTGACCCAGCGCAGTGGCCGGAGCCTGCTGCTGCGTGCGCCTTTGGTCACGTCCTGGCAGGACGACCCGCAGTTCGAAGACAAGGCGCGGCTTATCGAGCAGTGGTGGCGAAGGTACAGTCAGGGATCAGCCGCGCAGTCTCACTGATTTGTCGCCCCGAAGATGCGGAACCGGATATGGATGCTCGATCTTTCCGGGCAGCTACTCACGGCGATTTGCAGACAGGTGATACACCATGAACGCGCGCCTGGCCAGCGATCCTTCGCTCTCCCGGCAGCGGTTTCCCTGCCAACGGATCTGGCGTCGGCGATCTCGGCGGCGTTCATGATTTCCGCTCCTTCGCCTTATTGATCACTGCCCATAGCGCATCCTCGAAGATGTCCGGGTGAGCGCGCTTGAGCAGCACTAGCGTGCTGGCGCGGCCTTTCAGCCCGGACGGGCGAGGCTCCCGGTGGACGACCTGTGTAAGGGCTTCCGGCCCGAACGACGACTCGATCCTGGCGCGCACGGCGTCGATATCGATCCCGATAGCCGCCAGTGCGGCCCGGTCCAGGCCGCCGAACAGGACCGCTCCCGGTCCGGCACGGCGGGCGATCTCCTCCGCGACGTCTTCCATCGTGACACCGTGCTCGTGCAGGACGGCGCGCGCCGGTCGTGGGTCCTGTCCTGGGTGAAGAGCGGAGGCGAGGATGGTCATGAGATACTCGCCGCTGACGTAGCGACGGGCGAGTCCGGATGCGTGTCTCAGGGCGCGGGCGAGAGAGGCACGGGCGTCCCGCATCAGGTACCTGGGCATTATCGGCTCCCGGTCCGCTTGCCGTGCTTGCGAGTGCGGGTTCTATCTGCGTCAGCATATGCTGACGCGCATCTTCGTGTCAACGTATGCTGACGGCCTTGACCTCGGTGCGGCCTGAGTAGGTAGCACTCGGCCGGGGTTGGCCACGGCGGCTCCGTGGTACCCGTCGGGACCGCGGCGGCCGGCAGACTAGAACACGTCCCTGGACGAGCCGGCCAGTGGCTCCACGTCATCGCCCGGCCGAGAAAGCGGCGCGCACGGCGTCGAGCGTCCGCATGATGGAGACGGTCTCGGCCAATGGCATGAGGGGTGATTCGGTAAGTCCCGCACGTAGGCAGCGGGCGACCTCGGCGGCCTGGTAGGTGTAACCGTGCCCATCAAGGTTGAGACGGTACGTCTGCGCTGTCCCGGCCGCGGGATGGAAGGTGAAGCTCTGCGGCCGGTAGAAGATTGGATCGACGGTGATATAGCCCTTCGATCCCGTGATGGTGGCCGTGGTCGGGGAGTCGGCCAAAAGGCCGCAGTGATACACGCCGACCGCACCCCCGGAGTACCGGGCGATGACGGCCGTATTGGCGTCCACGCCGGTCGGCGCGCGTGTGGTCAGCGCGTGCACCAGGTCGGGTGAGCCCAGCAGCATGGATCCGAACGCGATCGGGTAGACGCCAAGGTCGAGAAGAGCGCCGCCGGCGAGTTCTGGGTTCCAAAGCCGGTGCTGCGGGTCGTAGCTGGGCGCGATGGAGAAATCGGCTTGGATACAGGTGATCTGGCCGAGGCTCCCACCGCTGACAAGCTCGGTGATCTGCCGGATCATGGGGTTGAACCGGGTCCACATCGCCTCCATCACGAACAGCCGCCGCTCAGCCGCGAGGCGGGCGAGTTCCTCCGCCTCACGAGCTGTCGTGGTGAACGGCTTCTCCACCAGCACCGGCCGGCCCGCCAGCAGGCACAGCCGGGCCGCCGCGACGTGCCCAGAATGGGGAGTGGCGACGTAAATGACATCGAGCCCACCATCGGCGGCGAGGTCTTCATACGATTCGTGCGCCCGCTCGATGCCGAACTCCCGGGCAAAGCTGTCCGCACTGGCTGCGGTTCGCGAGCCAACGGCAGCAACGACATGGCCGTCGAGACGGAGCAGGTCTTCGGTGAAGTAATGGGCGATACTGCCGGTGCCAAGAATTCCCCACCGTATGGGCTGGTCCGGGGGTCTCGATGATGCGCGCATGGCTCCCTGAGGGTACTAGTCCGGCGGTCTGCCCGATCAGTCAGTGCCGGGGCGGGGAAGGTCCTCGGGCCACACCATGTCTGGAGAGTAATCGCCGCGCAGGGCGGCCAGGAATGCCCGCGTGTCCAGCGTTTCGCGATGGTTCTCGCCGCGCTTGTCCCGCTGGACGCCGAGGACCGTCTCCAGCCCGGCAGCAGCTACCCATTGGCCGTTACGGTCGCCATTCCGCCACGCACGGTGACCGCCAGCGTAGAGCTCCAGCTGCCGGGCGAGGAGCGTATCAGGGTGCAGCGGCCCCATGGCCTGCGCCCGATCTGCCGCGGTATGCCGCCACGCGTTCTCGGCGGCTGTCCATCTGCCTTGCCAGGCCAGCGCCTTCCCGATGTTGTATCTGGCATCGAGGGTGTCCGGATGGTCCGGCCCGAGGAGCTCCTCCCGGTCCGTGACAAGCTGCCGATAGCCTTGCTCAGCCTCAGGCCACCTGCCCTGCTTACCGACGCACCAGTTCGTCATGCAGCGCACATGCAGCCGGAGCACATGGGCGGCGTCATCTTCCATGCCATACCGGCGGCGGTCATCCAGCATGCTGATCACGTCGCGGAGCCCGGTTTCCGCCTCGGCCCACCGGCCCAGGCGGCCCTTAGTCCACGCCAGCTGTTGCTGGGTACGCAGCGTGTCCAGACGGCTGGTCCCGTGTTTCATGACTCGCTGCCTGGCCAGTATGTCCTGGAAGGACTCCGCGGCCTCGGTCAGCCAGCCTTGTTCCCGGCGCGCCCACGCGTGTACGTGCCGCAGCCGCAGGTACACGTCCTGATCACGGCAGCCCAACTGGGACGCGAGGGCCATGCCCCGGAGTGCGATCTGTTCGGCGCGCTGCTCAGCCTTGCTCCAGGTGTGGGCCGCAATGCAGCGCACCAGGCAGGTCAGCAAGTCTCGTCGCGCGCCCATGTCGAGCCGGCCGACCGTGTTGGCCAGCAACTCTTCCACGTGCGGGGTAAGCAGGCGGAAATATGGCCAGTGCTCGGCACTTCCGGTGTCCAGCCTGGCCGCCAGGACGCAGACCGCCGCTGCGGCACTCGACCTGACCAGGGATGGGGCTGGCCCATCCGGTGGCAACGGTCCGTTATCCATCACCGCTCGGGCACTGTCCGCGATCGAGGCGTGCACCTGGATAACCCTGCGGCCATCATCTGACTTGGATCGCTCGATGAGCCCAGCCGCTTGTAGCTCCTGGACGCCGGTCACGCTGTATTCGGCCAGGTGGACCGCGGGCAGAGCCTGGCCCGGATCAAGCAGCCGGGCCAGCGTGGGCGTTTCATCGCCCCGGCGTCGCGGGGACCACCCCGGTAGCGGTCCTCCGGTCACGATTTCCTCGAGGATGAGGCTTGATGGCGCGTAACAGGCCAGCAGCCAGAGCAGCGGGCGAGCCTGCGGAAATCCAGCTTGGCGGAGGGCATCAAGAGACAATTCAGGGGTCTGGCTAGCGGGATTCAGCTGGCCAACTATGCGCTGCGCTGGCGCGCCCACCGGGCTGTGATCCAGCGCCTGCCGGTATTCATCGAAGGTGTGCGTGGCGCCGAAGTCTTCGCGCAGGTACGTGCCCGCGATCCGCAACGCCAGCGGGACATAGCCGAGGCGTTGCGCCAGCCGCTGGGCGGCCACCCGGTCGCCAGCCCGGGGGGCGAGATCCGTGAGCACCTGGGCGGCCGCGTCCGGTGGCAAGGGGTCCACCCGGATAAGGTCCGCCTCCGGCCAGCTGGCTGCGTCGCCATTGCGCGTGGTGATCAGCACAAGCCCGCGGCTGGCCGCGCGGACCCAGCCTGTCCCGTCCTGCGGGCCCAGCAGGTGTGGGTCATCCGCGTTGTCAATGACTAGCAGCCAGTCCGCTGGCGCATCCTCAAGCGACGCCCATACCCGGTCCGCGACCTCATAGAGGTCGGCTGCCGAGCGGGTGCCCAGGCGGGACCAGTCAGCCTCCCCGATCCCGAGGTCCCGAGCCATACCGGCCAGGTCGCGAGCGAGCATTTCCTCGTCGGCGGCGCAAACCCACCAGAGCCGGCGGGACGCCCCCTCGTCACGCGCCTGCGCGGCGACCCTGTCCGCAATGGTTGACTTGCCGATCCCCGCCTCTCCGTACAGGACCTGCGGACGTGCCGCGCCACCCTCGGCTGCGTCGAGAGCATGCAGCAGGCGATTAACGATCTCGCCCCGGCCGCGCACGATCGGCACGCCCGTTTCAGCGCGGAACTCGGGCAGTGCGCTGGCTGCCCCGCCCTCAGAGCGGCGCTGCGAATTCTCCCGGGCGCGATCAGCGGCCAGCCAGAGCTGAAGGAAACGTGCGGCCTGCTGGTCAGCATCAAGACGCGGGTTGTGCCAGGCAGCGAACTGGCGTACCACGCACTCGACCTTGAGCCAGCCCGGCAGGCTCGCCCCGCGAAGCAGGCTGCCGACCTTCTCGTGGCTGATCGTATCTGGGAAGTCGCTGTCGGCAATGCCCGCCGCGATCTTGCGTAGTCCAGGCAGGCCCGCTCCCTCGTAGAGGTCGTGCAGCGCCTCGACCAGGGCCCGATGCGGCCCGGGCGGCAGCCGGTCCCGGTCCGGTAACGCGATACCGGTCACTGGGGCACACCTCCGGGGTGCATACCGGCTGTCAAGAACCCTCAACACAACGGTACGGAAGGTCACGGGTAACGGCAATGCGCGTCAATTTCCAGTGATCTTCCGTCACCAATCGATCGCCGGCTCCGGGCTCGCGTAAGCCTTGGAGTGAGCCCGATAGCAGTCGGACCGCCTGGTATCGCGCAGCTCGGAGGAGGCGACCGCGACCATGTCTACCCCCGATTTGATCACCACGTACCTGCTCGTCCGCTTCGCGAGTCCAGGCCTGATGTTGCTGGTCATAGCCTCCATCGCAGGCACCAGCGTGTGGTCCAGGAACGCTGCCCGCCGAACTCGGGCCGAGGACACCCTTCGGTTACTGATCCGGCTCTTCACCCGCCGCTGAGCCCCGCAGGCCCGCGCCGTCACCGCCCTGCGTGGCCAGTAGCGTATTCGTGTGGCCAGTGATGAGAATCCTGATGTAGCGCCAGACGACCCGGCCGCCCTCCGCGGGCAGGTCGCGGCGGCGATGGACGCGATGGGCAACGCGCTGGGGCGCCTGCTCGGCGCCCAGGAACCAGTCCCCGATCCGGGGACAGCGGTTGCCGCCGTGCTGACCGTCAACGGGCGGGAGCGCCACTTTACGCTCCGGCTACCAAGGGGTGCCAGCGGCGAGATCCCGGTGCTGCTCGCACTGCATGGCAACCATCCGGACGCCACCGGGCAGATCATGCGCGAGTGGACCACGTTCGACCAGCAGGCGGATACGTGGGGGTTCGCCGTCGCGTACCCGGACGGAATCGGCGGGTGCTGGGCGGACGGGCGCGGGGTCACCGCGGCCGACGAGGCCGGGGTGGACGATGTCGTGTTCCTGCGCGCGATCATCCACTGGTCGGCGCAGCGGTACGGCACGGCGGCGGATCGCGCCGTGGTGGCGGGCCTCTCCAACGGCGCGTTCATGGCCCACCGGATGGGGATCGACGCAGGCGACCAGGTGGCGGTCATCGCGGCCGTCGCGGGCGGGCTGCCCGCCAGCCTGCGCGACGTGACGTCCACGCACGCGGTGTCGGCCATGCTGATGCACGGCACGGCCGACATGATGTCCCCGATCGGTGGCGGCTACTCTCGGCACCGCGGGCCGAATGGGGAACTGCGCGGGCGGACGCTGTCTCTGGATGAGACGGCCGAGTTCTGGCGCAGCACCGACCGCTGCCCACCCGGGCCGGGCGACCGGCACCGCACCGAGTTCTCCAGCCAGGACACGGCTGTGGGTGGCGTCGGCGGAACGCAGGTTGTCGCCTGGACCCTGTTCGATGTCGGCCACACCTGGCCCACCGAGGAGTTCGACGCGGCCGAAGAGATCTGCCGCTTCGCCCAACCGCTTCTCGTGCCGGCGGCCGCCCGGCGGCTGTGATCTGGGCAGGCTGGGCATCTGGTCGCGGTTCCAGCTCGCGAGTGCCATCGGCGAGTACAGGCGTTGTGACTCAACCTTTGACGGATGCCACGGCGTTAGGTGAGTAGATGGCTCCGCAGGGACCGGGAGGCGGGCGTGTCCTTCGAGGAATTCGTGCAGGGCTGCTCGCAGCGCCTGTTCCGGACCGCGTTACTGCTGGCCGGGCAGGACCGGGCGGCGGCTGAGGATCTGCTGCAGTTGGCGCTGGAACGTGCCTACCGGCACTGGGGACGCGTCTGCCGCTCGGGTGATCCCGAGCGGTATGTGCGGCGAATTCTGGCCAACGCGGCGAATGACCGGTGGCGGCGGGCAATCCGGCGGCCCGAGCGGCCGCTGGATCCTGGTGCCGCTGGCCCGGTGGTGGCGGACCAGACGGATGCGGTCGCCGAGCGTGATTTTCTGGCCCGCGCGCTCGCCGGGTTGCCACCGCGGCAGCGCACCGTGCTCGTGCTGAGGTACTACAACGACCTGCCTGAGGCAGAGATCGCCGACGTGCTCGGGTGCAGCGTGGGGACGGTCAAGAGCCAGGCCTCGCGGGGGTTGGCCCGGCTGCGCGCGGTCGCCGGGCCCGATGCCGAGCCGGCCGAAGGGATGTATGGAGGAGGGCGCTCTCATGGCTGATCTGGAGACACGGCTGCGGGCCGCGATGGAGTCGGCGGTGGCCAGCGAGCAGCCGCAGGCAAACCTGACCGCGCTGGTCCAGCGCCGTCACCGGCGGCATGTGCTGCGGACCAGTGTGGCCGGGGCCGCAGCGGTCGCCGTCGTCGCCGTCCTCATCCCGGCAGGCACCCGGCTCCTCGGCCACGTCCCCGGGCCAGGCGGGGGGCAGTGGCCGGCCGCGTTAACCGTCTATGCCGGGTTCCAGGACAGGTTCACCGGCAAGGTTATCCCGATCAACGCGGCCACCAACCGGCCCGGCAAGCCGATCCACGTCGGTGGCTCGCTGGCGGTCTCGCCGGACGGCAAGACCCTCTACGTCTCCCCCGGTGCTTGGACCATCCCGGTCAGCACCGCCACCAACAAGCCAGGCAAGCCGATCCGCGTCCATGGTTTTCTCACGATCGACCCGAACGGCAAGACCGCCTACGCCACCGGCACCGACGCGGTCGTCAGCACGGCTTACGGCCGGGTCACCCCAGTCAACCTCGCCACTAACAAGCCCGGAAAGCCGATCCACGTCTGCGGCGTCGGTCAAATCGCGTTCACCCCGGACGGGAAGACCGCCTACATGAGCTGCCCCACCATGGGCCCGAGCACAGTGATCCCAATCAACACCGCCACCAACCGGCCGGGCAAGCCGATCCACGTCGGCCCCGGCGGCCGGGAAATCGCGATCACCCCGGACGGGAAGACCGCCTACGTCCTGGGCCTGCACACGGTCACCCCGATCAACACGGCCACCAACGCGCCCGGCCGGCCGATCCGTCTCGGATCGAACCCCACCGCCCTCATCGCGATCAGCCCGGACGGGAAAACCGCCTACGTTGGCGCCATCGGCACGGTCATCCCGATCAGCACCGCCACCAACACGCCCGGCCAGCCCATCCCCATCGGCGCCGGTGTCCCCGCCGAGCAGATGGTGTTCACCCCGGACGGGAAGACCGGCTACGTGGCCAACGGCGAGGGGCCTACCGGCCGGGTCGTTCCCATCAACCTTGCCACCAACACGCCCGGCAAGGCGATCTTCATTGGAGTGGCTACCGCGATCGCGATCACCCCGGATGGGAAGACGGTCTACGCCGCCGCGGTGAACAAGGTCGTACCGATCAGCACCGACACCAACCGGCCCGGCAAGCCGATCCGGCTGCCCTACGGGCTGCCCATCGAGATCGTGACCGCGCCCTAACAGCGGCTGCCGCCGTCGCCGGCCTGGACTCAGGTGAGCAGGTCGGCGACGGCGGCGGCTATAG